>JBHEPF010000173.1:0-3612 GCA_046260445.1 Dermatophilaceae bacterium | reverse complement strand
CCGCCAATATGAGAGCCCCCGGAAGCGTGCGACCGGGGGCTCTCACATTGGCGGTGGCGGTGGGCGACGGTGGGTCCCAACGCCACCCGGATCCCGCCGAGACGAAACGCTCGTGTCGAGTCGATGCGTGCCCGTCGAGGGAGGCGACATAGCGCCACCTGGCCGCAGCGGCGACTGATCTCGACGAGGAGCGGCTCAGTGGGCGACGCCGTAGAGCCGGTCGCCGGCGTCGCCGAGACCGGGAACGATGTAGCCGAGCTCGTTGAGGCGCTCGTCGATGGCACCCGTCACCAGGGTGATCGGCGGGTCGATGTCGGTGAACGAGTCCTGCATGTGCGCGATGCCTTCCGGCGCCGCGAGGAGGGTCACGCAGGTGATGTCGCGGGCCCCGAGGTCGATGAGGAAGCGGATCGCGTCGACCATCGAGCCGCCCGTGGCGAGCATCGGGTCGAGGACGAAGACCTGGCGGTCGGTGAGGTCATCGGGAAGCCGGTTGGCATAGGTCGTCGCCACGAGCGTCTCCTCGTCGCGGTGCATGCCGAGGAACCCGACCTCCGCAGAGGGCAGCAGTCGCACCATGCCCTCGAGCATCCCCAGGCCGGCGCGCAGGATCGGGACGACGAGCGGCTTGGGGTTGGAGAGCTTGATGCCGGTCGTCGGCGCGACGGGCGTGCGGATGGTGAACGGCTCGATCCGCACCTCGCGGGTGGCCTCGTAGGCGAGGAGGGTCATGAGCTCCTCGGCGAGCCGCCGGAAGGTCGGGCTGTCGGTCCGCTCGTCGCGAAGGTAGGTCAGCTTGTGGGCGATGAGGGAGTGGTCCGGGTTGATGACTCGCATGATGGAAACTTATCGCGTGACCCCGGACGCCGAGTGGATGGATGAGCCGCTACGCCTGGCTCGGCAGTGCCTCGACCACGGCGACGTGCCCGTGGGTGCCGCGATCCTCGGACCCGACGGCGAGCTGCTCGGCACCGGCCGCAATGTCCGCGAGCTCGAGCAGGACCCGACCGGCCACGCCGAGATCATCGCGCTGCGGGCCGCGGCCGCGCAGCGAGGCAACTGGCGGCTCGATGGCTGCACCCTCGTCGTCACCCTGGAGCCATGCGTCATGTGCGCCGGCGCTCTCATCCAGTCGCGGGTGCGGCGGGTGGTCTTCGGGGCCTGGGACGCCAAGGCCGGGGCCTGCGGCTCGGTGTGGGACCTGGTGCGCGACCGGGCGGCCCTGCACCGGGTCGAGGTCGTCGCGGGGGTCCGCGAGGCCGAGTGCGCCGCGCTCCTCGCCGAGTTCTTCCGGGCCCGCCGCGACTGACCTCGGACGGGGTCGCCGGGCGGACACGCCCGGACCGCCGCCTGCCGAGTCACAGAAACCACATCTGTCACACTGACGCGTAGACCTCACTCTGCCGTGCCCTCCGGCCCGGCACCCCCGCCCTGAAGGAGCGCCGCGATGCCGCCTATCAAGAAGATCGTGACGTGGGTCCTCGTCATCTTCTTCCTGTATGCGATCCTCACCAACCCGAGCTCGGCTGCGGACATCGTGGGATCCGTCTGGGAGATCATCTACAACGGCATCCGCAACATCTTCGCGTTCTTCAACGAGCTGCTCAGCCGCTGACGGCCGGTCCGACAGGACGGGATACAGGGATCATGGCATACGACGACTCGAGGCCGGTCTGGGACGACGAGCCGGCGTTCCCTGACGCCGCGCCCGTCCACTGGCGGATGCGGCGTGACCTCGAGCGAGCCGAGAACAACGCGCACCTGCGCGACCACCTCACCGAGACCGAGCAGATCCGACTGGCCGCCCGCCAGCACCTCATCGTGCTCTGGAAGCCGATCATCGCCGTCGTCCTGGCGGTCGGGCTCCTCCTCCGCTCGGTCAGCGACATCGACGGTCTCGGCTCGACCCAGGACTTCTTCCTATGGCTGGCCATCGCGGCTGCCCTCTGGCTGTTCTGGCGCTGGCTGTACTGGAGCCGCAACCTCTTCGTCGCGACCGATCGCCGCATCCTCAAGGTCTACGGGGTGCTCTCCACCACTGTCGACAGCATGCGCAACCAGAAGGTCACCGACATGCGCTACCGGCGTGACCCGCTCGGCGAGATCCTCGGCTACGGCAGCATCACGATCGAGAGCGCCGGACAGGACCAGGCACTCCACGACATCACCTTCCTCCCCTTCCCGCGGGAGAACTACCAGGAGCTGTGCCACGTCATCTTCGGTGAGGCTCCCCGCTCCGGTGGCCGCAAGAAGAACCGGCTCCGCCGACGGCTCGAGAGGATGACGACCCGGCGGAGCGTCGCGGACGCGACCGACGCATACCCGAGCGACTATCCGGACCACCGTGATGTCGGCGGCGACGAGCGCGACGTGATCGAGCACTACGACCGGTCCGGGGACGGGCACGCGCGGATGCTCTACAGCTCGCACGAACAGGGCACCGCACCCACGGGGCCGATCCCGCTCTACCCGCCCGGGTTCTTCGGTCGCGACGGCGGCGACGACGACCTCGACAGCGACCCGACCCGGCCCTAGGCCGAGCACGCCATCGAGATAGGCGTTCGTGACCCGCTGCGGATCGAGCCGGTCCCGCAGCGCCCGGACCTCCCCCATGTGCGGGTAGAGCGAAACGGACGTCGCGACGGGTGCAGAACACCCGGTGCGAGGAGTCGGTGAACTCGCGGCGGCTCAGCGCCCGCGCACTCACCTGGTTGACCCGGGGAGCGAGGGACGGCCGGAGCGTGACGAGCCCGACCGCGAGCAGCCGCACCAGGTCCGGCTCGTCGTCCCGGTCGAACCTCTGGATCGACCCGTCACCCGCGACGAGGGTCAGGCCGCGGACCGCGCCGGCCAGGCCGGAGAGGGCCGCTCCCGTGCCGTGCGTCCCCGTGGAGACGGCTCCCGGAATGGTCTGCCGGTCGATGTCGCCGAGGTTGACCATCGCCAGGCCCACCGGCCCAGGCCTTCGTTGAGCTCGTGCAACGGGGTGCCGCCGGCGACCCGGACGGTCCGGGAGACCGTGTCGACAGCCAGGATCCCGGCGAGGCGGTCCAGCCGAAGCTGGGCGCCGGCCGCGCCCCTGTGCTCGCGACCGGCACGCTCAGAGCGCCTTGACGATGTCCTCGACCCGATCCTTGGCGTCACCGAAGAGCATCTGGGTGTTCTCCTTGTAGAACAGTGGGTTCTGTACACCGGCGTAGCCCACAGCCATCGAGCGCTTGAAGACGATCACGTCGTGCGACTCCCAGACCCGGATGACCGGCATGCCCGCGATCGGTGACGTGGGATCCTCGGCCGCCGACGGGTTGACCGTGTCGTTGGCGCCGATGACGAGCACCACGTCGGTGTCGGCGAGGTCGTCGTTGATCTCGTCCATCTCCATGACGATGTCGTAGGGCACCTTGGCCTCGGCGAGGAGGACGTTCATGTGACCCGGGAGACGGCCGGCGACCGGGTGGATGCCGAAGCGCACCTTCACGCCACGATCGCGCAGCTTCTTCGTCAGGTCGGCGACAGGGTACTGCGCCTGGGCGACCGCCATGCCGTAGCCCGGCGTGATGACGACCGAGCGGGCACTGCGCAACAGCTCGGCGGCACTCTCCGCCGTGATCT
>JBHEPF010000109.1:0-10376 GCA_046260445.1 Dermatophilaceae bacterium | reverse complement strand
TCTCGACGACATCTCGAAGTCGATCATCGAGGTCCTTCAGGTCGACGGCCGCGCCTCCTACGCGACGATCGCGAAGGAGGTCGGACTGTCCGAGGCGGCGATCCGTCAGCGGGTCCAGCGGCTGCTCGACACGGGCATCATGCAGATCGTCGCCGTCACCGACCCGATCCAGGTCGGCTTCCGGCGTCAGGCGATGATCGGGATCCGGGTGAGCGGTGACATGACCGCCGTGGGGGACGCGCTCACCGACATGCCCGAGGTCGACTACGTCGTCACCACCGCGGGCAGCTTCGACATCCTCGCCGAGGTCGTCTGCGAGGACGACGAGCAGCTGCTCGAGCTCCTCTCGACCAGGATCCGGGTCCTGCCCGGCGTGCGCTCGACCGAGACGTTCGTCTACCTCAAGCTCAACAAGCAGCACTACAACTGGGGTACCCGCTGAGTACGGCCCCGAGAAAGCTGGGTCGCATGACCGACCAACCGCATACGCCTGCCGGCACCCGCTACGCCGACGCTGCGCGCGACCACCTGTGGATGCACTTCACCCGGCATTCGGTCTTCGAGCCGCCGGAGCGCGGCGGCCTCGGGCAGGACGTGCCGATCATCGTGCGTGGCGAGGGCCACCGGATCTGGGACAGCTTCGGCAGGGAGTACATCGACGGCCTCGCAGGGCTCTTCGTCAACCAGGTCGGGCATGGCCGCACCGAGATCGCCGAGGCGATGGCCGCGCAGGCGAGCCGGCTCGCCTTCTTCCCACTGTGGTCGTATGCGCACCCACGCGCCATCGAGCTCGCGGAGCGACTGGCCGCCGGAGCCCCCGGCGACCTCAACCGGGTCTTCTTCACCACTGGAGGCGGTGAAGCCGTCGAGACGGCCTGGAAGCTCGCCAAGCAGTACTTCAAGCTCACCGGCAAGCCGACCAAGCACAAGGTGATCTCGCGGTCCATCGCCTACCACGGCACGCCCCAGGGCGCCCTGTCCATCACCGGGATCCCTGCTGCGAAGGAGATGTTCGAGCCTCTGGTCCCCGGCGCCTTCAAGGTGCCCAACACCAACTTCTACCGAGCGCCGGAGGCGCTGCGCGAGGACGAGAAGGCCTTCGGCCGCTGGGCCGCCGACCGGATCGGCGAGGCGATCGAGTTCGAGGGCCCCGACACCGTCGCGGCGGTCTTCCTCGAACCGGTCCAGAACTCGGGTGGCTGCTTCCCGCCCCCGGCCGGCTACTTCGACCGGGTCCGCGAGATCTGCGACGAGTACGACGTCCTCCTCGTCTCGGACGAGACGATCTGTGCCTTCGGCCGGATCGGGTCGATGTTCGCCTGCGACGACATCGGCTACCAGCCCGACATCATCACCACCGCCAAGGGCGTGACCTCCGGGTATGCGCCACTCGGCCTGATGATCGCGAGCGACCGGCTCTTCGAGCCGTTCCGGCACGGGACCACGAGCTTCCCGCACGGCTACACCTGGGGTGGGCACCCGGTCTCGTGTGCAGCAGCGATGGCCAACCTCGACATCTTCGAGCGGGAGGGGCTCAACACCCACGTCAAGGAGAACGCCGGGCGCTTCCGGTCCGCTCTCGACACCCTTGCCGACCTGCCCATCGTCGGCGATATCCGCGGTGCCGGGTTCTTCTACGGGATCGAGCTCGTCAAGGACAAGCAGACCCGCGAGACCTTCGACGAGGACGAGTCCGAACGGCTGCTTCGCGGCTATCTCTCTCGAGCACTCTTCGACGCCGGCATCTACTGCCGCGCCGACGACCGCGGCGACCCCGTCATCCAGCTCGCGCCCCCGCTGACGATCGGCCCGCCCGAGTTCGACGACATCACCTCGCGACTGCGCTCGGTCCTCAGCGACGCCGAGAAGCACTTATGACCGTCCGGTCACCGCTCTGGTGGGAAACGGCGGCGCCGGCCACCGCATACCAGGGCGATATCCCTCAGTCGGTGGACGTCGCCATCGTCGGCGGCGGGCTCACCGGGTTGTGGACGGCCTACTACCTGCTCGAGCACCGGCCCGATCTCACGGTGCTCGTCCTCGAGGCCGAACACGTCGGCTTCGGCGCGAGCGGCCGCAACGGCGGCTGGGTCTCCGCGCAATGGCCGGTCTCCCCCGAGACCGTCGCGGGCGAACACGGGCGGCCCGCGACGCTGGACCTGCTCGCGGCACTCCGAGAGACGGTCGACGAGGTGGGGGCTCGCTGTGCGGCTGAGGGCATCGCGGCCGGCTTCGCCAAGGGAGGCACGCTCGCGCTGGTCCGCTCGACCGCACAGATGCACCGCGCGAGGGCGGCAGTGGTGAGCTCCCGCCAGTGGGAGCTCGGCACAGTGTGGCTCGATGCCGACGCGACCCGCGAGCGACTCGCAGCCGAGGACGTCCGCGGTGCGACCTTCAACCCGAACTGTGCGCGCGTCCACCCACGGCGGCTCGTCGACGGGCTCGCCGCCGCCGTCGTTCGGCGCGGCGGCGTCATCCGGGAGCGTCGGCGCGTCGGCCGTCTCTCCCGCGGGCTCGTCGTCCTCGAGGACGGGTGCCGGGTCAGCGCGCGACATGTGCTGCGCGCCACCGAAGCGTGGACGTCACGCGTGCCCGGGCACGGGCGCGACATCGCTCCCGTGTACTCCCTCATGATCGCGACCGAGCCGCTCAGGGCCGAGCAGTGGGCGACGATCGGTCTCGCCGAGCGCGAGGTCTTCACCGACCACGGCCACGTCGTCATCTACGGTCAGCGCACCGTCGACGACCGGATCGCCTTCGGTGGTCGAGGTGCTCCCTACCACTACTCCTCGCAGATCCGGCAGGACTTCGACCAGGAGGAGCGCGTCTTCGCCGACCTGGCACGCGTCCTGCGCACCGCACTTCCGCAGCTGCGCGACGTGGCGGTGACGCATACCTGGGGCGGCCCCCTCGGGATCGCCCGTGACTGGCATCCGTCCGTCGGTTATGGCGACGGTGTCGGCTGGGCCGGCGGATACGTCGGAGACGGGGTTGCAGCGACCAACCTGGGCGGACGCACCCTCGCGGACCTCGTCCTCGGCAAGGACACTCGGCTGACCCGGCTGCCCTGGGTCGGACACCGCTCACCGCGCTGGGAGCCCGAGCCGCTGCGCTGGCTCGGCATCAACGCCGGTCTGCGGCTGGCCCACCTCGCGGACCGCGAGGAACGGCGAACCGGCTCCCCCGCGCGACTCGGGAACCTCCTCGGCCGACTCACCGGCGGCCACTGAGCCGCACGCCACTACGGTGGTTGACCATGCACGAGATCCACTCCGGCGCCGCGCTGCAGGACGCTCTGGACTCCGGCACCCCGTTGACCCAGCTGCGGCTGCAGGGGCTCGATCTCGCACCCTTCGCCGAGGCGCTCTTCGGCCGGACGGATCTCGAGGGCCTGGTCCTCCTCGGCGGCTCCGTTCCTCCAACTCTCGACTCCCATCTGAGGCGGCACGGGGCGATCATCTTCCCCAAGGACCCGCAGGCTCCAGTCTCGGTCTACCGAGGACGCCTCTACCACCCGGCCGAGCTCTACACCGGGCTGGCCAGCCACGGGTATGCGTCGACACCGGATGCGCACGCCTACGCCTGGGCGACGGACACCGAGCTCGGCAAGGACACCTACGTCACGATGCTGCGAGGCATCCACGACGACGCCATGAGCGACGGTCTCGCCGAGATCCTCGCGGGCCGGGCCGCAGTCGGCGTCATGGGCGGGCACAGCCTCGCCCGCGGGGCGGGCGGGTACCGCGCCGCCGCCGAGCTGGGACACGCGCTCGTGAACTCGGGACACCTCGTGCTCACCGGCGGCGGGCCCGGTGCGATGGAGGCGGTCAACCTCGGGGCGTTCACACGTGACCCCGCCGAGCTGGCGGAGGGGCTCGACCGGCTGACCGCCGTGCCCGGGTTCCGGCCCAGTATCGACGACTGGGCCCGCCTCGCCTTCGACGTGCGCCGTGACGTGGCCGACGGCCAGGCAAGGGACGAGCGCCCGCACAGCATCGGCATCCCGACGTGGTTCTACGGGCACGAGCCGACCAACGTGTTCTGCCATGCGATCGCGAAGTTCTTCTCCAACGCCGAGCGTGAGGACGGCCTCATCACCCGGTCCGACGCCGGCATCGTGGTGCTGCCGGGCGCCGCGGGCACCGTCCAGGAGATCTTCCAGGCCTGCACCCCGCTCTACTACCACGATGAGGATCTCCCAGGCCACCTACTGCCCAAGCTCGTGCTCGTGGGGGTCGCGCACTGGACCGAGACCCTGCCGGCCTGGCCGCTCATCCGGGCGCTGGCCGCGGGCCGCCCGATGGAGAACCACGTCCACCTCGTCGACGACGTCGCCGGGGCGATGGAGTACTTCCCGACCCGCTGACCCCGCCACGGCGCTCGTCGGGACTGCCCGCGGTGACGTCGATCGTGATCGAGATGCCGAGCAGGTGCATGTGCCCCGAGACCGCACGGATGGTCCCCGCCTCACGGATCTCGCGGGTGCACGACTGGGTCTGCCCCGGCGCTGCAGCCCCACAGAGGAAGTGGAGCAGGTCCCCGGTGCGTCCTGCCTCCCCGAACCGTTCCATCATGTCGTGCACAGCACGCTCCCGCACGCAGAGCCCTCCCTGGTTGCGCTGCCGGCACGGCAGCTCGACCGGCGCCGGAGGGAGCATCGTCTCGAGCGAGGTCTTCGTCCCGTCGTCGTCGGCGACCCGGTCCGGATCGGCCCGGTGAACGATGACGTGGTGCACCAGGTCGGGGTTGCCGCGCACGATGTCGACGCCTGCGACGAGGGAGTCCCGCTGGAGGGCCGGGGTCGACGGCGAGCCGACGCATCCGGGTGAGACTAACGCGCGGCGACCTGCCCTGCGGCGAGCTGGCCGCAGGCCCCGTCGATGTCCGACCCGCGTGTGTCCCGAACGGTCGTCGGAATGCCATGGGCCCGCAGTCGTTCGACGAACTGCTGCTGGACACCGGCTCGTGAAGCGGTCCACTTCGAGCCCGGAGTCGGGTTGAGGGGGATGGGGTTGACGTGGACCCAGCCTCTGCCCCGGGCGGTGAGCTTATCCGCCAGCAGGTCGGCGCGCCAGGACTGGTCGTTGATGTCGCGGATGAGGGCGTACTCGATAGAGACCCGTCGTCCGGTCGTCTCGAAGTAGCGCCACGCGGCATCGAGCGCCTCGTCGACGCTCCATCGGGTGTTGATGGGGACCAGCTCGTCGCGCAGCTCGTCATCGGGGGCATGCAGCGAGAGTGCGAGGGTGACCGGCACTCCCTCGGCGGCGAGACGGTCGATCGCCGGGACGAGGCCGACGGTGGACATCGTCACTCCCCGCGCCGACATGCCCAGGCCGTCGGGGGCCTTGTCGGTGAGGCGCCGGATGGCGCCGATGGCGGCCTTGTAGTTGGCCAGCGCCTCACCCATGCCCATGAACACGACGTTGGAGACGCGCAGCGGCTCCTCGCGGTCGGCGGCCGAGAGGCCGGGCACCTCACCGCGTCGGAGCAGCCGTGCGGCATGAACGACCTGCTCGACGATCTCCGCCGCGGAGAGGTTGCGGGTCAGCCCAGCCTGGCCGGTCGCGCAGAACGGGCAGTTCATGCCGCAGCCCGCCTGGCTGGAGATGCACATGGTGACCCGGTCGGGGTAGCGCATGAGGACGGACTCGACGAGGGCGCCGTCGTGGAGGCGGAGCACCGTCTTGACGGTCATCCCGTCGTCGGCGGTGATCGTGTGAAGCGGGGTGAGCAGCGTCGGCAGTGCGGCGGCGACCAGCGCGGCGCGCTCGGCCTTGGGCAGGTCGGTCATCTCCTCGGGCTCGGCGACGAGTCTCTCGAAGTAGTGCGTCGACAGCTGTCGGGCCCGGAAGCCCTTGTGGCCGAGGGACTCGACGAAGGCCTTGCGGTCGGCGGGCGCGAGATCCGCGAGATGGGTCGGCGCCTTGCCTCGCCGGGGAGCGGTGAAGATCAGCTGGCCGGGGCGCGGCCGGGTGGTCGCGGTCGCCTCTGTCGCCACGGTCGGCTCCGTCGGCGGGCTGGTGTCGGTCGTTTCGGTCATCGGCAGTCCTAGGCGATCGGAACGGCGTACGAGAGGGCGGCCCAGAGCAGCGGGGCGGTGATGACGAGGCTGTCGATCCGGTCCATGACCCCGCCGTGCCCCGGGAGCAGCGAGCTCATGTCCTTGATTCCCAGGTCGCGCTTGATCGAGCTCTCGATGAAGTCGCCGATCGTCGCCACCCCGGCTGCGGCCGCGCCGATGAGGGTCCCGTGCCACCATGTCGCGTCCGGCCAGAACTGCCACATGGCGAGGGAGCCGACGAGGGCGCAGGTGAGGACGGATCCGGCGAAACCCTCCCACGACTTCTTCGGGCTCACGGAGGGGGCCATCGGGTGCTTGCCGATGAGGACGCCCACCGCATACCCGCCGATGTCGCTGAACACGGTGACGAGGATGAAGAAGATGACCCGCAGGTGTCCGTCCGGGGCCGCGAGCAGCAGTGAGACGAAGGCGCCGAGGAAGCATGGATAGAGGGCGATGAAGGCGCCCGCACTGACGTCCTTGAGCGCGCCCGTGACACCGTCGGCGACCCGCCAGAGCAGGACGCCGACCACGGTGAGTCCCAACGCGATGAGCTGGGCCTCGGCCCCCTGGTAGAACGCAACGACGACCATCGCCGCTCCACCGACGAGCACCGGCACGACCGGGACGTGGACGTGCACGGTCTGCAGGGCGCGGGCGAGCTCCCACACTCCGACCCACATCACGATGAGGACGAGAAGGAGGAACAGCTCCTTGAGGACGAGCAGCGACCCGAGCGCGAGCCCCGCGAGGAGCAGACCGATGCCGACAGCGGCCTTGAGGTCCCGACCCGCCTTCGACGGGGCCGACGGAGTGCGGTCGCCCCCCTTGCGGGCGCGCCGGGTCGGCGGTGTCGGGGACGGCGATGCGTCGTTCGTCATGGGAGCGGCGACATGGGGGTCACGGAGGTCCGCGTGCCCTCAGACCTCGAGGAGCTCGGCTTCCTTGTGCTTGAGTGCGTCGTCGATCGCGTCGACGTGCTTCTTCGTGAGGGACTCGAGCTCCTTCTCACCACGGGTGCCCTCGTCCTCGCCGATCTCGCCGTCCTTGACGAGCTTCTCGATGGCGTCCTTGGCGTGCCGGCGGATATTGCGGACCGCGACGCGCCCCTCCTCGCCGGTGTGCTTGGCCATCTTGATGTACTCCTTGCGGCGCTCCTCGGTGAGCTGCGGAAGGTTGAGCCGGATGACGTTGCCGTCGTTGCTCGGGTTGACACCGAGGTCCGCGTCACGCAGGGCTCTCTCGATGGCGCCCATCGAGCTCTTGTCATAGGGGCTGACGATCACGGTGCGCGCCTCGGGGGTCTGGAACGACGCGAGCTGCTGCAGTGGTGTGGGCGCGCCGTAGTAGTCGACGACGACCTTGTTGAACATGCCCGGGTGAGCCCGACCGGTCCGGATGCCCGCGAGGTCTTCCTTGGTCACCTCGACGGCCTTCTCCATCTTCTCTTCGGCCTCGAACAGCGTCTCGTCGATCATCTCGTCCTTCGTCTCTCTCGTCTCGATTCTGGCCCGCAGGTGCCGGGGTGGTGCGAAACTCGCGGGGGCGGCGCATACCGGCCCTCAGTCTCGCAGGTCGGCGGCGGTGGCGTCAGCCGGAGGTGACCAGCGTGCCGATCGGCTCGCCTCGCAGAGCGCGGGTGATGTTGCCATCACCCTCCATACCGAAGACCACCATGGGGAGGCGGTTCTCCATGCAGAGGCTGAAGGCTGCGGCGTCGACGACCTTGAGGTTGCCGCGCAGCGCGTCGGCGAAGGTCACCTTGTCGAGCTTGGCCGCCTCCGGGTTGGTCCGCGGGTCGGAGTCGTAGACGCCGTCCACGCCGCTCTTCGACATCAGGACGGCGTCGCACTGGCACTCGAGCGCCCGCTGGGCGCTCACCGTGTCGGTCGAGAAGTAGGGCATCCCCGCACCGGCGCCGAAGATCACGACCCGGCCCTTCTCGAGGTGTCGCATCGCGCGCCGCGGGATGTAGGGCTCGGCGACCTGACCCATCGTGATGGCGGTCTGAACGCGGGTGTCGATACCCTCCTTCTCGAGGAAGTCCTGCAGGGCGAGGCAGTTCATCACGGTCCCGAGCATCCCCATGTAGTCCGCCCGCGAGCGCTCCATGCCCTTCTGCTGCAGCTCAGCACCCCGGAAGAAGTTGCCACCGCCGACGACGACCGCCACCTGGATCCCCTCGTTGACCGCTGCCGCGATCTGCTCGGCGATGCCTCGCACAACGTCGGGGTCGACGCCGATCTTGCCTCCCCCGAAGACCTCACCGGAGAGCTTGAGCAGGACCCGACGGGGCCGGCTCGCGTCTGCAGGGTGGGTCGCGGGGCGGAGGGGCGCATCTACGTGGGGCACCGGTGTCCTCCTGGGATGGCGATCGTTGGGCGGTCGCTTGATCCTGCCACACCGGACTCCTTGCGGACCAACCGCGCTGCGGCGACCCGGACCAGGACCCGATCTCGGTCGGTGCGCAACGCGACAGCGCCCCACGTGCGCTGGGCACGTGGGGCGCTGTCGTGACGGAACGGCGCTGGGGTGAGCTCAGCCGCCGACGCGGAACCGGGCGAAGCCGGTGGCCTTGGCACCGGCCTCCTCGAGAACCTTGGCGACGGTCTTCTTGGCGTCCTTGGCGAACGCCTGCTCGATGAGCACGTTCTCCTTGAAGAAGCCGTTGACCCGACCCTCGACGATCCTGGGCAGCGCCCCTTCTGGCTTACCCTCCTCGCGAGCGGTCGCCTCGGCGACCCGACGCTCGTTCTCCACCGTCTCCGCAGCGATCTCGGAGCGGTCGAGGACCGAGGGGCTGAACGCCGCGACGTGCATGGCGATGTCGCGAGCGACCGTGTCGTCGCCACCCTCCGTCGCGACGAGGACACCGATCTGCGCGGGCAGGTCGGGGCTGGTCTTGTGGAGGTAGGACACGACGGTCTCGCCCTCGAGCCGGGCCACACGCTTGACCTCGATCTTCTCGCCGATCGTGGCGTTGGCCTCGTCCAGCAGCTCCCGGACGGTCCGGCCGCCCTCGGTCTGGGCTGCGAGGAGCGACTCGGCGTCGGTCGCACCGGAGGTGATCGCGGTCGTGAGGACCTCGTCCGCGAGGTCGCCGAAGCGCTCGCCCTTGGCGACGAAGTCGGTCTCGCAGAGAACCTCGACGAGAGTGCCGGAACCGCCCTCGGCCCTGGCCGCGACCAGACCGTTGGAGGCCGTGCGGCCCTCACGCTTGGTGACGCCCTTGAGTCCCTTGACGCGGAGGATCTCCTCGGCCTTGCCCATGTCGCCGTCGGCCTCGTCGAGGGCCTTCTTGACGTCCATCATTCCGGCGGCGGTCTTCTCGCGAAGTGCCTTGATGTCAGCGGCGGTGTAGTTCGCCATTGCCTGTCTTCTACCTGTCTTCCTGGATCTGATGACTGTGGTGGGGTGACTGCGCTCGTGGGTGCCCGCGGTCCGCGCGCCCCCACGAGCGATCAGGCCTGCTCGGCCTCAGCCGTGGGAGCCTCAGCGGCGGGGGCCTCCGCGGCGAGGGCCTCAGCGGCAGGCGCCTCGACCTCAGCGGCAGGTGCCTCAGCAGGAGCCTCGACCTCAGCGGCAGGAGCCTCAGCGGCGGGAGGAGCTTCGGCCTCAGCGGCAGGAGCCTCAGCCGCGGGAGGAGCTTCGGCCTCAGCGGCAGGGACCTCAGCGGCGGGAGCAGCTTCGACCTCCGCCGCGGGAGCAGCTTCGACCTCAGCGGCGGGAGCAGCCACGACGGCGGAGTCCTCGACGGCGAGGAGCTCGCGCTCCCACTCGGCGAGCGGCTCGTCGGCGGCGACGCCGGCGTCGGCTTCGCCACCGGAGCGACCGGAGCTGCGGGAGACCAAGCCTTCGGCGACGGCGTCGGCGACGACGCGGGTCAGCAGAGTGACGGAACGAATGGCGTCGTCGTTGCCGGGGATCTTGTAGTCGACCTCGTCGGGGTCGCAGTTGGTGTCGAGGATCGCGATGACGGGCAGGTTGAGCTTGCGCGCCTCGTTGACGGCGAGGTGCTCCTTCTTGGTGTCGACGATCCAGACGGCCGACGGGACCCTGGCCATGTCACGGATACCGCCGAGGGTCTTGTCGAGCTTGTCCCTCTCCCGCTTCATGATGAGGAGCTCCTTCTTGGTGTGCCCGGAGCCGGCGACGTCCTCGTAGTTGATCTCGTCGAGCTCCTTGAGGCGCGTCAGACGCTTGGAGATCGTCTGGAAGTTCGTGAGCATGCCACCGAGCCAGCGGTGGTTGACATAGGGCATCCCGACCCGGGTCGCCTGCTCGGCGATGGGCTCCTGCGCCTGCTTCTTGG
>JBHEPF010000104.1:0-21451 GCA_046260445.1 Dermatophilaceae bacterium | reverse complement strand
GATCCTCGGGATCCGAGCCGCCGCAGGTGCGATGGAGGGGCAAACGGCTGGCCTTAGCAGGCGCCCTTGGCGAAATCGTTCTTGGCCTGACCGCCGCCGAGCAACTTGATCGCCTCGCCGACATTGTTGATGCCGCTTACGGCCGTGCCGGCGTTGACGGACTTGTGCACCTGGCCGAAGCAGGAGGCTGCCTTGCCGGTCTCGGAGGGGGCGGCGTTGGCGGTGCCGGCGAAGCCGAGCATGGCGAAAGCGGCGATGGACGTGGTGGCGAGGATGCGCTTCATGAGAGTGACCCTTCTGGTTGGGCGGGTGCCTTTCACCCGTCTACATACAGTTCCGTTGTCGCGGTGCGTTTGGATGCAGAAATCTCTACATTTCTTGCACATCGCAATTTCGCGTCGAAGCCTGACCCTGACCGCAGCGCGGCTTCACCGCCGTCGACGACGTCACGTTCACCGCGGCCACGGGTCGGGTCACCGGCTTCCTCGGGCCCAACGGGGCCGGCAAGTCCACGACCTTGCGGATCCTCGTCGGCCTCACCCCGCCACCGCCGGCACAGCCGCCATCGACGGACGCCGCTTCACCGACCTGCCCAACCCGGGCCGCGAGGTGGGCGTCCTGCTCGACGCCTCGGCGCAGCATGCCGGGCGGACGGGTCGCGAGATCCTCACGGTCGCGCAGCGCACGATGGGCCTCCCCAAGGCCCGCGTGCAGGAGATGCTCGAGATCGTCAGCCTCACCGACGAGGAGGCCGACCGCCGGGTGCGCAACTACTCCCTCGGTATGCGGCAGAGACTCGGCATCGCGACCGCCCTCCTCGGCGACCCGCACGTCCTCATCCTCGACGAGCCGGCGAACGGTCTCGACCCCGCCGGGATCCGCTGGATGCGGGACCTGCTGCGCGGCTACGCCGACCGAGGCGGCACCGTCCTGCTCTCGTCGCACCTTCTCCACGAGATCGAGGTCATCGCCGACGACCTCGTCGTCATCGGCAACGGTCGCATCGTCGCCCAGGGAAACAAGGCCGAGCTGCTCGCGTCCGTTGGCGCGGCCGTCCGCTCTCGGACCTCCGCAGACCTGAGCCGGGCCATGGAGTCCGCCGGCCTCGTTCACACCGTCCGCCCGGACGGCAGCGTCCACACCGACGCCACCTCCGAGCAGGTCGGCGAGGTCGCCCTCAACGCCGGCCTCGCTCTCACCGAGCTGCGTCACGCCGACGGAGCCGGGCTCGAGGAGCTGTTCCTCGAGCTCACCGCAGACACCCAGCGCGAAGGAGTCGCAGCATGAGCACCACCGTCCTCGAACCCGCGGCGGTTGATACCGCACCCTCTCTGGTTCGCCCCCGTGCCGCCTCGGCCCGGATCCCACTGACCCGGATCGTCGGCGTCGAGCTGCGCAAGATGTTCGACACCCGCGCCGGGTTCTGGCTCATGGCGAGCATCGTCATCACCAGCCTGCTCGCGACGGGAGCACTGATCGTGTTCGCCCCCGACGAGGCCCTGACGTTCGACAACTTCGCCGCCGCGATCGGGGCGCCGATGACCATCATCCTGCCGATGATCGGCATCCTGGCCGTGACGAGCGAGTGGAGCCAGCGCAGCGGCCTGACGACGTTCACCCTCATTCCGCACCGCGGGCAGGTCCTCGGCGCGAAGCTCCTCGCCGCGCTCGTCGTCGGAGTGGTCGCGATGTTCATCGCCCTGGTCGTCGGCACCCTGGGAACCCTGCTGGGCAGCGTGATCACGGGGCTCGACCCGGTCTGGAACGCCACGGTCACCGAGTTCGCGCTCATCGTCCTCGGCAGCGTCCTCGGGATGCTCTTCGGCTTCATGCTCGGCGTCGTCATCCGCAACTCGGCCGGCGCCATCGTCGCCTACTTCGTCTACACCCTCGTCCTGCCTCCGCTCCTCGGCCTGCTCGCGGTCAGCCAGCAGTGGTTCGCCGACCTCCAGCCCTGGGTCGACTACAGCTTCGCCCAGGTGCCGCTGTTCAACGGCATCATGTCGAGCGAGCAGTGGCAGCAGCTCGCGGTCTCGGGCACGCTCTGGTTCCTCATGCCGCTGGCGATCGGCCTGGTGCTCATCCGCCGATCCGAGGTCAAGTGACCACAGTCGGCCGAATGCAGTTGCCGTGAAGTCGGCGGGGACTATGGGGGGTGTTCACGTTTGCTCAACGAAAGCAGTCATGTTTGCTTATTTAGAGGGCTCACATCTGCTTAGTTCGGGTCATCACATCTGCTAGGTTTGCATAATGGTTCTCGACTCGCTCGTCCCACGGAGGGTCAGTGAGCTCCTGCCGGAGCTGGTCACGGTGGAGCCGGTGATCGCTCTGCACGGCCCGCGGTCGGTGGGTAAGTCCACGGTGTTGCGCAAGTTCGCTGCCGACGCTGGGGGATTGGTTCTCGACCTGGACGATGTCGAGGTGCGCGAGGCGGTCGTCGGGAATCTGGTCTCGGTCGTCGGAGGTCCGGCTCCGGTGTGCGTCGACGAGTACCAGCGGGTGCCCGACATCTTGGATGCACTCAAGGCACGGCTGAACCGGGAGGGCAGCCTCCCCGGAACGGCCGTCATCACCGGCTCGACCCGGCAGGACGCCCTGCCCGCCACAGCGCAGGCCCTCACGGGGCGGCTGCACTCGTTGACCATCTGGCCGCTGTCCCAAGGGGAGATCACCGGGGTCCGGGAGAACCTTCTCGAGACGTTGACGGCCGACCCTGAGAGTGTGGTCGGTCAGGTCCCCTCCTCGAGGACCACCCGCCAGGAGTATGTCGAGCGGGTGTGCGCGGGCGGGCTGCCCCTGGCCCTGCGACGTCCCGGCACCGCTCGAGCCCGATGGTTCGATGACTTCGTGCGGGCATCGGTCGAACGGGATGCCTTGGAGCTGAGCCGGATCCGCGAACGACAAGCTATGACCGACCTACTCGGCCTGGTCGCCGCGCAGACGGGGCAGCTGCTCAACGTCTCGGCTGCCGCGGAGAAGCTCGGCGTCAGTCGAGCCACCGTCGAGGGTCATCTACGACTGCTCGAGGACCTCTTTCTCGTGGTGCGACTGCCGGCGTGGGGCAAGACCCTGCGCTCACGAGTCAGCGTCAGACCCAAGGTTCACGTCGTCGACTCCGGATTGGCGGCTCGCCTGCTGCGCCTGACACCCGACAAACTCGCAGGATTCGACCCCGCAGCACTTGCGGACTTCGGGCACCTCCTGGAGACCTTCGTCGTCGGGGAGTTCCGCAAGCAGGCGTCCTGGCTCGAAGAGCCGGTCTCTCTGGGTCACTGGCGCACCAGCGACGGCGCGGAGGTTGATGTGGTGATCGAGTACGACGACGGCACAGTTGTCGCCTTCGAGGTCAAAGCCGGCGAACGCGCACCTGGCACTGACTTCCGCGGTCTGGGCCAGCTCCGCGACGCCTTGGGGCGGCGGTTCGCAGCAGGGATCATCCTCACCACCGGAACCCGCTCCTATACCTACGGCGACCGCCTCCACGTCATGCCCATTGACCGGCTGTGGACTCCCTTCGTCACACCCGAAGCCGGCTACTGAACCGGCACGCACGGAGCATCGGCGGACGCTTCTGCGATGAGTGCATCACTTCGCCGCCGGTCGGGCGCAGCCCACCCCAGCCGGTTCTTCGGGATGGACGAGACGACCACCGTGAAGACGTGGACGGTGATGGAGACCACGCTTGGTCTGGTCGTGTTCGCGATCGCTGCGGTCCTGTGGCTGGTGCTCTAGTGGGCCCCCCGCGCCATGTCGTGGTGATGGGAGTCGCCGGCACCGGCAAGACGACCATCGGCCGGGCCGTCGCCGAGCAACTCGGCGGCGTCTTCGTGGAGGGCGACGACTACCGCCCCCGGGCCAACATCGACAAGATGGCGTCGGGGACCCCGCTGGACGAGAGTTCGGGTGGCCAGAAATGTGTGACGAAGAATCCTTTGCAGCCGGCAGTCGGCAGGTCTAGCGTGAGCCCCGGACGACGACGTCCACGTGACGAGAGTCAGGAGTTTCGCAATGAGCGAGAAGGCCCCGAAGCGAATTCATGAGCGCGGTGGGATCGACGCGGAGATCGAGGGGGCCGAGTATTTCGAGAAGCGCCAGCTGGAAGGGGGGGTTGCCGGCTGGCTGCTGCTCGCGGGACTGGGAGTCGCCTACGTCATCTCGGGTGACTTCGCCGGCTGGAACTTCGGTCTGGCACAGGGTGGTTGGGGAGGACTCTTCGTTGCCACGGCGATCATGGCGATCATGTACCTGTTCATGGTGCTGGGACTGGCCGAACTTTCCTCGACGATCTCCACCACGGGCGGCGGCTACGCGTTCGCCCGACGGGCGATGGGTCCCTGGGGTGGCTTCCTGACCGGTACGGCGATCCTCATCGAGTACGCGATCGCGCCTGCCGCGATCGCGAACTTCATCGGTGCCTACGTCGAGTCGTTGACAGGGTTCGACGTCGGTTGGGTCGTGTTCGCTGTCTTCTACGCGATCTTCGTCGGGCTGCACCTCTGGGGCGTCGGCGAGGCTCTCAAGCTCATGTTCGGCATCACGGCCATAGCGGTTGCCGCACTGGTGGTCTTCGTGATTGCTGCGATACCCAAGTTCGACGCGGCCAACCTCACCGACATCCCGGTGACCGAGGCGTTCGGAGCCAGCGCCCTGCTGCCGTTCGGTATCGTCGGCATCTGGGCGGCACTGCCCTACGCCATCTGGTTCTTCCTCGCCGTCGAAGGCGTGCCGCTGGCCGCCGAAGAGTCCAAGAACCCGGCCAAGGACATGCCCAAGGGCATCATCGGCGCCATGTTGGCGCTCATCGTCTTCGCGTTCACGATCCTCATCGTCGCTCCCGGTGCCGCAGGGGCGAACTTCCTGATGGAGTCCGGCAACCCGCTCGTCGAGGCGCTCGAGGCGCCGAAGGCCTGGGGAGGCCAGACCGGAGTGAGCCAGTTCATCAACGTGGTCGGTCTCCTCGGTCTGATCGCGAGCTTCTTCTCGATCATCTACGCCTACTCGCGGCAGACCTTCGCCCTGTCCCGGGCCGGATACCTGCCGCGGTTCCTCTCCTTGACGGGCCGGAGGAAGACGCCCTACATCGCGCTCATCGTCCCTGGGATCATCGGGTTCGTCATGGCCGTGTTGAACCAGGGTGACCTGCTCATCCTCGTCGCGGTCTTCGGTGCGACGATCTCCTACATCATGATGACGTTGTCGCACATCATCCTTCGGATCAAGGAGCCCGAGCTGGCCCGCCCCTACCGCACTCCCGGCGGCATCATCACCACCGGAATCGCGTGCGTCCTGGCCGTGGTCGCGCTGATCGCCGGGTTCCTGGTCGACACACGGGTGGTGGCCATCACCGCCGGCGTCTACGTGGTCGCTATCGCCTACTTCGGGCTCTACAGCCGCCACCACATCGTGGCCTCGGCCCCGGAGGAGGAGTTCGCGCTGATCGAGTCCTCCGAGTCCGAGCTGCACTGACATGCGCATCGCGCGAGTCGTCGGGTCAGCGGTCTCGACCGTGAAGGACACGAGCCTTGTCGGGCACAAGCTGCTCCTGGTTCAGGAGACCGACGTGCAGAACACCGTCACGGGCCCGGTCTTCGTCGCGGTCGATGTCGTGGGTGCTGGTTCGGGCGAGCTCGTGCTCGTCGCCGAGGGCAGCGCGGCACGACACAGCGCGACGACGAACGGGCAACCCGTGGACGCCGTGATCATGGGGATCCTGGACTCGCTCGAGGTGGACGGACACGTCACCTTCAGGAAGAGCTGAGACCTCGATGGCCGGCGTCCAACGGGAGGTCCTCAGTGTGGGGATAGACGTGGGAACCACCACCACCCAGGTGGTGTTCTCGCGTCTGATCCTGCACGACGTCGCCCGACCCGGACAGGTGCCGCGGATCCAGGTGGACGAGAAGTCGGTCGTCCACCGGGGCGAGGCGCACCCAACCCCGCTCACCGCCCCCGACATCGTCGACGCGGAGGCGCTGGCCACCCTGGTCCGCGCCGAGTACGACGCAGCCGGGGTCTCCCCCGGCAGCATCGAGACGGGGGCGGTGATCATCACCGGCGAGACGGCGCGCACCAGGAACGCCGATGCGATCCTGCAGGCCCTCTCCGCGAATGCGGGCGACTTCGTGGTCACGATCGCCGGGCCCAACGCCGAGGCCCAGATCGCCGGCCGCGGTTCGGGAGCCGCCCGGTGGTCCACCGACCACTATGAGCAGGTCACCAGCATCGACATCGGCGGCGGCACGTCCAACGCCGCCGTCTTCAAGGTCGGTCGCCACCTGTGCTCCTCCGGCCTCGCCGTCGGTGGGCGCCAGGTGGAGATCGACACCCAGGGGACAGTGCTCCGGGTCGCGCCTCCCGGACAGACGATCGTCGACGACCTCGGTCTGGGTCTGAAGGAGGGTCGCGTCGCGACCATGGAGGAGCTGCGGGTCTTCTGCGACGTCATGGCCGACCTCATCGTCGACCTCGCCACCGGTCAGGAGGTCCGGGTCGGCCACGGACTCCAGCTCACCCCTCCGCTAAGCGGCACGGATGCCTCCTCCTCCGTGTTCCTCACCGGTGGAATCGGCGCCTGCTACTACGACCATCTGCCGGTGACGACGATGGCGGAGGTGGCCCGTTACGGCGACGTGGGACCTCTGCTGGCGAACTCCCTGCACCGCAACGAGCGACTTCGTCAGCTGAACGTCCGCGAGCCACCCGAGACGCTGCGCGCCACGGTCCTCGGAGCCGCGGGGCAGACGGTCACCTTGAGCGGCTCGACGATCTGGGCCAACCGCGACATCCTCCCGCTCCGCAACCTGCCCGTCCTGCGGCCGGCGCTGCCGGGACGTGGTGGTGGTCTGCCGTTCGCGGTCTCCGTCCGGGAGGCGATGGCACGCTGGGACCTCGACGAGGATGCCGACGCGGCCATCGTCGTGGACCTTCCCACCGAGATGGGCTACCCGGCGCTCCAGGCGGTCGCAGCCGAGATCGTGGCCTTCCATGACGCCGGACACGGCGAGCGTCCTCTGGTCCTGGTCCTGCAGCAGGACTACGCCCAGGTGCTCGGCCAGACGATCCAAGGCATCCGACCCGGGATCCCGCTGCTGGTCATCGACCAGGTCGGCCTGGGCGAGGGCGACTTCATCGACATCGGGCTGCCGGTCCTGGACGGGCGGGCCGTCCCGCTGTCCATCAAGACGCTGGTCTTCTATGACTGAGCCGGCCGTCCTTCGAAGGAGCGTGTCTCCATGCAGCTAGCCGCGACGCTCTTCGGCATCCGCTACCAGTTCCGCGATATCAAGGACCTGCTGGCGAAGGCCAACGAGGAGAAGTCCGGGGACCAGCTGGCCGGCGTCGCCGCCGAGAGTGCGGCGGAGCGGATGGCCGCCCGGTTCGTCCTCGCCGAGGTCACGTTGGAGACCCTGCGCGCCAACCCGGCCGTGCCGTATGAGCAGGACGAGGTCACCCGGGTCATCGACGACGCCGTCAACGAGGCCGTCTACGCAGAGATCAAGGGGATGCAGGTCGGCGAGCTGCGTGAATGGCTGCTGGCCGACACGACGACCGAGGCGATGATCAAGCGCCTGAGCAACGGGCTCACCGCCGAGATGGTCGCCGCGGTCACCAAGCTGATGTCCAACATGGACCTGATGCTGGCGGCCAGCAAGATCAAGGTCGTCAAGCACGCCAACAACACCATCGGACTTCGCGGCACGCTCGGGTCGCGCTGCCAACCCAACAACCAGACAGACTCGGTCGAGGGGATCCGGGCCGCAGTCTACGAAGGACTGAGCTTCGGATCCGGCGACAGCGTCATCGGGATCAACCCCTCCGACGACTCGCTCGGCAGCGTCTCACGGCTGCTGGAGATGACCCACGAGATCATCACCCGATGGGAGATCCCCACCCAGAACTGCCTGCTTGCCCACGTCTCGACGCAGATGGAGGCCATGCGCAAGGGTGCGCCCGTCGGCCTGGTCTTCCAGAGCCTGGCCGGCTCGCAGAAGGGCAACGAGTCCTTCGGCATCGACGTCGCCATGCTCGACGAGGCCAATGCTCTCGCCAAGCGGCACTCGGTCGTCACCGGCCCTAACTACATGTACTTCGAGACCGGCCAGGGCGCGGAGCTCTCCGCGGACGCGCACCACGGTGCCGACCAGGTCGTCATGGAGGCCCGATGCTATGGCCTCGCCAAGCGCTACGACCCATTCCAGCTCAACACCGTCGTCGGGTTCATCGGTCCTGAGTACCTCTACGACTCCACCCAGATCACCCGGGCCGGCCTCGAGGACCACTTCATGGGCAAGCTCACCGGAATCTCGATGGGTGCCGACGTCTGCTACACCAACCACGCCCGCTCGACCCAGAACGAGCTGGAGAATCTCGCGGTGCTCCTCGGGGCCGCCGGGGTCAACTACATCATGGGGATACCGATGGGCGATGACTCCATGCTGAGCTATCAGAGCTCCAGCTACCACGACGCGCCCAGCCTCCGGCAGCTGCTCGGGCTCCGACCGCTGCCGGAGTTCGAGGCCTGGATGGAGAACCTCGGGCTGATGCGCGACGGCCGACTGACGGAGAAGGCCGGCGACGCCTCCTTCTTCCTGAGCAGGTAGGAGCGCAGCATGAGTATGAGCGTGATGTCGACCGACGAGCTCCGCAGCATCGTTGCGGAGGTCCTCGCAGAACTGGCCGCCGGCCCCGCCGCCGCGGCGGACCCCGTTCCGGCGGCTCCCTCCCCACGGCCAGTCAGCCCGGTCGACCCCTCCCCGGTCACCGCTCCACAGCCCGAGGTGAAGACCCCGCGGCCGGGCGGGGGCGGTGCCGACGTGAACATCGAGGTGTCGGATCCCACGGTCCCGGAGGAGCGGCACCGCATCGGCGTCAAGGACCCCGCCAACCCGAGCGGCCTTGTCAACCTCGCGGCCTCGACGTCAGCGCGTCTCGCCGTCGGCCGTGCCGGGCCGCGTCCGCCCACCCGCAGTGTGCTTTTGTTCGGCGCCGACCACGCGGTGACCCAGGACGCCATCTTCGGTGACGTGCCCACCGAGCTGCTCGAGCAGTTCGGCCTGTTCACCGTGCAGACCAGGGTCACGAGCCAGGACGAGTTCCTCCTGCGGCCCGACCTCGGCCGAGAGCTCGACGAGGACTCCAAACGGGTGGTCCAGGAGAGGTGCACGAAGAAGCCACAGGTGCAGATCGTGGTCGGCGACGGACTATCTGCTGCCGCCGTCACCAACAACCTGCCGCAGATCTACCCCGTTCTCGAGCAGGGCCTGCGCAACGCCGGCCTCACCCTCGGCACACCGTTCTTCGTGCGGTACTGCCGGGTGGGGGTGATCAACGACGTCAACGACATCGTCCAGGCCGATGTCGTCATGCTGCTCATCGGGGAGCGGCCCGGCCTCGGTGTCGCGGACGCGATGAGTGTCTACTCCGGATGGCGGCCCACCGCTGGCAAGACCGACGCGCACCGCGACGTCATCTGCATGATCACCGAGAACGGCGGCACCAACCCGTTGGAGGCGGGTGCCTTCGCCGTCGAGCACGTCAAGAACGTCATGAAGCACCAGGCCAGCGGGGTCGAGCTGCGTCTCCAGGAGAGCGGGAGTCGGTGATGGCGGTCCTCGACCCGATCAAGCCCACGATCCTCGCCACGAGGCTGATCCCCAATGTGGACCGCGCCCTCGCGGCCAAGCTCGAGCTGAACGACGTCCAGCGCAGCCTTGCCATCGTCACCTGCGACATCGACGACAGTCTCTACGTCTCCCTCGATGAGGCCACAAAGATGGCCGACGTCGAGGTCGTCTACGCGCACAGCTTCTACGCCGGGTCGGCCCACGCCTCGGGTCCGCTCTCCGGCGAGGTCATCGGCATCCTGGCGGCTCCCTCGCCGGCCGAGGCCAGGGCCGGGCTAGCGGCCTGCGTCGACTACGCCGAGCAGGAGGCGTGGTTCCATGCCGCGGACGACGCCGGCGAGCTCGGCTTCTTCGCTCATCCCATCTCCCGCACCGGCCGCTACCTGAGCAAGGAGGCCGACATCCCCGAGGGAACGCCGATGGCCTACCTGATCGCCCCGCCGCTTGAGGCGACGTATGCTCTCGACGCTGCGCTGAAGGCCGCCGACGTGGAGCTGAAGGTGTGGTTCCCGCCGCCGTCCGAGACCAACTTCTCGGGAGGCTTCCTTATCGGCTCCCAGAGCGCCGTGGTGGCAGCGTGCGCTGCGTTCCGCGACGCCGTCCTCGAGGTCGCGGCCCATCCGCGGGAGGTGTGATGTCGCACGACGAGCTCGACAGCGACCTGAGGTCGATCCAAGAGGCACGGCGTCTCGCCGTCGCAGCGCGCGCGGCGCAGCGGGAGTTCTCCCACGCGTCCCAGGATGAGGTGGACCGGATCTGTGCCGCGATGGCCGACGCGGTCTATCGGGACGCGGCCCGTCTTGGGCAGATGGCGACCGACGAGACCGGCTACGGCGTCCCGGCCCACAAGCGGATCAAGATCGAGTTCGCCTCGCGCACGGTCTGGGAGTCCATCCGCGACACCCGCACGGTCGGCGTGCTTCGTCGGGACGAGGCGAAGGGGATCGTGGAGATCGGCTGGCCGGTCGGGGTGGTCGTCGGTCTGTGCCCGTCGACCAACCCGAACTCGACCGCCGTCTACAAGGTGCTGATCTCGGTCAAGGCCCGCAACGCGTGCATCATCGCGCCGCACCCCTCGGCGAAAGCCTGCACCTACGAGGCCGTGCGACTGATGATCGAGGCGGGCGAGCGAGCCGGCATGCCCAAGGGCCTGGTCGGGTGCATGCAGGAGGCCAGCCTCCCCGGCTCCCAGGAGCTGATGCGTCACTATGCGACGTCGATGATCCTCGCGACGGGGGGCACTCCGATGGTGCGCGCGGCGCACAGCATGGGCAAGCCCGCACTCGGCGTGGGGCCGGGCAACGTGCCGGTCTACGTCGACCGCTCCGCCGACGTCCTGGCGGCGGCCAGCGCGATCGTCAACAGCAAGGCCTTCGACTGTTCCACCATCTGCGCGACCGAGCAGGCGGTCGTCGTCGATGCGCCCGTCGCCGCGCAGCTCCGCGCCGAGATGGAGCGCCTGGGGGCCCACTTCGTCACCGCGACGCAGAAGGCGGCGCTCGAGCGGACCGTCTTCAACCCCGGTGGTGGAATGAACCCGGCGGCGGTGGGCAGAACACCCCAGGCGCTGGCGACGTTGGCCGGCATCGAGGTTCCTGCGCATACGCGCATCCTCGTTGCCGAGCTGAGTCAGGTCGGGCGCGAGGAGCCGCTCAGTGCCGAGAAGCTCACCACCGTGCTCGGCTGGTACGTGGCGCAGGGATGGCGCGCGGGCTGCGAGCGCTCGATCGAGCTGCTTCGATTCGGTGGGGACGGCCACTCGTTGGTGATCCATGCGACCGACGACGAGGTGATCATGGCCTTCGGGTTGGAGAAGCCGGCCTTCCGGATCCTCGTCAACACCTGGGGAACCCTTGGAGCCATCGGAGCGACGACGGGCGTGATGCCCGCGATGACCCTCGCGCCAGGCGGCGTCGGCGGGTCCGTGGTCAGCGACAACATCACCGTCACTCACCTCCTCAACGTCAAACGGCTCGCCTTCGCTCTGCACGAGCCCCCGCCCGGCGCATACGACCATGCTCCCGACGTCCGTGGCGCCCCCCAGCACAACGCGCCCCAGGCCGGCGGCACCTCGGTCCCCAGGGTGGCCCGGGCGCAGGCCATGTCCCCGACGGACGAGGACCAGGTGGACCGGATCGTTCGGCGGGTGCTCGGCGAGCTGGGAGGTGGCCCATGACGGGACGCCAGGGCATTCGAGGGCCGGCGCCGCCGACCGGCGAGCGACGGCCACCGATGACGAAAAGGCACAGCCAGCAGACCCACTCAGCACAACTCCGGCAGCACCACAGTGAGAGGACACTCCAGTGACAAACCCCCAGATGATCGCCCTCGGCATGATCGAGACCCGCGGACTGGTCGGCTCGATCGAGGCCGCCGACGCGATGGTGAAGGCGGCGAACGTGACCCTGATCGGCAAGGAGCAGATCGGCGGCGGCTACGTGACGGTGATGGTGCGCGGCGATGTCGGCGCGGTCAAGGCCGCAACCGACGCCGGCGCCGCCGCCGCGCAGCGCGTCGGTGACCTCGTGAGCGTTCACGTCATCCCCCGCCCGCACAGCGACGTCGAGTTCATCCTGCCTTCGCAGAACACCGGAGCCTCGCAGCCCCAGGCCAAGTGAGCCACCGACCACGACAAGGGGTAGGGCGCTGCAGTGAGTCGCCGGGTCCACACCGCTGACGACGTGCTCGGCCTCGCCCGCAGGGGCGGCACCGAGCTCGTCGTCGCGCCCGAAGACCTCGTCACGCCGCTCGCCCGGGACGTGGCGAGCGAGAGAGGGGTCCGGCTCACTGTGCGCGCTCGGGAGCAGGGAGATGTCGACCGGCCACAGCCCGGCGAACCGCCTCCCCTTCGACACGTGGCCGGGGTGAACGTGATGGCGCTCGCCCCTTTTCCGGTGGACGTGCACCGGCCCGACATGGATGTCCGACTGCTCGACGTGGTGACGGCGGAGCATGGGCTGCCCATGGCGGCAGGCGTGATGAGCCTGCGCGCGGGCTCGTTCCCGTGGACCCTGGACTACGACGAGGTCGAGTACGTCCTCGAGGGTGAGCTGCACATCACCACTGCCGCTCATCAGGTCATCGGGCGTCCCGGCGACGTCATCGCGGTCCCGAAAGGATCCTCGATCACCTTCGGCACACCGGCGTGGGCGAAGTTCCTCTACGTCACCTACCCGGCCGACTGGAGCACCTGATGGGTCGCACGAGCCTGCGCGATGCCATGGCCGCACTCGACGCGTCGATGGCGACCATGCCCCTCGCCGCACCCCCCGCGCTGGTCAAAGGCGGGGTGGACCTCGGAACGGCGTATGTGGTTCTGGTGGCGCTGGACGCCGCCGACCAGCCCCTCGCCGCGGCATACGAGACTGCGGACGTGGTGCGGGACGGCGTGGTCACCGACTTCGTGGGTGCGGTCGACGTGGTGCGCCGGCTCAAGCAACAGGTGGAGGACCGCCTCGGGGTGGCGCTGCCGGGGTCGCACGGAGCCTTCCCCCCAGGTGTGGAGGCGGGGTCGGTGAGGGCCGTGCGCCACGTGATCGAGTCGGTCGGGATGGAGTGCACCGGCCTCGTCGACGAACCGAGCGCCGCGAACGCCGTGCTCCAGCTGCGCGACGGTGTCGTCGTCGACATCGGTGGAGGCACGACGGGCATCGCCATCGTGCAGGACGGCAGGGTCGTCCACACCGCCGACGAGCCCACCGGTGGCACGCACCTGACCTTGGTCATCGCCGGCGCGCTCGGCGTCTCCATCGAGGAGGCCGAGCGGCTGAAGAAGGACCCGGCCGAGCAGCCCCGGCTCTTCCCCCTCATCCGTCCGGTGATGGAGAAGGTCGCCTCCATCGTCTCGAGCAACACCCGAGGCTGGCCCGCGCCGCGCGTCTACCTCGTCGGCGGGTCGGCAGCGTTCCCCGGCTTCGCAGATGTCGTGTCGCAGGCGTCCGGCCTTGACACGGTCGTGCCGGTGGCGCCGCTGTTCGTCACACCGCTCGGTATCGCGCGCAGCGCCCCCGCCCTCGAGGTGGGCTACCGATCGGGCTACGGATGAGTCCCCGACCGGCAGCCGCCACCCCACGCCTGACAGACCCCGAGAAGGAGAAGAGTTCCCATGGCCGATGAGTTCGAGCTCCGCGCCTACTGCTACCTCGACAGGATGCAGCCGCAGTACGCCTCCTTCGTCGGGACCGTGACGCAGGGCGACCTGCCGATCGAGGGTATGGCCGCGCTGTACGTCGAGATGGCGCCCGGCAACCACGTGTTCAGGGTCGTCGACGTCGCCGTCAAGGCCACGATGGCCCGACCGGGTGCGCAGATCGTCGAGCGTCAGTTCGGGATGTTCGAGCTGCACTCAGAGTCGCAGGCCGAGGTCCTGCAGGCCGGCGAGGCCGTGTTGCGTGAGCTCGACCTCGACGTCAGCGCCCGCAAGAAGCCAGAGATCGCCTCGATGCAGGTCATCACCAACGTCAGCCCGTACCAGTCCCAGCTGCTCAACCGGTTCACCCGCGGCATGATGCTCGTCGCGGGGCAGACCATGCTCGTGCTCGAGTGCACACCCGCGGCCTACATCAACCTCGCGGCCAACGAGGCAGAGAAGGCGGCCGCGGTGAACCTCATGCATGTCACCTCGGTCGGTGTCTACGGTCGGCTCTGGATGGCCGGCACCGAGGCGGACATCCTCGCGGCGCGCAATGCGGCCGTGTCGGCCCTGGAGGCCATCGATGGCCGCGACTGATGCCCGCAGCGGTGCCGACAGCCCCGGGCGGCGCAGGTTCATCACCCGCCACCACGTGGAGGATGCCGCGCTCTCCGGGACGCCCATCCGGGTCAGCGGACGTGACGTCGTCACCGACGAAGCGGCACAGCGCGCCGAGGACCTGGGTGTGCGGATCGAGCGGGAACGACCAACCCGCCCGACACCGGGGGAGGCGCCGGTCCCAGCCGGTGCCTCGCCTACGCCAGAGGAGCTGAAGGCTGCGGTGCGCCAGGCCGTCGTGGCCGAGCTCGGGCGGGAACCCGAGGGGCTCACTGCGGCGATCGACCGGGCGATGAAGCGCCGCGGGCACTGACTGAGCACCGTCAGCGGGGGAGGACGGCGCCGTGTCGTTGGCCACCTTGGCGGGCCGACGTCAGCCGCTGAGTATGCGCAGCACAACCAGGCGGACCAGGCCCGGCACGTCGAGAGCCGGGTCGGTCATGCCGTTCACGAAGAGGACGCGGACGGGCGACCCGTCCCCTTCCAGTGCGTCTCTGGCCTGTCAGGCCCCACCGACAGCGCCGACCAGGGCGATCAGCCGTGCGGGTCGAGACCCTCGGCTCTCTGCAAAGGGGTAACGGCACCGTTCAACCGAGTGATCATCCGAGCAGGCCATCGACCGCCGTGGCTACCAGGGTCTCCACGTCGATGTCCCAGCAGCCGTGGACGATGCGGTTGCGCAACCGCATCGCAGCGCCCCACGCGATATCCGGGTGGGAGTTGCTGGTGTCGGCAGCCACCTGGTTGGGCCATCAACCTCGTGGTTGTATGGGCCCAGGGTGGTGAACCTGCCAATGTTCTCTAGCAGATTGAGCACTTCAGGCCCACTGGTGTAGCGCTGCGCCTCGTGTAGCAGGCCACGGACGGCGCGGGCTGCGTCGCCGATGACTGGGCTCGGCGGAGCGAACTCAAGGCTCAACTGACCGTCGTCAGTCTCCAACGACCGTTGCAAAGGAAGGTGGCTCGTCCAGATGCTCGAAGTGGTTGGAGTCGAGGTCACCGCAGAAACGTAGCCTGAAACTCCCGCCTCGTGCTTCTTGTGAGGGGATGATCGACTACACAGACTCGCTCGCCGCACATCGCCCATGGGTGCCTTCGCCAATGGGCGGATGGTAGACACGTCGAGCGCCCGATGCTGCCCTCACTCGCGCAACGACTGACTAACCGCAACCATGGCAAGCTAGCCGGGTGCTGTCCGATGCCGAGGAGCTCGCCCTGCGCCACCAAGCGATGGCGTGGCTTGCCGTCCGGACGCACGACGGCCAAGAGGCCATCAGCCGCGAGGAGCTCCGCAGCTTCACCTTCCGCGACGAGCGGTTGACCTTGATTGACACCGGGCGGGGTATCCGGAAGCCGGCGATCTCACGCGGCGCCTTGACGATCATGACGGTGCATCGACCTGAGGGCCAGTCACGGCCCTACGAAGACGTCACTGGCCCTGATGGGCTGCCGCGGTATAAGTACCGCGCCGACGCGGGCGGCAAGTCGGAGAATGAGGCAGTCCGGGTGGCGATGCGGGAGCATTGGCCCCTCATCTGGCTCGTTGGCGTGGCACCCGGGTGGTTCCAGGTGGTCTTCCCGGTCTTCGTCCTCACCGAGGAGAAGCATCTCGACCAGTTTGTGTTGGCCTACGACGCCAGGCAGCGTCTTCCCCTTGTGGAGAGCCCAGCTGAAGAGGTGCTCCGCCGCTACGTCGAGCGCGAAACCCTGCAGCGGGTCCATCAACCGGTCTTCCGATCGATGGTGCTGCGCGCCTACGAGACCCGTTGCGCCGTATGCGCCCTCGGGCATCGTCAGCTGCTCGACGCCGCGCACATCGTCAGCGACAAAGAGAAGCAAGGGGTTGCAGCCGTGCGCAACGGCCTCGCGCTGTGCAAGATCCACCACGCCGCCTACGACGCCGGCATCCTCGGCATCACTCCGGAGTATCGGGTGGCAATCAGGGATGATGTCCTCGTTGAGATTGACGGGCCTCTGCTTGAGCACGGCTTGAAGGGCCTTCACGGACATCACCTCATGACCGTCCCGCAGCGACGAGGAGATCGGCCAGACCCTAGTCTCCTGGCGTGGCGCTACGAACGGTTCCGATCCGCCTGAAGAGCGAGGCGTCGGGGCCATCCCGGCGGAATGGGTGGTCGCGATCAACGGATGGCCCGGGTATCGGGCGCACGACCTCGCCGGCCTCGCCCTAGCGACCGTCGACGGCGGTGCCGTCGACGGCTCGTGGCCGCGGGTCGACGGGATGTCGCATCCGGCCGCTCGCCCACTCGCGGCACCCCACCCTGACGACCCGGGTCTGCTCATCGGCACTCTGGCCGACCTCGATCGGGCCGAAGAGCTCGACGTCGAAGCCGTCATGTCGCTATGCCGGATCGGCAAGGATCAGGTCGCACCCGGCCGGGTGCCCTCGGACCGTCACGCGCACCTCTGGCTCATCGACTCCGAGGACGCCGACGACAACCCCAACCTGTATGCGGTGCTCACCGGTGCGGCCCTCCTGGCCCGCCGCTGGCGAGCGGAGGGCAGACGGGTCCTCGTGCACTGCGTCGCCGCGGAGCGGCGTGCGCCGAGTGTCGCGTTGGTCTATGCAGGTGCGTTGGGGGCAGATATCGACGAGGCCGACCGGCGCATACAAGATCTGCATCCGCGGGTGCACGCACGGGGGTTGCTGTGGGAGGCGGCCAAGGAGGTCGCCCGCCGGCTCCAGCGGGATCGACTGTCAGACCTCGATGGAACAGTGTGAGGTGGAAGGGGTGGTCCGAATGGCTGAGGAACCAGAGGTGACGTCGTTCGACGTGGAGGTCGAGAAGGCCTGGACCGAGTTCCGGCATGAGCTCGCCGGGCGGCTGGAGAAGCTCGACGACGACGAGAGCATCATCCTCGAGCTGGACGTCCCCCACCCGGACGGGGGAGCGGCGCCCTACGTCCAGTTCGTCGGCTTCGGTGGTGAGGGTCTGCGAAGCGAGGTCTCTTCGAACGCCTACCTCGCACCCGATTACCGCATGAGCACGTCCGCGGAGCAGTTCCTCGTGGACATCGGATTCGACCGTGATCGTGACGAGGCGGGGGAGCCGCAGGGCAACTTCTACGTCATGGCCTCACGGGATGGGTCGGCGATGCTGGCCGGTGATGTCGTCCTGGCGTTGCGCGAGGTCTTCGACGTCATCCACCCCACGATGTTGCGCGAGGTCGCGGCATCCGACCTGAGCCAGGCGGTGCTGCCCGACCCGGGCGACATCGAGCCACTCGACCTCGACGCCGCCTACGCCATCGAGAACTCCTGGGAGCTGATGCTCCTCGTGCACCGGACGATCTATGCCGTGCGCGGTGACGTCGTTGACCGCGATGACGACGGCGACTGGCCGCTGGTCGGTTTCGCCCACGTCCCGCTGTATGTGTCGGTCCGCGATGATGAGCCGGTCGTGCGCGTCTGGACGCGCGTGGTGGGGGACATCACCGAAGCCGACGTAGCCCTGCGCGAGGTGAACATCCTCAACCGGGACGCGGCCGGCGTCCGCTTCCACGTGAAGTACGACGCGCTCTGGGTCCAGTACGACCTGCACAGTGCACCGTTCGTGCCGCGTCACCTCCAGGTGGCGGTGGGCCTCACCGCGAAGGCCGTGGTGAAGGCGGCCGCGGACTTCGCGTTGCGGACGGGTGGGAGTTTGTGAGGCTCGCAGTGCGCCGCGATCCCACGAGTGGGATGCCCCGGCGCTGGGGCGCGACGGCACCGCACTGAGCCACCGCACCGCACTGCGCGACGGAGTGAGTGAGCCGGCGTCATGGCCTCGGTTCACGCACAGTGCCGTCGACGCGGTCGCTTGGGGTGTCCGGTAGCCGCTTCGGCACGACCCACATGACGCTAGAATTATGTACATGACCACGATGATCCCCCTCGCCGAGGCAAGAGCCAACCTGTCCAAGCTCATCGAGCAGGCCGTGGCCACGCACGAGCGCATCGAGGTGACCAAGAACGGTCGACGTGCGGCGGTCATCCTCAGTGCGGATGACTACGACACGATCATGGAAACCCTCGACGTCCTGGCTGACGCAGACCTGGTGGACCAGATCGCGCAGGGCGAGGCGGAGATTCGTCGGGGCGAGACCAGCACCCTCGCTGAGGTGGCCGCCGCCATGGCGGCGCGCCCCCGCACCGCCTCGTGAGCTACCGCGTCATCCTGTCCTCCAGCGCGCGTCGGGCGCTGACCGACGAACTCCCCGAGGCCGTCGCTATCGCGTGCTTCGAGTTCATCCGGGGACCCCTCGCCGACAACCCCTACCGCGTCGGCAAGGCGCTGAGCGGGCGGCTTGAGGGACGGCACTCGGCCCGACGCGGCGAGTTCCGGATCGTGTACCGGATCGACGACGAACGCGTCCTCGTCGAGGTGATCACCATCGTGCATCGTCGCGACGCATACCGCTGATCGACCCGGCCCGCGTACCAAGCCCGCCGCCCGCCCTTCCACTACCTCAGCCCGCGCGGCCGGTCCGGCCTGCGGTGCTCGATCCGTGCCGACGCAGGCTCGAGTCCCGAGGCCCCGGTCACCGGGTCGACGACGCGCCCGAACCTCCCACCCCGAGATAGGCCAGCACCGCCCGCACCCGGCGATGCGCGGCGGGGTCGGCCTCGCTCAGCCCCAGTTTGGCGAGGATGCTGCCGACGTGGGACTCCACGGTCCGCTCGGCCAGGACGAGTCGGGCAGCGATGCCGGGGTTGGCCAGGCCCTCGGCCATGAGCGCCAGCACCTCGCGCTCGCGCGGCGTCAAGGCGAAGAGGGCGTCCCGCCCGCCCGCGAGCAGCCGGGCAACGACCTCCGGGTCGAGCGCCGACCCGCCCGCGGCGACCCGGGTCAGCGCGTCGACGAACTCGTCGACGTCGAGCACCCGGTCCTTGAGCAGGTATCCGAAGCGGCCCGTCGCGGCGAGCTCGACCGAGAGCCGGGTCTCGACGTGCTGGGACAGCAGCAGCACCCCCACCTCGGGCGCCCGCCGTCGGACCTCGGCTGCCACCTCGGCCCCGTCGTGGGCGTGGTGCGGCGGCATCCGGATGTCGAGCACCGCGACGTCCGGCCGGTGCTCGAGGACCGCGGCGAGCGCGCTCGGCGCATCCGCGGCCGTCGCGACCACGTCATGCCCCAACTCGGTGAGCAGCGCCGAGAGCCCCTCGCGGAAGAGCGCCGAGTCCTCGCCGATCACGACCCGCACGGGATCACCGCTTCGAGCGAAGTGCCCTGCGCGAGAGGGCTGCTCACCGCGAGCGACCCGCCGTGGGCATGGACCCGGTCCCGCAGCCGGGCCAGGCCCGAGCCCGGCACGACTCGCGCCCCACCTGCCCCGTCGTCGCGGACGACGACCCGCAGCTCCTCCTGCTCGTGCCGCACGTCGATCGCGACCCGAGAGGCACCGGCATGCTTGACCGCGTTCGCCACCCCCTCGCTCGCGACGTAGTACGCGGTGAGGCTGACGTGGTCGGGGATGGTGGCCGCCGCATACGTCACCTCGACGGGTAGCGCACTGGAGCGGGGAGGTTGTCCAGCGCGGCCGGCAGCCCGTCGTCGAGCGAGCTCGGCCGCAGGCCGTGGGCGATGGCGCGCAGCTCGCCGACCGCATCGGCGATCTCGGTGACGGCCGTGTCGACGAGGGTGTCCAGGTCGACCGGCTGCCCCGACGCGGCGTGCCGCTGGGCCACCCGCAGCCGCATCCCGAGCGAGACGAGCCGCTGCTGGGCGCCGTCGTGCAGGTCGGTCTCGAGCCGCCGCCGCTCCTCATACCCCGCCTCGAGCAGCCGCTCCCGGCTCGCCTCCACCTCGGCGAGCGCCTCGGCCAGCTCGCGCCGCAGCCGCACGTAGTCTGCGAGCAGCCCACTCGCCGCGAGCACCTCGCTCGGCACCGGAGCCCCGCGCGGACCCGGCACGACGAGACCGACATCATGCTCGCCGGAGCGGATCGGCTGCCCGCCCACCCCCTCGACGGGCCGGCCCACGACATCGAGGTATGCGCTGCCCCCGGGCCGTCGGTATCCCACCCGCAGGCCGTCGTCCCGCAGCGCCTCGCGCAGCACCTCCTCGAGCCGCTCCGGCTCGTCGCGCCCGGCGCCCACCCGCTCGGAGAGCGCCGCCACGGCGTCCAGACCCGCGGCCCGACGCGGGTGCAGTCTCCGCCCGAGCACCCTCAGCAGGAACGAGCGGGCCGGCAGCAGCGCGAGCATCACCGCCACGGTCGCGACCACGGCGGCCGTCACCGAGTCCGCGCCGAGGGTGCGGCCGAGGAGGACCGAGACCGCCGCATACCCCGCGAGGACGCCGACGGTGAGGATCCCGTAGACCCCGGCCGCCACGATGGCCCGGTCCACGTCATAGAGGTCGTGCCGCATGATCGCGACGAAGGTCGCCGCCGGCATGGCGATGTTGAACGCGACGAGTCCGACGACGACCGGCACCGGTCCGCCGACGAGGAGGTAGCCGACCCAGCAGAGCACGAGCGTCGCCGGCAGCAGGGACGCCGCGAGCAGCATCCACCGCAGCTGCGCGCGGGCCCGCGGGTCGGTGCTGGCCTGGTGCCGCCGCCACAGCGAGACTCCCGCCCCGATGAGCGCGGCGAGGAACAGCGGCAGCAGCGCGAGCGAGAGATAGCCGACCGGGTGGGTGCCGAGCGGCCGCGGCCAGTCCTCCAGGGGCGGCATGAGCGGGCCGGGGATGACCGCGGTGAGCAGGTTGAACAGCACCGGGATCGCGAGTAGCGCCACGGCACAGGCTCGCCCGAGCCGACCCCACGGCCGGCCGTCGGGGAAGAGGACGACGACCATCGCATACGGCACGAACCACGCCATCCACACGCCTTGGGTGAGGACGAAGAGCAGCGGACTGGCCGGCAGGCCGCTCGGCTCGGCGGCGAGCGCGTCCTGCCAGGTGCCGTGCGCGTTGATGAGCGCGATCCCCGTGCCGGCGGAGGTGAGCCACGTGCCGACCCAGTTGTCCGGGTCGTGGCGGATCGCGAGATAGCCGGCGGCGAGCGGCGCCGTCACGACGACCCACGACAACGCGGTGATCGCGGCGTTGGCCCGGCCGCCGAGGTCCAC
>JBHEPF010000052.1:0-5793 GCA_046260445.1 Dermatophilaceae bacterium | reverse complement strand
GCCGCGACGTGTGGCAGGACATCACGCCGATGGCGCGATGGGAGTGGGTCCGCTGGGTGCGGGCGACGCGTAACCCCCAAACTCGACAACGACGTGTCGAGGTCAGCATTTCGAAGTTGGACGGCGGCAAACGGCGGCCCTGCTGCTTCGACCTGGCCTCGTGCACCGATCCGGATCTCGCCAGGAGCGGCAAGTTACCCGACCCCTCCTAGACCCTATGAGGGTCGCGGGTTTTGTTCTGGGGGTTGTGGCCGGGGCCTCGCGTATGCAGTGATTCGTGGATCACCAGTCAGATTCGGCTGGCTGGTGCCGACAGGCATAGGAGGCCCCGGTGTTCGTTCATCGTACGAGTGTTGGGTTGGATGTTCACGCGCGATCGGTGCGGGCGGCGGTGATCGACACGGTCACCGGTGAGGTGCTCGAGCGGACGATCTCACCGCGCACCGAGCACGTGGTCGCGTTCATCGACCAGATCACTGTCGAGCATGGCCCGGTGTTGGTGACGTATGAGGCCGGCCCGACCGGATACCCGTTGGCGCGGGCGCTGCTGTCGGCTGGGCACCACTGCCAGGTCGCTGCTCCCTCGAAGTTGTTGCGTGCATCTGGTGACCGGGTCAAGACCGACGCCCGGGATGCGATGCTGCTGGCAAGGTTGGCCCGTAACGATGACATCGTCGCGGTGCGGATCCCGTCCGAGTTCCAGGAGTCGGCTCGGGATCTGGTGCGGGCCCGCGAGGACGCCCGCGGGACGTTGATGAGCGCCCGGCACCGGCTCTCGAAGCTGCTCCTGCGTCACGGGCACGTGTACGACGAGAGTAGGGATGCCTGGACAGCCCGCCATGATGCGTGGCTGCGCCGGATCCGCAAGGAGCACCTCGCCGGTGGTGGGCTGGGCACGTTGGCGGCCTTCGATGACGGCTACGACGCCGTGACCCACACCCTGGCGCGTCGGGACCGTCTCGATGCTCAGATCACCGCGTTGGCGGCGGACAGCGAGTTCACCGCGCTCACTCGCCGGCTGGGGTGCCTGCGCGGGGTCTGCACGTTGACCGGGTTCGCGTTGGCGGTCGAGATCGGCGACTGGCACCGCTTCACCGGCAAGAACATCGGCTCCTACCTGGGCCTGGTGCCCAGCGAGTCCTCCTCCGGCACCTCCCGGGTCCAAGGTGGGATCACCAAGACCGGCAACGGCCACGCCCGCAGGCTCCTGGTCGAGGCCGCCTGGCACCACAAGAAGAGGTACGTGGTCGGCAAGACCATGCAGGACCGGTGGGCGCTGGCACCAGCCGCGGCCGCGGCCCGCGGGGATGCAGGCAACCGGCGCCTGCACCGCCGCTGGCAGGTCATGACCGCCCACAACAAGCGACACACCGTCGCCAACACCGCCATCGCCCGCGAGCTCGCCGGCTGGTGCTGGTCGCTGGCCGTCATGGACGACCAGTAACACCCAAAGACCCGTTCACGGGCCACCACCCCCAGGGTCGTGGACAGCAGCGCCAGGAGAGAACGAGCGATCCCGCTATGAGCACCCGATCATGGGCACGCTCGACCCTAGACACGCTCCCGCTCTCCAGCCGAAACAAGGGCCCTGCGGTAACCAACCCGCGCATTATCAGACTGACCGCGCGTCGACAGACACGCTGTCTCCCACAACCCACCCGTGAACGACGAAGCGGGGTCCCCTCCGGCCAGAGAGGACCCCGCTTCACCCTGCCCCTTGACAGGAACCCCTCACATATCAGCGGGGGCGTCCGGCGCCAGCCGCTCGGTCGCCCACCGCCGACCGCTTCCTTCCGCGCCGGCGGAATGCTGCACTCCGCCGGGAGTCGCCACCGCTAACGTGCCGCTGGCCCGATCTAGGATGTGACCATGTCGGGCGGCGTTGTGCATGGTTTGGGGTTCTTGGGTGTGCGGATCGAGGATCCCGTTCAGTTCGTGGCCGCTGTGTCGCTGTATCGGGACACGCTGGGCCTGGTGCCGTTTCGTGAGGAGCCGAGCCGCTTGGCCTGGTTTCGCCTCGGTGACGGGACCGAGTTGCACCTCTACGGCCCGAAGGACTCAGACCATGTGAGTTTCGGTGACCGGCCTTGCGTCGGTCTCGTCGTCGACGACGTCGATGCGACCCGGGCTCGCATGCACGCCTCGGGCATTGTGTTCCTGGGGGAATCACAGCGAGATGCCGATCGGGTGTGGGCGCACTTTCGGGGACCGGAGGGCACGGTCTACGAGCTGATCGGCCTGCGGGATCCGCGCTGAGCTGAGCGGGCTAGACGGGCCTGAACCCCGTGGTAGGTGGGCCTGAACCCCGGCGGCGCGGCAGCGTGCTGGCTCGGTCCCCGCGTTCTGTGAAGGGGGTGGGCTGACCGGGCCCGCTGGGCTCAGGGTGCGGGTTGGCATCCGCATGATTGCCTCACGATCAGGCGGGTGTCGAGTGTGATGGTTGTGTGTTCGAGGGGTTGTCCTGCGATGAGTTGTTCGAGCATGCCGATAGCGCGTCTTCCGAGCTCCGCGGCGGGAGCGTCGATTGTCGTCAGCGGCGGCGCCGTGTCGCTGGCGGAGGCGATGTTGTCGTTGCCGACGAGGGCGAGCTTGTCTGGGATGGGGATGGCCAGTTCTCGTGCGGCGCGGATGGTGCCGATGGCGAGCGAGTCGCTTGCTGCCACGATGGCTGTGGGTGGGTCGTCTTGGGTGAGCAGCCGCAGAGCGCTGCGGTGGCCTGACTCGACGGCGAAGTCGGGGGCGGTCTCGATCAGCTCGGCCCGGGCATCGAGTCCTGCCTGTGCCAGGGCACGTTCGTAGCCGGTGTATTTCGGGGCCGCTGGAGGCATGTCACGGGGCGGGGCGATGAAGCCGATGCGGCGGTGGCCGTGTTCGAGCATGTGCGCAGTGGCCAGCGCACTGCCTTGCTCATGGTTAAAGAGGACCGAGGGTCCTGGGGCGCCAGGAAAGTCGGCGAACACGAGGGGTAGCTGTCCGTTGATGCCTGTTGCGATCTCGGCGGGAATCATGGCGCCGGCGACGATGATGCCGTCGACGTTCTTGGCGACCAACTGGTCGAGGTATCTCGAGCCCTTCGCCGGGTCTTGATGCGCGACACAGATGAACAAGAGAGAGGGGTCGGTTGAGTCCGAGTCGAGCGCGTTGAGGAACGGGGCGTAGAACTCGAGATGGGTGGGGATGATCGCCCCGATGGTGAAGCTTCGCGTGCTCGGCTTGCCGGCTAGGTGGCGGGCTCGCTGGTAGCTGAGCACAGTGGTTCCTCGCCCGCGTTGGGTGGTGACCAGGCCATCCGCTTCGAGCCGTTTGTATGCGGCGCGCACGGTGTTGAGGTTGACGCCGAGCGCCGTGGCGAGATCGCGGATGGGCGGCAGGCGCTCACCCTCACTCACTTCGCCCCGCGCGATCAGCCACGCGACCTGTGAGCGCAGCTGAGCCACGAGCGGCACCGGTGAGTGCGGGTCGAGGCTCAGATGCCGGGGAATCATGCCTCTTCACAGGATTGATGCATAGTGCTAACTTTATAGTACAAGTCGCGAATCCGCGTCTCCTTGTCGGACTCAGCGACCGACCATCTGAAGAAGGGATCGATGATGACTGGGTACGCAGAGATGTTCACGGGGCCACGGTCCCGGAGACGGTGGGGCGCGTCCAGTGCCCTGACGCTGTTGGCGTCCGTGCTGCTGGGAATGCTGGCGCTGCCGGCCGCAGCGCACGCCACGGGAGTCGACAGGATGGAGAACGCTGGGTGGACCTGTATCGACTTCGGTCCACTCGGGATCCACTGCTTCAACGAACCGTCTTCGGCCCTGTTCGCCGGCCAGGGGCCGACCAGTGTGCAGGCCCGTGTCTTCATGCTCGAACAGGACGGGCACGAGACCTACCTGGGCACCGAGCTGCTGATTCGGGCCGACGTGTTCGAGCGCAATCCGAACCGGGAGCGTCCGTGCCCGCAGGAAGGTGGCCACTGGCACGACTTGAGGGCCGATTTCGGGCTGCCCTACTACGGCTGCCATCACTACGACACCAGCGGCTGACCATCGCGAAGGGCGCACACCTCGCGTGTGCACCCTTCGTCTCCGCTCCCGACATTGACGATCACGAGAATTGCTGCTCCGGTGGCTCTGAACTGCCAGGCTCGTGCGCCGCGCGTGGGTGTGGCGCCGCTTGTGAACTATTCCTCGACCCGAGTCCTCCTCTTCCGGAGAGATTTGTGTCTGACGCTCTATAAGGAGCGATATTGTGAGTACAGCACGCCGATACGAAAAGATGAGCTCAGACCAGGGTCTGAAGTTCAGAACCTCAGATGGCGAACCGATCGTTGTCAAGATTGATAGCAAGGGTCTAATTTCGCTGGCGAGTCGCCTTAGTCCCGATCACGGAGGTCTTGGGTCGTTCGAGATTGCTGGATTGGATCCAGAGAAGGCAGCCTCGATGTCGAAGTCGGCTTGGCGCAGACTTTGGGGCAAGATCAAGGCCGCTGTTGGCGCGGCGCTGGATGCGGTCACTGTCCCAGTTCTTGGTTATCGGTGCCGACCAGACGTAAAGGTAGATTTCCGGGGCCGTGCTGTTTTCATTGGAATCTCGTGCACGGAAGCTTAACGCGATCGGCAGACTTCCCTCCTTCTCGCCACCGGATGGATGAGCAACGTGGACCTACCAAGTGCTCGACCCACAGCCGCATCCTCGTCCGGTCAACGGCGCTCCGGCGGGGGCCTCCGTTTCCCCTTCGGTCGAGGAACAGTACCCCGCCCACTTCGCCGGCAGTCGGGCGCAACTCTGGCGGCTGTCGCCGGCGGCGAGTACTGAGAGTTGGGGTGCGAGTCTTCAGCCACTGAGAGCCCCTCGTTGACAAGATAGGGGTTCCAGATTGGCGCAGATACTCGTGAGCGTCGTCGGTTCCTGCGGCCCGGGAACAGAGCTCAGGAAGGAAACTCTCGATGAAGCGCATGCAGGACAGGTCGGATCCGCGAGTGGAACGGCTGGCGTCCGTTCTCGAAGGGGATCTCGGTACGGATCCGGCTCGTTGGTTCCATCCAGCCGGCTACGACAGCGTCGCGTTGGCTGTACTCGATTCCATCTATTCCACCGGTAACCAGTACACGGGGGTAGTCAACGCGCTGAACAAGTATCGGGCCGCGCGGCGGGGTGAGGGCAGAGACCCTGATCATGACGGTGCCGGCGACCTCGTCGCGGCAGTCGACCGTTGGGGAGGGACCAGCGCATTGGTCGAACGGACGAACAAGTGGAAAACGTCTACCAAGGCTGGCGCACCAAGCAAAGCCGAGGCAGCCTAGGTGCGGCAACCATCCTTGTAGATCATGGCTTGGATTCGGTTGCACAGGTCCGAGAGGCGATCGGGACGCCGGACCAGCAACAAGCTTCTCCGGTCAAAGGGTGTTGGTTGGCGCTCCCGGGGCAGCGAAGCGGCCTTACCTGGACCTACTTCCTATGCTCTGTGGTGTCTCAGGGGTGAAGGCGGATCGCATGGTGGTCAGCTACGTCTCGCGTGCGCTCGGAGAGTCCGTCTCGGGCGAGGAGGCGAGGTTGCTAGTGGGCAATGTCGCGCGGGCGCAAGGCGTAGACGAGATTGTGCTCGACCATGCAATCTGGCGTCTCGAGTCGGGGCGAGAGGTCTACTTGGCGGAGTGAACCGAACGGCGAGTTGTTGCGCCGGCGCCATCGATCCTGCGAACGGCAGCACGCAAGCGGACGCCCGTTCTACGGTTCCAACTGGCGCGCCGCAACGCTTCGCCGCATCGGCAAGACTGGTGCACCTCTTGGGCGCCAAGACGG
>JBHEPF010000049.1:0-23840 GCA_046260445.1 Dermatophilaceae bacterium | reverse complement strand
GGCCAGGCCTCGATCCGCGGCAGACCCCAGATCGCCGCGGCCGAGTGCGACGCGAGCACCAGGCCGTCCTCGTCGCGACACGCGAGCACCGTGGCGTGGACGAAGGCCTGGTGCCGCTGGTCGAGGTTGAGCGAGCTCCAGACCTGGGCGGGAACCCACACCCCGCGACGCACGCAGTGCCAGCCCGCTCGCGCCGGCTCGATCGCGAGCCGGCGCAGGTCGGCGCCGACCCGCAGCCGGGAGGGGTCGAAGGGAACCGGAGGGGTGCTCGTCATCCCGCGATCACACCAGGACTCCCCATCCTGCCCGCGACGTTGTCCACACGACCCTCACGGGGCACCGTTGTTCACGTCAGGACGCCGATGCCGAGCCGCTGAGCCGAGGCGATCCTGCCGAGCCGAGGTCGCTCCGCAGCCCGTCACGACATCGAGACCAGGCGATCCTGCCGAGCCGAGGTCGCCCCGCAGCCCGGTGCTGATATTTCGCCTCCGTGGGCGAGAGCGCCTGGGGCCGGGCTGAGCGCCTGGTCTCGCGACAAACGCCTCAGCTCGTGACCGGCTCGGACGTGGATGGGCCCGGCCGACGGCGTGACCTCCCGATCGCGAGGCCCATCACCAGCGCGACGAGCCCGAGGCCGCCGGCGCCCAGCCAGAGAGCCTGGGAGCCGATCGCGCCGCCCTCGCCGGCATCGCCAGCGCCGCCACCCGTGTTCCCCGGAGCCCCGGCCGCGACGGGCTCGGGATCGGTCGGCTCCCCCAACGACTCGAGGTCCCCGGCGGCGACGTCCGCCGCCAGCGTGGTCCCGGTGCACAGGTTCGTCTCGAGTCCGGCAGCCGACGACCCGGCCATGACGAGATAGGTCTCGCCCTCGTCGAAGTTGAACCCGCACGCGGCACTGTTGTCGGCGGTCTGCACGACCGAGACCTCGTCAGCGCTGCCCTTGTAGACCTCGTCGACCGCGAAGGTGTAGTCGACGGACGGCCCGAGCTCGCTCCCCTGGCCGTCCTCACGTCCGGTCACCGTGCCGACGAAGACGACGTCGGCCTGGTCCGCGGCTTCGCTGAACGTCATGACGAGGCACGAGCACGCCGCACACGCCTGGGGTGCGACGAGCGCGATCATCGCGCCGAGCAGCAGAGCGAGGGGAGCCGAGAAGCGCCGGGCCGAGCGGCGCACTGCCAAGGTGTCCATGCGCATACGACGTGATCGGCGTCAGCACGGTTCCCCAGACGCCGTCCCGACCCTCTCCGAGGCGAGGCGCACATGCCGAAGGGAGGTGTCCCCGCAGCACCCAGGCGACATATCGCCTCCGGCTGCGAGAGCACCTCCCTGCGGGAAGAACGACTCGTCTCGAGCGCCGCAGCGCCCGAAGATCAGGTCTGCAGGGTCGCCTTGCGCGACGCGAGCACCGTGTCGATGAGCCCGTACTCGACAGCCTCGGCGGCCGAGAGGATCTTGTCGCGCTCGATGTCCTCGTTGACCTGCTCGGGCGTGCGCTTCGTGTGGTGCGCGAGGGTCTCCTCGAGCCAGGTGCGCATCCGCAGCACCTCGTTGGCCTGGATCTCGATGTCCGACGCCTGCCCGTAGTCACCGCCGGCGAGCGCAGGCTGGTGGATGACGATGCGGGCGTTGGGCAGCGCATACCGCTTGCCGTGGGCGCCGGAGCCGAGCAGGACAGCCGCGGCCGAAGCGGCCTGACCGATGACGAAGGTCTGCACGTCGGGGCGGATGTACTGCATCGTGTCGTAGATCGCCGCCATCGCGGTGAACGAGCCACCCGGGCTGTTGATGTACATGAGGATGTCGCGGTCCGGGTCCTGGGACTCGAGGACGAGCAGCTGGGCGATGATGTCGTCAGCGCTCGCGTCGTCGACCTGCACACCGAGGAAGATGATCCGGTCCTCGAAGAGCTTGGTGTAGGGGTCCAGCCGCTTGATGCCGTAGGAGGTGCGCTCCTCGAACGAGGGCAGGATGTAGCGGCTGCTCGGCCCGGGGACCGTGAGGCGACCCGTCGGGGTGATGCTCATAGATGTCTCTCCCTGTGCTCGTGCCTGACGCGTCTCGTGCCGGTCGTTCACGACGTCACCGGGTTGTCTGCGGGCGCGCCGGCCTGGATCGCGCTGGTGATGACGTGGTCGACGAAGCCGTATGCCTTGGCCTCCTCCGCGGTGAACCAACGGTCCCGGTCGGAGTCCTTCTCGATCTGCTCGGGGGTCTGCCCGGTGAACTGGGCGATAAGGTCGGCCATCTGCTTCTTGATATGGAGCATCTGCTCGGCCTGGATCTTGATGTCGGAGGCGGTGCCGCCGATCCCGCCCGAGGGCTGGTGCATCAGGACGCGGGCGTGGGGGGTCGCATAGCGCTTGCCGGGGGTGCCGGCGGACAGGAGGAACTGGCCCATCGAGGCGGCCATGCCCATCGCGACGGTGGCGACGTCGTTGGGCACCCACTGCATGGTGTCGAAGATCGCCATGCCGGCGGTCACCGAGCCACCGGGGCTGTTGATGTAGAGCCAGATGTCCCGCTCGGGGTCCTCGGCGGCGAGGAGCAGCATCTGGGCGCAGATCGCGTTGGCGTTGTCGTCACGCACGTCCGAGCCGAGGAAGATGATCCGCTCCTTGAGGAGCCGGTTGAAGATGTGGTCGTCGGGACCCATGCCTGGGCCTGGACCGTTCGCGGTGATGCCAGAAGAAGTCACGCAGGGTCTCCTCGTCGGATCGGGGTTTCACAGGATCGGGTGGGTCGGTCGGTGCGGTCGGTCGAATGCGGTCCGTATGCGAGCGCACGCGCACTCTCGATCGACCCTAACGCGCGGTTCGGCTCGGATACTCCCGGTCGGTCGCGGTGTCCGCCCTGGGCAGACACTCGCGGGAGGCCGACAAGTCAGGTGGCGCGCCGCTCCGGCTCGCGCGCGGCCGGGAGCACGACGAGCGCCAGGAGCGCCAGGGCACCGACGACGGTGAGCGAGCGCAGCACCCCGATGTGCTCGCCGAGGAACCCGAGCAGCGGCGGTCCGGCGATGAACGCGAGGTAGCCGATCGTCGCGACGACGGAGATCCGCATCGGCGCGCGGTCCTCGTCGTCGGCGGCGGCGGACATGCCGACCGGGAACCCGAGGCTGGCGCCGAGACCCCACAGGGCCGCACCGACGAAGGCCAGGACCGGGGTGCCGAAGACGACGAGCCCGGCGCCGACGGCGGCGAGGACGAAGAGCGCCCGCAGCACGGCGACCCGCCCGTAGCGGTCGAGCCACCGCGTCCCGAGGATCCGCCCCGTGGTCATGAAGGTGAGGAAGACGGCCAGGCCGAACACGCCCGCCCCGTTGCCCAGTCCGTAGCCGTCGCCGAGCGCGACGGCCAGCCAGTCGTTCGCCGTGCCCTCGGTGAACGCGGCCGCGAGGACGAGGACACCGATGAGGAGCGTGCGCGGCTCGGTCCACGGCGACCGCTCCGCGGCAGGGCGTATGCGCTGCGCACCGGCCCCGTCCACCTCACCGGTGCCGTCGGCGAGGTCGCGCACCTCGACGGGCTCGACGACCTTGACGGCAAGGAAGGCTCGGGTGGCCCACACCCCGAACGACGCCAGCGTGAGGACGACCGCGACGAGATGGAAGGCGACCGGGGTCTCGAGGTGGGAGAGCAGGGCCCCGACGAGGGCGGAGACGACCGTGCCGGCCGAGAACGCGGCGTGGAAGTGCGGCATGACGGAGGTGCCGAGGAGCCGCTCGACGGCGGCGCCCTCGATGTTCATCGCGACGTCCCAGATGCCGACCCCCGAGCCCGCGAGGAACAGGCCGAGCATGAGCAGCGGGCGTGGTGCCACGACCTGGACCGCCAGGGCGACGGTCAGCAGACCGAAGCCCGACATGGCCATCCCGAGCCGGACGGTGTTGGCATGACCGATGCGCGCCGCGATCCTGCCGGCCACCGGCAGTCCGAGGACGGCACCCATGGCCAGCGAGAGCAGGATGATGCCGAGCTGGCGCGGGCTGACCTCGAAGACGTCGCGGATGTCGGGCACCCGGGACGCGATGGCCGCGAAGCCGATCCCGGCAAGGGTGAAGACGACGAAGACGGCGGTGCGGGCACCTCGCGCCCGCACCGCCGCCGTCTCGTCGATATGGACGGGGACGGACAAGTCAGGCCTTGTCGTCCTCAGCCTCGTCGGTCTCAGCCTCGACAACATCGGACTCGACAACCTCGGACTCGACAACCTCGGCCTCGACAACGTCGGCCTCGACCACGTCGGAGTCGGCGTCCTCCGCGGACTCGACGTCCGCATACTCGTCCTCGGTCTCGTCCTCGAAGTCGCCCTCGGTGAGGTCGTCCTCGGCACCCGGCACGAGCTCGTCGAGGTCGATGGTGTTGCCGCTGGCGTCGGTGACGGTGACCGACTCGAGGACGCTCGCGAGGGCCTTGCGGCGGGTGACCTCGGCGACGATGGCCGGGATCTGACCCTGCTTGTCGACGGCCTGGGCGAACTGGTTCGGGTCCATGCCGTACTGCTGGGCCTGCATGATGAGGTACTCGATGAGGTCCTCCTGGCCGGCCTGGATCTCGTTCTTCTCCGCGATCGCGTCGAGGATGAACTGCAGCTTGAGCGTGCGGCGGCTGCTCTCCTGGACCTCGGCGCGGTGCTCGTCGTCCTCGAGGCGCCCCTCGCCCTCGAGGTGGGACTGGACCTCGGCCTCGACGATGCCCTCGGGCACGGGGACGTCGATGACCTCGATGAGGTGCTCGACGAGCTTGTCGCGGGCCTCGATGCCCTGGCGGTACTTGGCAGCCTGCTCGGCCTGGGTGGCGAGGTCGGCCTTGAGCTCGTCGAGGGTGTCGAACTCGGACGCCAGCTGGGCGAACTCGTCGTCGGCCTCGGGCAGCTCGCGGACCTTGACCGACTCGACCTTGACGACGCAGTCGGCGTCGCGGCCGGCGTGGTCGCCACCGGCGAGCGGCGCGGTGAAGTCCTTGCTCTCGCCGGCGCTCAGGCCGAGGAGGGCCTCGTCCATGCCCTCGAGCATGTTGCCTGAGCCGACCTCGTAGGAGACACCCGTGACCGAGTCGATCTCGTCGCCGTCGATGCTCGCGGTGAGGTCGATGGAGACGAAGTCGCCGTCCTCGACCGCACGCTCGACACCGACGAGGGAGCCGAAGCGCTCGCGCAGAGCGGTGAGCCGCTCCTCGATCTCGCTCTCGTCCGCGACGGCGTCGGCGACCTCGATATTCACGCCGTCGAGGTCGGGGAGCTCGACCTCGGGACGGACGTCGGTCTCGATGGTGAAGCTGAGGTCCTGGCCCTCCTCGAGCGGGACCTGGGTGATCTCGACGCTCGGCTGGCCGATGGCGCGCACCTGCTGCTCCTCGACGGCCTGGCCGAAGAACTGCGGCATCGCCTCGTTGACGGCCTCCTGGAGGACGGCGCCGCGGCCGATGCGCTGGTCGATGATGCGGGCCGGGACCTTGCCCTTGCGGAAGCCGGGCACCTGGACCTGGGCCCCGATGGTCTTGTAGGCGGCATCGATGCTCGGCTTGAGCTCGTCATAGGGGACCTCGACGGTCATCTTGACGCGGGTCGGGCTGAGCTTCTCAACGTCGCTCTTCACAGCAGGCACTCCAGAGGTGGGTTCGGGGGGTGGGGTCGGGGTCAACGGACGGTTCGGCGGGTCGGGCTTGGCATGTCGAGCGGTGCCCGAGAGTGGAGCGGGTGACGAGAATCGAACTCGCGTAGCCAGTTTGGAAGACTGGGGCTCTACCATTGAGCTACACCCGCGGGCGCGGATCGGTGGGCGTTTGGCCGCACTGACAGCAAGGGCTAGCCTAATGGCCGCTGCCGCAGTCGGTGAAATCGTGCGAGATCGATGAGTAGATGAGTATGCGCCGCGCGGCACCGGGGTATGGCGCAGGTTGGTAGCGCGTCCGCTTTGGGAGCGGAAGGCCGTCGGTTCGAATCCGGCTACCCCGACAGAAGGGCGAAGCGAGAGCGTCGGCTTCGCCCTCTGTCGTGGGAGCCCGATGATGGGAGCAGGAGCGAACCGGGCGACGGAGGAGCCTGGGGCGCGACGGCGGCTACCCCGACAGAATCAGCTCGACCCGCGGCGAGATCAGGCGCACCTGCCGACCCGAGGCGCACCCGCATACCGAGGCGTTATGTCGCCACCCGGCCGCGAGAGCGCCTCCCCTCGGCGCTACCGCCTCATCTCGTCGCCCACCCGCTAGCGTGACACCTCGTGCGTCAGAGCGGCATACCTCGGCTGGATCGGCGGCTCGCCGCGCTCTCGGCCGGGCAGCTCATCAGCTGGGGCATCCTCTACTACGCGCTCATCGTCGCCTCGCCCGTCGTGGCCGCGGACACCGGGTGGTCGATCCCCGAGGTGACGCTGACGTTCTCGATCGGGCTCGTGGTCTCCGCGCTGGCCGGGATCCCGGTCGGCCGGTGGCTCGACGAGGTGGGACCCAGGATGATCATGACGTTCGGCAGCGTCATCGGCCCCGCCGGACTTGTCGTCGTCAGCGCTGCGCCGAGCCTGCCGGTCTTCGCCGCCGGGTGGCTCATCGTCGGCCTGGCGCAGTCCGCGGTCCTCTACCAGGCGGCGTTCACGGTCATCGCTCGCCGCTACGGAGCCACGAGCCGCGGCCCGATGACGATCGTCACGCTCGCCGGCGGCCTGGCCTCGACCGTCTTCGCCCCCACGGTGGCGGGACTGCTCGGCATCATGGGCTGGCGCGAGATGTTCATCCTCCTCGCCGGGTTTCTCCTCGTGACGACCGTGCCCCTGCACTGGTTCACCCTCGAGCCGAGCTGGTCCCCGCGTGCGCATGCCGACCTGCCCCACCACACACTCGGGGCCGTCGTGCGCACCGGCCGGTTCTGGATGCTCGAGGTCTCGACCCTCGCGCTGGTGGTCGCCCTCTTCGCGGTCACCCTGGCGGTCATCCCACTGTTCACCGAGAAGGGCATGAGCTACGGGCTCGCAGCGTGGGCCCTGGGCCTGCTCGGGGCAGGTCAGATCATCGGCCGGCTGCTCTTCGTCGCGATCCCCCGGGCCGCGGCGCCGTGGGTGCCACTCGCGGCGACGGCAGGCCTGAGCGCGCTCTTCCTCGCGCTCCTCGCCCTCGTCCCCGGACCGCCCTGGGCGCTCGTGACCCTCGCGGTGGCCGCAGGCGCGGTCCGCGGGGCACAGACCCTCGTGCAGGCCTCTGCCGTCGTCGACCGGTGGGGCGCGCGGAGCTACGGCACGATCAACGGGTTCTTCGCAGCTCCGGTGACGGTGCTCATCGCCCTGGCACCGGCCATCGGACCCGTCGTCGCCCAGGCCAGCGGCTCCTACGCGACGATGGCTCTCATCGCCGCCGCCGTGGCGGCGGCGGCCACCGTCACCGCCCGCTTCACCTGACGGCCTCGCGCCCCAGGCGCGCGACGATCTCCTCGGAGGTGGCTCGGGCCGAGCGGCCGACGCCGGAGAGCGTCGCCGAGGCGGGGCCGGTCCAGTCGCCGTAGCCGACGAGGTAGAGCCGGTCCTCCCCGATCGCCCGGGTGCCGCTCGGGCCGTCCACGGCGACTCGGCCCTCCTCGTCACGGACCTGCAGCGAGCGCAGGTGCCGCACGGCCGGGCGGAACCCGGTGCACCACACGACGGCATCGGCGTCGAAGGTCGAACCGTCGTCCCAGGCGACCCCGTCCGGGGTGAGCCGGTCGAACATCGGCTGCGCGACGAGAGCGCCACGGGAGCGGGCCTCCCGCACGCTGGGCACCATGACGATGTCGCCGAGGCCACCCACGCCCGCATGCTGCCGCCCCTCCCGCAGGGCCGCGATGCGCGCGGTCGCCGCGGCGAAGAGGTCGCGTCCGTCCATGTCGTCGGGCAGGAAGCGCGGTGGCCGGGCGGTGACCCAGAGCGTCCGCGCGACGGTCGAGATCTCGGCGAGGATCTGGGCTGCCGAGTTGCCTCCGCCGACGACGACGACCCGTCGGTCCTGGAAGTCCTCCGGCCGTCGGTAGTGCACCGCATGCAGCTGCCGACCGGCGAACTCCCGAGCCCCGGGGTACACGGGCCAGAACGGCTGCGACCAGGTGCCCGTCGTCGAGACCACGACGCCGGCCGAGATCTCGAACCCGGCACCGTGGACCTGCAGCCGCTCGCCGGACCGGCTCCGGGTGACCGAGGTGACGCGGTGCGGCCGCCGCACCGCGAGGTCGTAGCGCTCCTCGTACCGGGTGAGGTAGTCGATGACGTGCTCGCGGGGCGGGAAGCCGAGGGCCGCGTCGTCCCAGGGCGGCATCATCCACCCGGGCAGGGACGAGAACGACGCCGGGGAGAAGAGCCGCAGCCCCTCCCACATGTGCCGCCAGGCACCGCCGGGCCGGTCGTCCGCGTCGAGGATCACCACGTCACGACCCGGCCGCAGCCCGGCCCGCTGCAGGTAGAAGCCCATCGCCAGGCCGGCCTGACCGCCCCCGACGACGACCACCTCGGCCTTGGTCTCGGTCTCGGTCTCAGCCACCGCGCGTCATCTCGTCGCGCGGATCTCGTGGATCTGTCGGCCGGCGGCGATCCCCTTGCCCTCGAAGCCGTGTGTGGGGCGCCAGTCGGGCCGCTCCCCCACGACGACGTCCCAGCCGCCGTGCGCCTGCAGCGCCTCGAGCGCGTGGGCGAAGTAGTGCTCCTTGTCGGTCGCGACGAGCAGCGCACCGCCGGGCGCGAGGCGCGAGGCGATGAGGTCGAGCGTGAGCGGCGAGACGAAGCGCCGCTTGACGTGGGCCTGCTTCGGCCACGGGTCGGGGAAGAACAGATGCACCGCGTGCAGGGACCCTGGCGCCAACCGGTCGCGCAGGAGGAAGACGGCGTCCCCCATGGCGACCCGCAGGTTGGGCACCCCCTGCCGGTCAGCGGCCGCCATCATCCGGGCGATGCCCGGGGTGTGCACGTCGACGGCGAGCAGGTCGTGGTCGGGAAAGGCCCGGCAGTATGCGACGGCCGCCGCCCCGTGACCGCACCCGATCTCGAGCACGAGTGGAGCGACGCGGCCGAACGCTGCGAGCTGGTCGAGGGGCCCGTCGGGGATGCCCCGCTCGGGAAGGAACCGAGCCACCTGCTCCTGGGTGAGGGCGGTGCGCCGGCCGCGGCGCGCGGTGTAGGAGCGGATCCACTCACGTGCGGGACCGGCCGTGCCGTGCACGGTCATCCGCGAGGCGACCCCGCCCCCCGAGGCCTCACTCACGCCAGATGACGACAGCGGCTCGGTCGTCGGAGACACCGGCCCGGGCGACCCGGCAGGCGTGGTTGGCGAGTCCGGAGAACCCGATCGACCGACCGCGGTCGGCCTGGCCGAGGAGCCGGTCGATGCCGTCGTCGAGGTCGACCTCCTTGGCCTCGATGACGCCGTCGGTGTAGAGCATGAGGGCGTCGCCGCGGCCCAGCACCCCGTGCGCCCGTCGGTAGTGGAAGTCGTCGACGATCCCGAGGGGTGGGCCACCGGTGGGCAGCGCCGTCCAGCCTCCCGAGGACGCGCAGAGGTGCAGCGCGGGCGGATGACCGGCCGACCCCACGGAGTAGGCGCCGGTGTCGAGGTCGACCGCGACGTGCACGGCGGTGGCGAACCCCTCGCGCCACTTCTGCCGACCGAGGAACCGGTTCGCGGCCGTGAGGAACTCATCAGCCGACACCGCCGAGAGCAGACCCCCGAAGGCACCGGAGAGCAGGAGCGACCTGGTGCCCGCTCGGGTGCCCTTGCCGCTGACGTCGACGAGGGCGATCTCGAGTCGGTGGTCGCTCGGGTGGAGCGAGGCGACGACGAAGTCCCCGGAGAAGGAGTCGCCGTAGGCGCTGTGCACCGCGGACTCGGCCTCCCAGCCGGCCGGGAGCTTGGGCAGCTCGCCCATGTTGCGCAGCCGGTCGCGCAGGTCCACGAGGATCGTGTCGCCGCTGATGCCCTGCGTGCCGATCCGGGCCCGCGAGCGCGCCACCCAGAACATCAGCGCCATGACCGTGATGAGGACGACGAAGGCACCGGTGAAGGCCGGCTTGGTGTTGTCGAAGACGAAGCGGGCCGCGAGCATCGCCAGCACGAGAGCGGCGTTGGCGATGAGGAGGTAGCGAAGCGCGAGGAAGAGCCCGGCGAAGACCGCGATCCCGATGAGCGACGACCACGGCGTGATGTGCTCCCAGGTGACCAGCCCGTAGAAGGTGGCCGTCGTCCACACCAGCGTCACCGCGAGGACGAGACGCTGCATCCCTGCCGTCCCGACGGCACGACGGACGGTGCGGACGGTGCGCACCGCAGGGAGCCGCGGCGCGCGACTCTCCGTCGTGACCTCGTGGTCGACGATCATTGGCTCACCTCACGTGTCGCGCCGGGCCACCCCATTGAAAAAGCCCAGGTCGTAGGCATGGTACGTCGGCGGATCGACTTTGCGAAAGTCACTCCCTCAGGTCCGGAAGGTCCGGGATCGCGCCGTCGTCCTCGTAGGCACTGATCATGTCGAGCCGACGCTGGTGGCGCTCGTCGCCGCTGAACGCGGTGGAGACGAAGGTGCGCACCATCGATCGAGACTGCTCGACGGTGTTCATCCGGGCGCCGATCGAGATGACCTGGGCGTCGTTGTGCTCGCGGGCGAGCCTGGCGAGCTCGTCCGAGTAGCACAGCGCGGCACGCACACCGCTCACCTTGTTCGCGGCCATCTGCTCCCCGTTGCCGGAGCCGCCGAGGACGACACCGAGCGAACCCGGCTCTGCCGCAACGGCTTCCGCAGCGCGCAGGACGAACACGGGGGAGTCGTCCGCCGCGTCGTACGAGTGCGGCCCGTGGTTGACGACGTCGTGCCCGTCGCCTTCGAGGGTCTGGACGAGGTCGACGAGCAGGTCGTATGCGGCATGGTCGCCGCCGAGGTGGATGCGGGTCACTGCTCCCCCTGCCCGGTCGTGGCGTCGTCGAAGATCGGCCCGACCCTGCGGGTCCGCTTGAGCTCGAAGAACCCCTCGGTGCCGGCGACGAGGACGCAGCCGTCCCAGAGCCGGCCGGCCGCCTCGCCCTTGGGAGCAGGGCTGACGACGGGGCCGAAGAACGCGACGCCGTTGACCGCGATGACCGGGGTGCCGACCTCGTCGCCGACGAGGTCGATGGCCCGGGCGTGTGAGGCGCGCAGCTCGGTGTCGACGGAGTCACCGTCCGCGACCGCCGCGAGCTCGGCCGGCAGGCCGACCTCGGCGAGCGCCTCGCGGATGACGACCGCATAGTCGGAGTTGCCCTGGTGGTGGATCCGCGTCCCCATCGCGTCGTAGAGCGCCTTGGTCGTCTCCGGGCCGTGGTCCCGCGAGGCGGCGATGATGACGCGGACCGGACCCCAGCCGCGCTCGAGCATCGCCAGGTAGCCCGGGTCGAGGTCGCGGCCCTCGTTGAGGACGGAGAGCGACATGACCGACCAGGTGACGTCGACCGGGCGGGTCCTCTCGACCTCCATCATCCAGCGGGAGGTCATCCACGCCCAGGGGCAGAGCGGGTCGAACCAGAACTCGGCGGCGTCGCGGGACGTGTCGTCCGCGACGTCGCGGGACGTGTCGGTGGAAGCGGTGGCAGGCATGCGCTCTATCCAACCACGGAGCATGCCCCGTCCCGGTGACGTGGAAGGATGGCCGGATACCCCCTGACCCGCCCGACACCACCCGCACGACACCACCCGCCCGACGCCACCCGCACATCACCACCCGCACGAAGGAGCACCCCCACCCGTGCCCGGCACCAACCTCACCCGCGACGAGGCGGCCACCCGCTCCGACCTCGTCTCCGTCTCGCGCCACGCGATCGACCTCGACCTCACCACCGGCGAGAAGACCTTCGCGACGACGAGCACCATCACCTTCTCTGCCCGCGAGGGAGCCGAGACCTTCGTCGACTTCATCGGCGCCTCGGTCGAGGAGATCGTCCTCAACGGCACCTCGCTCGACCCGGCCGAGCACTACGCCGACAGCCGGGTCCGCCTCCCCGGTCTCGCCGCCGACAACGCCGTGACGATCCGGGCGACCGGCGCATACACGAACACCGGCGAGGGCCTGCACCGGTTCGTCGACCCGGTCGACGACGAGGTCTACCTCTACAGCCAGTTCGAGGTGCCGGACAGCCGCCGGATGTACCCCGTCTTCGAGCAGCCGGACCTCAAGGCGAGCTTCGAGCTCACCGTCACCGCGCCGGAGCACTGGCAGGTCGTCTCCAACTCCCCCACCCCCGCGGCGGAGCCGCGCGGCGACGGCGGCGACGGCGGCGACAAGGACGGCACAGCCGTGTGGCGCTTCGCCCCCACCGAGCGCATCTCGAGCTACATCACCGCCCTCGTCGCCGGTCCCTACGACGTCGTGCGCGACTCGGTCTCGAGCCGACAGCGCGAGGTGCCGCTCGGCATCTTCTGCCGCAGGTCGCTCTCGCCCTACCTCGACGCCGACAACCTCTTCGACGTGACGAAGAGAGGCTTCGCGTTCTTCGAGAAGGAGTTCGACTGCGCGTACCCGTTCGAGAAGTACGACCAGATCTTCACGCCCGAGTACAACATGGGCGCGATGGAGAACGCCGGCGCCGTCACCTTCAACGAGATGTACGTCTTCCGCTCCAAGGTCCCCGATGCCCTCGTCGAGCGCCGGGCCCTCACCGTCCTGCACGAGCTCGCGCACATGTGGTTCGGCAACCTCGTGACGATGAGGTGGTGGAACGACCTCTGGCTCAACGAGTCCTTCGCCGAGTGGGCCTCGACGACCTGCCAGGCCGAGGCGACCCAGTGGACCGACGCGTGGACGACCTTCGGCACGATGGAGAAGGACTGGGCCTACCGCGAGGACCAGCTCTCGACCACCCACCCGATCGTCGCCGAGATCCGCGACCTGCGCGACGTCGAGGTCAACTTCGACGGCATCACCTACGCCAAGGGCGCCTCCGTCCTCAAGCAGCTCGTCGCCTACGTCGGCCGGGACGCGTTCCGCGACGGCCTGCGTGCCTACTTCGCTAAGCACGCGTGGGGCAACACGACGCTCTCCGACCTCCTCGACGAGCTCGAGACGACCTCGGGCCGGGACCTGCGGACCTGGTCCGAGTTCTGGCTGGAGACCGCCGGCGTCAACACGCTGCGGCCGGTCATCGAGGTCGACGACGACGGACTGATGACGTCGGTCGTCATCGCGCAGACCGCTGCGCAGCACCTGCCCACCCTCCGTCCGCACCGGCTGGCCGTCGGTCTGTATGCGGTGCGCCAGGACAGCGGACCGGCCCGCCTGGAGCGCACCGACCTCCTCGAGGTCGACGTCGAGGGCGAGCGCACCGAGATACCGGCGCTCGTGGGGCGGCCGCAGCCCGACCTGCTCCTCGTCAACGACGACGACCTCGCCTACGCCAAGATCCGCCTCGACCAGCGCTCCCTCGAGACCGGGCTGTCCTATCCGCGCGGCTTCGGCTCGTCCCTGCCCCGGGCGCTCTTCCTCGCCTCGGCGTGGGACATGGTGCGGGACGCCGAGATGGGCGCCCGCAGCTTCCTCGACCTCGTCCTGCAGTCGCTGCCGGGCGAGCAGGACTCGACGCTGAGGCGCACCCTGCTGCTCCAGCTCCAGACGGCGCTCTTCTCCTACGTCGACCCGACGCAGCGCGTGGCAACCCGCTCGCGGGTGCGCGACGCCCTGTGGCAACTCGCGCGGGAGGCGCCCGCGGGCAGCGACGCCCAGCTCCAGCTCGTCACGGCCGCCTGTGTCGTCACCGCGCAGGGCGACGACACGAGCCGGATCGCCGGCCTGCTCGACGGCTCGCAGCTCCTCGACGGTCTCACCGTCGACTTCGAGATGCGCTGGACCCTGCTCACCGCCCTCGCGGCGGCGGGGCATGCGGACGCCGACGCCATCCAGGCCGAGCGGGAGCGCGAGGACACCGCGACCGGACGTGAGCGGGCCGCCCGCGCCCGGACCAGCCGCCCCACCGCCGAGGCCAAGGCAGAGGCGTGGGAGGCCGCTGTCGTCGGCAGCGACCTGCCCAACGCGATCGTGTCCGCGACCGCCCTCGGGTTCGGCCGCCCCGGCTGCGACCCGGAGGTCCTGCGTCCCTATATCGGCCGCTACCACGAGATGCTCCAGACCGTGGAGAACAAGGGCTCGCACGCCATCCTCGAGGCGGTCGTCCAGGGCTTCTACCCTCGCGCCCTGGCCTCGCGCGAGCTGCTCGAGGCCACGAACGCCTGGCTCGAGGAGCACACCGAGGCCCAGCCGTCGCTGCGCCGGCTCGTCACGGAGAACCGTGACCCGGTCGAGCGGGCGCTGCGGGCCCAGTCCAGGGACGCGCAGGACTCATGAGCTGGGTCGACTGGTCGGGCATCCAGCAGTGGCTGCTCACCGCGGGGCTGCGGATCGTCGCGGTCATCGTGCTGGCCGTCGTGGCCCGGTGGCTGCTGCACCGGGGCATCGCCCGGGTCGTCGAGGCGGTGACCGACCGCAACGCGCGCAAGGACGTCGAGCGTCCGGAACGAGCGGCGGTGCTCAGTCCCGACCGCCACAACCAGCGGGTGCACACCCTCGGGTCGCTGCTGCGCTCGGTCGTCACCTTCACCATCGCGACGCTCGCGGTGCTCACCGTCATGGCCCTCATCGGCCTTCCCCTCGGTCCGCTGCTCGCCTCGGCGGGTGTCGGCGGCGTCGCGCTCGGCTTCGGCGCCCAGAGTCTCGTCAAGGACTTCCTCTCCGGCATCTTCATGATCTTCGAGGACCAGTACGGCGTCGGTGACGTCATCGACACCGGCGAGGCGACCGGCACCGTGGAGGAGGTCGGGCTGCGGGTCACCCGCCTGCGCGACCCGAGCGGCGTCGTCTGGTACATCCGCAACGGCGAGATCGTCCGCATCGGCAACCGCTCCCAGGGCTGGTCGACGGCGACGGTGGACGCCTCCGTCTCGTATGCGGAGAGCGCCGAGCATGTCATCGGCCTCATCGAGGAGGTCAGCCGGGCGTTCTACGCCGACCCGGACTGGGCGGACCGCCTGCTCGAGGAGCCGGACGTCGTCGGTGTGGAGTCGATCATCGGGACGACGATGACGATCCGCACCTTCGCCAAGTGCGCCCCGAACCAGCACTTCTCCGTCCAGCGCGAGCTTCGGGAGCGGATCAAGGCCGCTCTCGACGAGGCCGGGATCGCGCCGCCCCCGCCCCCGATCCTGGGACCGACGCAGCGATGACCGAGAACGAAGCCAGCGAGACGCAGCCCAGCGGGAGCCAGCCCAGCGAGACCCAGACCAGCTTCTACGACGCCGTCGGCGGAGCACCGACCTTCGAGCGGCTCGTCGCCGCCTTCTACCGCGGGGTGGCCGATGACGAGCCGCTGCGAGCGCTCTACCCCGAGGTCGACCTCGGCCCGGCGCAGCGGCGGCTGCGGATGTTCCTCGAGCAGTACTTTGGCGGGCCCAAGACCTACAGCGAGGAGCGGGGTCACCCGCGCCTGCGGATGCGTCACGTGCCCTATCCCGTCACCCTCGACATGCGCGACCGCTGGCTGCGGCACATGCTCGACGCCCTGCAGTCCCTCGACCTGCCCGACGCGCACGCCGAGGTGATGCGGGAGTACTTCTTCCGCGCGGCGGACATGCTGGTGAACAGAGACTCTTGACCGCTCCGCGCTCGCGGGCGCTCATCCTGCTCGCCGTCGTCCTCGTCGCACTCAACATGCGCGGCGCGATCGCGGCCGTGCCGCCGCTCATCGATGACATCACGAGCGACCTGGGCATCTCCCTGGCCGGAGCCGCACTCCTCGTCAGCCTCCCGGTCCTCTTCTTCGCGGTCGCAGCGCCCGTCGCCGCCTTTCTCGGCCGCCGCCTCGGCGCCGGTCATGCGGTGCTCGTCGGTCTCGCGCTCATCGCCGTCGGGACCGCGGGCCGGGTGCTCGGCGGCACCGCGGTGCTCTTCCTCGGCACCGCCCTGCTCGGCCTCGGCATCACGATCGCCAACATCCTCGTGCCGGCCGTCATCAAGCGTGACTTCGGGGTCGACGCCGGTCGCGTCACCGGGTACTTCGTCGCCACGATGGCCGTCGGGGCGACCCTCACCTCGGCCCTCGCCGTCCCGCTCGCCGGCCCGTTCGGCTGGCGCGGCGCCCTCGCGTTCTGGACCGTCCTGGTGCCGCTGGCGATGATCGGCTGGTGGGTGCACGTCACCCGTGACGAGCGGACCGGACGCGAGCGCGAGCGGCGAGCAGCGCATACCTCCGGCGTCCCGGTCACGACCCTCTCGCACCGGGACGGGTTCGTCTGGCGGGTCCCCCTCGCGTGGGCGCTGGCGGTCGCGCTCGGCAGCCAGGCTGCTCTGTACTTCTCACTCACGGCGTGGCTGCCGTCGATCCTCATCGACCGGGCCGGTGTGTCCGCAGGGGTCGCGGGGGTGGCCCTGTCGGTGTACCAGATCGCCGCCATCCCCACGGCGCTCACGATCGCCGGGCTGTGCCGCATGCGCCGCACCCAGGGCTGGATCGGTGCGCTCATCGCGCTCTCCTGGATCGGCTTCGTCGTCGGCCTGCTGCTCGCCCCGGCTCTGTGGCCGCTGTGGGCCGTCGTCGGTGGCCTGGCGCAGGGTGCCGGGTTCACCTACGTCCTCACGCTCATCGTCCTGCGCGGCGCCGACGAGCACGCCGTGCGCGCACTCGGGGCGATGGCCCAGCTGCTCGGCTACACGATCGGGGCGATCGGCCCCTTCGCCGTCGGCTGGCTCGCCCAGAGCACCGGCGACTGGATCGCTCCCGCTGCACTCCTCGTCGCCCTGGCGGTGACGCTCGGCCTCACGAGCCTCGTCGCGGGGAGGGACGAGACGGTGCACTCACCGGTTCGGTCCTGACGGGTTCGATGATGCGGCTTTGATGATGCGGGTTCGGTCCTGACGGGTGCGGTCCTGACGGGTTTGGTGATGACGGAGTCGTCGGGAAACATAGGTCTGTGACTGTCACGACCCAGACCACGACTCACACCACGATCCAGACGACACTGCTGCACACCGGACCCGACCTCGACCGCGAGGCGGCGCTGCCGTGGTGGCGGACGGCGGTGATCTACCAGGTCTACCCGCGGTCCTGGGCGGACAGCGACGGTGACGGCGTGGGCGACCTGCCCGGCATCATCGACCGGCTGCCCTACCTGCGCGACCTGGGCGTCGACGCCCTGTGGCTCTCGCCCTTCTACGTCTCGCCGATGAACGACGCCGGCTACGACGTCGCCGACTACCAGGACATCGACCCGCTCTTCGGCACCCTGCAGGACGCGGACCGCCTCATCTCCACCGCGCACGACCTCGGCCTCAAGGTCATCACCGACCTCGTCCCCAACCACTCCTCGAGCGAGCACCCGTGGTTCCAGGCCGCGCTCGCCGCCGGGCCGGGCAGCCCGGAGCGCGACCGCTACATCTTCCGCGACGGGCTCGGCCCGGACGGCGCCGAGCCGCCCTCGGACTGGCTCTCGGTCTTCGGCGGTCCGGGCTGGTCCCGGGTGAGCGAGCGGGACGGCTCCCCCGGCCAGTGGTACCTCCACCTCTTCGACGTCACCCAGCCCGACTTCGACTGGCACAACCCCGAGGTCGTCGAGTCCTTCCACGAGCACCTGCGCTTCTGGCTGGACCGCGGTGTCGACGGGTTCCGTGTCGACGTCGCGCACTCGCTCTTCAAGGACATGTCCTTCCCGAGCTGGCCCTACGGCGGGGAGATGCTCGTCCCGGACCACCTGCACGACAGCGCCGGGCCGATGTGGGACCAGGACGGGGTGCACGAGATCTACCGCGGCTGGCGGGAGCTGCTCGAGGAGTACACGGGACGGGATGCGGGGCGGAGGGGCGCAGAAGACGTCGAAGGCGATCCCGACGCCGACCGGATCCTCGTCGCCGAGGCCTGGGTGAGCCCGGCGGAGCGGCTGGCCCGCTATGTCCGGCCCGACGAGATGCACCAGGCCTTCAACTTCGACTTCCTCGAGGCCGGCTGGGACCCGCAGCTGCTGCCGTCGGTGATCGCCGACTCCTACGCGAACAACGACGCCGTCGACGCGCCGACGACGTGGGTGCTCTCCAACCACGATGTCGTCCGCCACGCCTCGCGCTTCGGGCTCGAGGACCCGACGCACCGTCCCAACGGGATCGGTCCGGACGACCCCCAGCCCGACGCGGCGCTCGGTCTCGCGAGGGCGCGTGCCGCGACGACGCTCATGCTCGGCCTGCCGGGCAGCGCCTACCTCTACCAGGGTGAGGAGCTGGGCCTGCCGGACGCCACCGAGCTGCCCGGCGAGGTCCGCCAGGACCCGACCTACCTGCGCACCGACCACGCCAAGCTCGGTCGCGACGGCTGCCGCATCCCGATGCCGTGGACCAGGGAGGGGCCGAGCTTCGGCTTCGGCCCGAGCGAGGACACGTGGCTGCCCCAGCCGGCCGTCTACGGCGAGCTCGCCGTCGACCAGCAGGACGGCGTGGCGGGCTCGACGCTCGAGCTCTACCGCACCCTGCTGCGGCTGCGCCGGGAGCGGCACCTCGCCGCCGGAACGATCGAGCAGGTGAGCACGCCCGAGGGTCTGCTCGCCTACATCGTCACCAGTCCCGCGGGCGAGCGCACCGGCATCGTCCTCAACGCCGGGACGGAGGCCGCGGCGCTCCCGCTCTCCGGCGATCTCCTCGTCCACTCGGTCCCCGACGCGGACCTCGAGCCGGGCCTGGCACCGGACTCGGCGGTCTGGCTCGCGCTGGACTAGCGTCAGGCCATGGCGACCGCCGCTCAGTTCTCCTTCTTCGACGCGTCGGGCCCGATCGCCCTCGCGCATCGCGGCGGCACCCTGTACCCGCCCAACGAGGGGATCGAGAACTCCCTGCGCGCCTTCCGGCAGGCCGTCGCGCTCGGCTACCGGCACCTCGAGACCGACGTCCACGCCACCGCGGACGGGCAGGTCGTCGCCTTCCACGACCCTCGCCTGGACCGGGTCACCGACGCGACCGGTGTGGTCGCCGAGCTGCCGTATGCGGTGGTCGCCCAGGCGCGGATCGGCGGCACCGAGCCGATCCCGACCCTCGTCGAGCTGCTCGAGGAGCTTCCCCACGCGTCGTTCAACATCGACATCAAGGCCGACCCCGCCCTCGAGCCGACGCTCGACATCCTGCGCCGGATGGGCGCGCTCGAGCGGGTCTGCCTGGCGTCGTTCTCGGACAAGCGGATCCGCAGGGTCCGGCGACTGCTGGGTGGCCAGGTCGCGACCTCGGCCGGGGAGCGCGAGATCTTCGCGATGAAGCTCACCCCCGGGTTCATCGCCCGGTGGCTGCACACCGACGCACCCGCCCTCCAGGTGCCCTCGCGGCACCGGATCCGGGGGCGTGAGCTCGCCATCGTCACCCCCGGGCTCGTCGACCTCGCGCACCGGCTCGGCAAGCATGTCCACGTGTGGTTCCACGACTGGGACAAGGAGGACGCGGCCGAGCTGCACCGGCTCTTCGACCTCGGCGTCGACGGGATCGTCTCGGACCGCATCGACCTCCTCGCCGACGTCCTCGCCGAGCGGGGGCACCCGCTGAGACCGCGGCCATGAGTGACGCGGCCATGAGTGACGCGGCTCAGCCGACGAGAAGCCGGCCGGATGAGCAGGCGCCGGTCGTAGGGCCGTTCAGCAGCGCATACCGGCTCGTCACCGTCTCGATCCTCGCCCTGGTGACGATCATCGCCTTCGAGGCGATGGCGATCTCGACCGTCATGCCGGAGGTGGCGCTCGAGCTCGACGCGGTGCGCTCCTACGGGCTGGCCTTCTCGGTCATGCTCACCGCCCAGCTGCTCGGCATAGTCCTCGCCGGCGTCTGGGTGGACCGGGCCGGGCCGCTGCCGGCGCTCCTCGCCGGGCAGGTGCTCCTCGGCGTCGGCTCGCTGGTCTGCGGGGCGGCGCTCGGGCTCGAGATGCTGCTCGTCGGCCGGGTGGGCGCCGGACTCGGGGCGGGGCTGCTCGTCGTCGTGTTCTTCGTCGTCATCGGGCGGGTCTACCCCGCGGCCGTGCGACCGCGGCTGTTCGGGATGACCTCGGCCGCGTGGGTCGTGCCGAGCCTGCTCGGGCCGCCGATCGCCGCCGGGATCGCGAGCGCCCTGTCGTGGCGCTGGGTGTTCTGGGTGGTCGTGGCCCCGATCGTCGTCATCGCCGTCGTCCTCATGACGAAGTCCCGGCTCATCGGCGAAGCGGGCTCGGCCCGGGCGAGCAGCCGCGACCACGCCGCGCACGTGCGGGTCGCCTGGCTCGGGCTCGCCATCGCGCTCGCGGCCGGCGCCGTCCAGCTCGGCACCCACGAGCTCGAGCTCGCGTGGTCGGCCAAGACCGTGGTCGGTGTCGTCGGTGTCCTCGGGGTGGCGGTCGTCGCACCGACGCTGCTGCCGCGCGGCATGTGGTGGATGCGGCGCGGGCTGCCGACGGTGATGCTCTCACGGTTCCTCGCCTCGGTGTCGTTCTTCGGCACGACGACGTATGTGCCGCTCTTCCTCGTCACCGAGCGTGGCCTCACGCTGGGGCAGGCCGGGTTGGTGTTGGCGATCGGGTCGATCGGCTGGGCGGCCGGGTCCTGGATCCAGGGCAGCTCGCGGCACGACGGCCGGCGCGAGCGGCTGGTGAGCTTCGGCGGGATAGGCCTGGGGGTCGGGATCGCCGGCATCCTCGGGACGGCGGCGCTCGGGCTGCCGACCGCCGTGGTCCCGGTGAGCATTGCGTTCATGGGCCTCGGGATGGGCCTGACGACCGCGACGACGTCGGTGCTCATGCTCGCGCTCTCGAGCGAGGCCGAGCACGGAGCGTCCAGCACCTCGCTCAACCTCTCCGACGTCCTGGGCTCGGTGCTCGGCATCGCGACGGGCGGGGCGATCTTCGCGGCGCTGCACACCTCCCCCGGCTCCGACGCCGGCGTGTTCGCGCTCATGTGGTCGGTGACGGCCGTCGCCGCGGTCGTGCTGGCGGTGGCGGGTCGACGGATCCTCGTCCGCTGACACGTTGCTGCGCCGCTGAGCCGGTGAGCCGCCTCAGCGGCTCAGGACGTGGCCTCCCGGGCCGGTCACCCGCGTCCAGCGGTTCGTCCGGTACACCTGCACCGGCTGCCCCGGACTGAGGAAGCCCAGGGCGTAGGCGGCGAGCGCCACTCCGGCAGGCAGGTCGACCGTGCCGTCGGCGCTGCTGTAGCTCACCGTCGCGCCCCAGACCTGCTGCTTGGTGAACCCGGCGGCGGCACCTCGCTCCCTGACGGCCGCGCCGACCTCCTCCAGACCCGACCGGGCGACGGCGGCGAGGTCGTCGCCGGAGGCGGCTCCCGCATACTCCCAGCCGCTGCGCGGTGGCGTGAGCGAGGCCCACGTGGGGGTGAGGTGGACGGGCGGGAGGGAGAGCACCGACTGCCCGACCGAGTGGGCGGTGCGGTCGGTGACCGCGGTCGCGGGGACGGCGATGTCGATGTCGATGTCGGCGTCGGCATCGGCGGGCTCGGCGAGGGCGAAGGTGCGCAGTCCGAGGACGAGCCCCTCCCCGAGGATCCCGCTGCCGGGGAGCACGCCGACCCATGCGGCGAGGACCGTCCCGGCGGCCTGGAGGCGGATCGCCGCCTCGTCATCGAGGGCCTTGGCGCGGTGGGCATAGCGGCCGAGGTCGGCCAGCGATGCGGCGTCGGCGAGGGTGAGGGAGTCACTCATCGGCGTCGCCACCGGAAGGGGACCTCTCCCCCGGCGTAGGCCAGCAGGCTCTTCTTGAGCTCGGGCGTCGCCCGCCGCGGCCGCGAGGTCTCGAAGTCGTAGAGCACGAGGGTCGTCTCGGCCCTGGCATAGACGGTGCTGCCCTCGTCGTCACCGCCCGGCTCTCCCACTGCGTAGCCGATGTCGAAGCTCGCCGCCGTGATCCGCATCGTCCACATCCCGATCCGCACGGGGGCCTGCCGGAAGGTGAGCGGCGCGAGGTACTCGATCTCGTGCCGCGCGACGAGCACGCCCTCATCGACGAGCGAGCGGTCCTGGCCGAACCAGTCGGAGAACGCGACGACGCGGGCGTCCTCGAGGAGCCGGAGGAACTGGACGTTGTTGACGTGGCCGTAGGCGTCCATGTCGCTCCAGCGCAGCGGCACGTCCACGAAGTAGTCACTCACGCCGGACAGTCTCTCAGGTGCGGTGTCGCAGGCTGCGGTGTGGATGAAGAACCGCGCCTGTCGGCTACAGCGCATACGGTGGAGGCAATGACTTCGACCACCGAGTACCCGACCGACCCTGCGACCGACCCACCCACCACCGACACTCTCACCCAGGCACGCGAGGCGCTGCGACGACTCGTCGGGCGCGATGACGCCGACTTCCGCGACGGCCAGGACGAGGCCGTGCTCGCGCTCGTGCAAGACCGGGCGAGGGCGCTCGTCGTGCAGCGGACCGGCTGGGGCAAGTCGGCGGTGTACTTCGTCACGACCTCCCTGCTCCGGTCGCAGGGAGCGGGGCCCACCGTCATCATCTCCCCGCTGCTCGCCCTCATGCGCGACCAGATCGCCGCAGCCTCCCGCGCCGGCATCCGTGCCGTGACGATGAACTCCGCCAACGCCCAGGACTGGGACGAGGTCCGCCAGGCGCTCGCGGCCGACGAGGTGGACGTGCTCCTCGTCAGCCCGGAGCGGCTCAACAACCCGCGATTCCGCGAGGAGCAGCTGCCCGACCTCGCGCGCCGGTGCGGCCTGCTCGTCGTCGACGAGGCGCACTGCATCAGCGACTGGGGGCACGACTTCCGCCCGGACTACCGCCGGATCCGCGACCTGCTCACCGGGCTGGACCCGCGCGTGCCGGTGCTTGCGACGACCGCGACGGCCAACGAGCGGGTCGTGACCGACGTCGTCGAGCAGCTCGGGGTCGGTGTCGTGGACGGGGCAGCAAACGGCGAACATCACGACGTCCGCACCATCCGAGGCGGCCTGGCCCGCGACTCGCTCCGGCTCGGTGTCCTGTCCCAGATGTCGCCGGAGCAGCGCCTCGGCTGGCTCGGCGCCCACCTCGGGTCGTTGCCGGGCAGCGGCATCGTCTACACCCTCACCGTCTCCGCCGCGCAGGACATCGCCGCCGCGCTCACCGAGGCGGGCTACCCCGTGGCCGCCTACACCGGCCGCACCGACCCGGCCGACCGGGAGCGGCTGGAGGAGGCGCTGCGGGCCAACGAGGTCAAGGCCCTCGTCGCGACCTCGGCGCTCGGGATGGGGTTCGACAAGCCCGACCTCGGCTTCGTCGTCCACGTCGGGGCCCCCTCATCGCCGGTCGCCTACTACCAGCAGGTGGGCCGGGCGGGCCGGGCGACCGAGCAGGCCGACGTCCTCCTGCTGCCCGGACCCGAGGACCGCGACATCTGGTCGTACTTCGCCTCGGTCTCGATGCCGCGCGAGGACCAGGCGAGCGCCGTCATCCGCGCCCTCGCCGAGTCCGCCCGTCCGTTGTCGACGGCTGCGATCGAGACGATCGTCGACATCCGCCGGACCCGCCTCGAGCTGCTCCTCAAGGTCCTCGACGTCGACGGAGCCGTCTCCCGGGTCACCGGCGGCTGGATGGCCACCGGCCAGCCGTGGGCCTACGACGCCGAGCGGTATGCCCGGGTCGCCGAGACCCGCAAGGCCGAGCAGGACCTCATGGTGCTCTACGAGCAGGGGCCGGGGTGCCGGATGGCCTTCCTCCAGCGTTCGCTCGACGACCCGACCGCCTCGGACTGCGGGCGGTGCGACCGGTGCGCCGGCCCGTGGTACCCGACCGAGATCCCCGACCACGTCATCGGCGCGGCCCGGTCCCGGCTGGCTCGCGCAGGTGTCGACGTCGAGCCGCGGGCCCAGTGGCCGACCGGCATGGACCGGCTCGGGG
>JBHEPF010000043.1:0-40131 GCA_046260445.1 Dermatophilaceae bacterium | reverse complement strand
GGGGACCCGCCTGCACCTCGAGCTGGGGGGCAAGGCTCCCTTCGTCGTCTTCGACGACGCCGACCTCGACGCGGCGATCCAGGGTGCGGTGGCAGCCAGCCTCATCAACACCGGCCAGGACTGCACGGCGGCGACCCGCGCATACATCCACCGCTCCCGCTATGACGACTTCGTCTCCGGCGTCGCTGAGCTGATGGGCTCGGTCCGGCTCGGGGTCCCGACCGACCCCGACACGGACCAGGGTCCGCTCGTCTCCTTCCGCCAGCGCGACAAGGTCGCCGCCATGGTCGAGCGTGCGGTGCAGGCCGGCGCCCGCGCCATCGTCGGCGGCAAGGCGCCCGGGGGCGACCTCGAGGGCGGCGCCTACTACGAGCCGACTCTCATCGTCGACGCCGAGCAGAAGAGCGAGATCGTCCAGGAGGAGGTCTTCGGCCCGGTGCTCTCGGCGCTGCCGTTCGACTCGGACGAGGAGGCCATCGAGCTGGCCAACGACACCCCGTTCGGTCTGGCCGCCTCGGCGTGGACCACGAACGTCTTCCGCGCCCAGGAGGCCGCCCGCCGCATCCAGGCCGGGACGGTGTGGGTCAACGACCACATCCCCATCATCTCCGAGATGCCGCACGGCGGGATGAAGGCCTCGGGGTACGGCAAGGACATGTCGACCTACTCGTTCGAGGAGTACACCCAGGTCAAGCACGTCATGGCCGACCTCACCGGGGCCGCCGCCAAGGAGTGGCACCGCACGATCTACACCCTGCGCTAGCCGACCCGCTCGGTCGCACCGATCTGGTCGAGGATGAAGGCCCACTCCCAAGCGACCTGCTCCCAGGCGGCATAGCGGCCGCTGCGGCCGCCGTGCCCGGCGACCATCTCGGTGCGGAGCAGGATCGGATGCGTCTGCGGGTCGTTCGTCACCGTAGCCCGAAGCGCCGCGACCCACTTCGCCGGCTCGACGTAGTACACCCGGGTGTCGTTGAGGCTCGTCGTGGCCAGGATCGCGGGGTAGTCCCGCGCCTCGATGTTCTCGTAGGGCGTGTAGGTGCGCATGTACGCATAGACGTCGGGGTCGTGCAGCGGGTCGCCCCACTCCTCCCACTCCACGACGGTGAGCGGGAGCGTCGGGTCGAGGATCGTGGTGAGGGCGTCGACGAAGGGCACGTCCGCATGGACGACCCGGAACAGGTCCGTGGCGAGGTTGGCGACGGCACCCGCGAGCAGACCACCCGCCGATCCGCCGTATGCCGCGAGCCGGTCCCGCGCGACCCACCCCTCGTCGAGGAGGTGCTGGGCCACCGCGATGAAGTCGGTGAAGGTGGTGCGCTTGTGGAGCATCTTGCCCTCTTCGTACCACTCGCGGCCCATCTCACCGCCACCGCGGACGTGGGCGACGGCGAACGCGACGCCACGCTCGAGCAGGCTGAGCCGGGCGATGGAGAAGTAGGGGTCGTGGGCGTTCTCGTAGGAGCCGTAGCCGGTGAGGAACCCGGGCCGGGCGCCGTCCGGCTCGGCGTCCTTGGCAGTGACGAGCGAGACCGGCACCTGTGTCCCGTCCGGAGCGGTGGCCCACAGCCACCGCTGGACGTATGCGCTGGCGTCGTAGTCCCCGAGGACCGGCATCCGCCGGAGCACCTCCTGCGCGCCCGTGACGAGGTCGACCTCGAGCACGGTCCGCGGGGTGAGGTAGGACTCGTAGGCCACGAGCACGGAGGTGACATCGCGTTCCTCGTTCGGGCCGAGGGCGACGGTGTGGATCTTCTCCTCGAAGGTGAGGTCGTCGCCGACGCGCCAACCGGCGTCGTGCGTGTCGTCGCGGTGCAGCACCCGGAGCGCCGTCAGCCCCTGCGACCGGAGCGAGAGGACGAGAACGTCGTCGAAGGCGTCGACGGACTGGAACCGCTCCCCCGGCGCGCTCGCGAGCAGCGGCCGCCAGTCCTCGACGCTGGTCGCGCTCAGCGGCGCCCACGCGAGGTCGCTGTTGAGATGGTCGGCGTTGTGCACGATGAGGAGCCGCTCCCCGGCGACCTCGACGTCGTACTCGACGCCGTCCCTCCGCGGCGCGACGCAGCGGGCACGCGCGCCCGGGTCGGTCGCGTCGATGAGCCAGTGCTCCGACGTGACCTTCGACCCCAGCCCGATGTGGATGAACCGATCGTCGCGGCTGGAGCCAAGACCGAGCCAGAAGCGTTCGTCAGCCTCGCGAAAGACCATCTCGCCGCTGTCGACGCCGCCGCCCACGGCATACCGCCAGACCTCGTGCGGGCGCCAGGTGTCGTCGACGCGGGTGACGTAGACGACCGATCCGTCCGTCGTCAGCTCGGCCCCATAGCCGACCCCGCGGATCTCGTCCTCTCGCACCAGGCCGGTGTCGAGGTCGACCACGACGAGGTCGAAGCGCTCGTCGCCGGCGACGTCGACCGAGTAGGCGAGGGTCCGGTGGTCCGCGCTGACCGCGAACGAGCCGAGCGCGAAGTACTCGCGGCCGGCCCCGAGCGCGTCGGCGTCGAGGAGGACCTGCTCGCCGGGGACGGGCTCGCCCATGCTCAGGTCAGGACGCGGCGCGTCGGGCGTGCGAGGGGACCGGGCGTGGATGCCGTAGGCGCCGCCCTCCTGCGTACGGGTGTAGTACCACCACGGGCCGCTGCCGACGGCGACACTCGTGTCCGTCTCCTGGGTACGCGCCTTGATCTCGTCGTAGATGCGCCGACGCAGGGGGGCGAGGTGCGCGGTGCGGGCCTCGGCATAGGCGTTCTCCGCCTCGAGGTAGGCGATGACCTCCGGGTCGTCCTTGTTCCGTAGCCACTCGTAGGCGTCCTCGACGGTCTCACCGTGGTGGGTGCGGGTCTGCGGTCGCCGCGAGGCGCGCGGCGGCTCAGGGAAGGTCATGTCGGCCAAGCCTACGGAGCGACTCAGGCGCCGAGGCACCCCGGCCCCAGGAGCGCCTTGAGGTCCCCGAACAGCGCCTCGGACGCGGAGACCCGGTGCTGCAGACGCAGCGTCGTCGAGCGGCCCGGCTGACGCAGTCGCAGCTGCACCTCGGTGACACCGGGGTGGTTGCGAAGCACCTCACCGAGCTCGGAGATCCGTCCGCTCGTCGCCCGCATCGTCTCCATGTGGAGCACGACGGGGCCACGGGGCCCGTCGGTGAGGTCGGGCAATGTGACGTCGGAGGCGTAGAGCGAGACCGACTCGTCACGCTTGTTGACGCGGCCCTTGACGACGCAGACGACGTCCGTGCCGAGCATGGTGTGCACCGTCATCCACGTCTTGGCGAAGAAGAACACCTCGACGGCGCCATCGAGGTCCTCGAGCGTCGCGATGGCGTAGAGGTCGCCCTTCTTGTTGCGCTTCTGCGTGAGCGAGGTGATGAGACCCGCGATGGTGACGACGTGACCCTCGGACTTGGACTCGTCCTGGGTGAGCGAGGAGATCGGGGTGTCGGCGTGCCGGTCGAGGACATGCTCGATACCGAGGAGCGGGTGGTCGGAGACGTAGAGACCGAGCATCTCCCGCTCGAAGGTGAGCAGCGCGCTCTTGTCCCACTCGGTCTGCGGCACGGGGGGCAGCCCCATGAGACCGTCCCCGGAGGCCCCGTCGTCCTCGCCGAGTCCGAGACCCCCGAAGAGCGAGTCCTGGCCGATCGCCTCGGCGCGCTTCATCGCGACGACCGCGTCGACGTACTCCTCGTGGACGCGCAGCAACCCCATCCGCGGCTCCCCGAGACCGTCGAACGCACCGGCCTTGATGAGCGACTCGATGGTGCGCTTGTTCGCGACGACCGCCGAGCACTTGGAGAGGAAGTCCCGGAACGAGGCGAAGCGGCCCTTCTCCGCACGCGCGCGGATGATCTCCTCGACGACGTTGTGGCCGACGTTGCGGATCGCCTGCAGCCCGAAGCGGATGTCGGAGCCGACGGCGGCGAACTGACCGATCGAGTCGTTGACGTCGGGCGGGAGCACCTTGATGCCCATGCGGCGACACTCCCCGAGGTAGAGCGCCGACTTGTCCTTGTCGTCACCGACGCTCGTGAGCAGCGCCGCCATGTACTCGGCCGGGTAGTTCGCCTTGAGATAGGCGGTCCAGTACGAGACGAGACCGTATGCGGCCGTGTGCGCCTTGTTGAAGGCGTAGTCCGAGAAGGGGACGAGAACGCCCCAGAGGGACGCGATCGACTCCTCGTTGAAGCCGTTGCTCTTCATGCCGTCGGAGAACGGAACGTACTCGGCGTCGAGCACTTCCTTCTTCTTCTTGCCCATCGCCCGGCGTAGCAGGTCGGCGCTGCCGAGGGTGTAGCCGGCGAGCTTCTGGGCGATCTCCATCACCTGCTCCTGGTAGATCACCAGGCCGTAGGTCGTGCCGAGGATCGGCTCCAGCGCCTCCATCATCTCGGGCTGGAGCTTGCCCTTCAGCTCGGGGTCGAGGGGAATGAGCTCCTGCTTGCCGTTCTTGCGGAGGGCGAAGTTGGTGTGGGCGTTGACGCCCATCGGTCCAGGTCGGTACAGCGCGAGCGCCGCGGAGATGTCCTCGAAGTTGTCCGGCTGCATGAGTCGCAGCAGGGTGCGCATCCCGCCGCCGTCGAGCTGGAAGACCCCCAGGGTGTCGCCCCGGCCGAGCAGCTCGTAGGAGGCCTTGTCGTCGAGCGTGCGGGACAGCTCGTCGAGATCGATCTCCTGGCCCCGGTTGGCCACGATGTTGGCCAGGGCGTCGTCGAGGATGGTGAGGTTGCGCAGGCCGAGGAAGTCCATCTTGACCAGACCGAGCGACTCACACGTCGGATAGTCGAACTGGGTGATGATCTGCCCGTCCTGCACCCGCTTCATGATCGGGATGAGGTCGATGAGCGGCTCGCTCGACATGATGACGCCGGCGGCGTGGACGCCCCACTGCCGCTTCAGCCCCTCGAGTCCCCTGGCGGTCTCGACGACCTCCTGCAGGTGGGTCTCGGTCTCGACGAGGTCGCGGAACTCCTTGCCCTCCCCGTAGCGAGGGTGCTCGGTGTCGTAGATGCCCGAGAGCGAGACGCCCTTGCCCATCTGGTCCGCGGGCATCGCCTTGGTGAGGGACTCGCCGACGGAGAACGGGTGCCCCATGACCCGGGCGGCGTCCTTGACCGCCTGCTTGGCCTTGATCGTGCCGTAGGTGACGATCTGCGCGACCCGCTCCGAGCCGTACTTGTCCGTGACGTACTTGATCACGTCACCACGCCGTCGCTCGTCGAAGTCGACGTCGAAGTCGGGCATCGACATGCGCTCAGGGTTGAGGAACCGCTCGAAGATCAACCCGTGCGGCACCGGGTCGAGATCGGTGATCTTCATTGCGTAGGCACACATCGACCCGGCCCCCGAGCCGCGCCCGGGACCGACCCGGATGCCGTTGCCCTTGGCCCAGGTGATGAAGTCGGCGACGACGAGGAAGTAGCCGGGGTAGCCCTTGGAGACGATGACGTCGATCTCGTAGTCGGCCTGGGTGCGCGCATACTCGGGCACGCCCCCCGGGAACCGCTCCTGCAGGCCCCGGTAGACCTCCTTGATGAACCACGAACGCTCGCTCTCCCCCGGCGGGCAGGGGAACTCCGGCATGTAGCGTCCCTCACCCTCGGTGAAGGAGACCTCGCACATCTCGGCCACCCGCAGTGTGTTGTCGCATGCCTCGGGGAGCTCTCGCCAGGTGCGGCGCATCTCCTCCGGGGACTGTAGGTAGTAGCCCTGGCCGTCGAACTTGAACCGGTCCGGGTCCATCAAGGTCGAGCCAGACTGGACGCAGAGGAGCGCGGCGTGGGCCGTCGCGTCCTCGGGGTTGGTGTAGTGCGAGTCGTTGGTCGCCAGGAGTGGCAGATCGAGCTCCTTGGCGAGGCGGAGCAGGTCCTTGATGGTGCGCCGCTCGATCTCGTTCTGGTGGTCCATCACCTCGCAGAAGTAGTTCTCCGCACCGAAGATGTCACGGAACTCCGCTGCGGCGGCCTTGGCTGCGTCGTACTGGCCCAGTCGCAGCCGCGTCTGGATCTCACCGGACGGGCAGCCCGTCGTGGCGATGAGCCCGTCGCCGTAGCGGTGCAACAGCTCGCGGTCCAGGCGCGGGTACTTCGCGAACTCCTGGTCAAGGGATGCCTGGCTGTCCATCCGGAAGAGGTTGTGCATCCCCTCGGTGGAGCGGGCGAGGAGCGTCATATGGGTGTAGAGGCCACCGCCGGAGACGTCGTCGCCCCTGCGGGTGCGCTCGTCGCCCCACGTGACCCGCTGGCGGTCGGTGCGGTGGGTCCCCGGGGTGACGTAGGCCTCGAGCCCGATGATCGGCTTGACCGACGTCCCCTGGGCCTTCCTCCAGAACTCGTGTGCACCGAAGAGGTAGCCGTGGTCGGTCATCGCCACCGCCGGCATCCCCATCTGCTCGGCTTTGGTGAAGAGGTCACCGATGCGCGCAGCCCCGTCGAGCATGGAGTACTCGGTATGGACGTGCAGGTGGACGAACGAGTCAGCATTTCCCATGGCGCCACCCATCGTAGGTCGCCCCTCCGACACTCCTCGGCGTGTCGCGACGCCGTGTCGTCGCCGTGCGCGTGTCGGCCCCGTCAGCGGGACTCGAGCCGCTCCAGCGCCTGCGCCAGATCGTCGGGGTAGGTGCTCTCGAAGGCAACCCACTCTCCCGAGCCCGGATGCTCGAAGCCCAGACCGGTCGCGTGCAGCCACTGGCGGTCCAGATCCAGTCGGGCAGCGAGCGTGGGGTCGGCGCCGTAGAGCGGATCGCCGACACAGGGATGCTTGATCGCAGCCATGTGCACCCGGATCTGGTGGGTGCGGCCGGTCTCGAGGCGCACGCTGAGCAGCGACACGCGTCGGAAGGCCTCGAGCAGCTCGTAGTGGGTCACGGCCGGCTTGCCGGACTCCATGACGGCGAACTTGTAGTCGTGTCCGGGGTGTCGGCCGATCGGCGCGTCGATCGTGCCCACGAGAGGGTCGGGCAGTCCCTGCACGAGCGTGTGGTAGGTCTTCTCGACCCGCCGCTCCTTGAAGGCCCGTTTGAGGATCGAGTATGCGCGCTCGCTCTTGGTGACGACCATCAGCCCCGAGGTGCCCACGTCGAGCCGGCTGACGACTCCCTGCCGCTCACTCGCGCCGGACGTCGAGATGCGGTAACCCGCGGCAGCGAGGCCGCCGATGACCGTCGGACCGCTCCACCCGGCGCTCGGGTGCGCGGCGACCCCCACCGGCTTGTCGACGACGACGATGTCCTCGTCATCGTGGACGATCCGCATCCCCGGCACGGGCTCTGCGATGACCTCCACCGAGGGTGAGCTGGGGGCGCTCGGCAGCTCGATCTCGAGCTGCGAGCCGGCCCTCACCATGGCGGACTTGGCCACCGCCGATCCGTCGATCCGGACGCCGCCGCGCGTCGCGACGTCGGCGGCCTTGGTCCGGGAGAGCCCGAAGAGCCGGGCCACCGCGGCGTCCACCCTGCTTCCGTCCAACCCGTCGGGAACGAGCACGGTCCGCACGTCACTCATCGTCGGTCCTCACCGCGGCTCTCGGGGAGCCGTCTTCCTCGCCGTCACGCGGGTGGGGACGGTCCGTCTCGCGACTGCCATCGAGTCCGATGCCTCGCCAGGCGAGGACCGCGATCGACCCTGCCGCCACGACGATCGCGATGTCGGCCACGTTGCCGACGAACAGCCCGCCGTAGTCGATGAAGTCGATGACGTGACCTCGACCGACGCCCGGCTCGCGCAGGATCCGGTCGATGAGGTTGCCTACCGCGCCGCCGAGGAGCAGCCCCAGAGCGAGCGTCCAGCCCCAGTGACCGAGTCTGCGGATCGACCGGAGGATGACGACGAGGATCACGACCGAGACGAGCGTGAGCAGCCAGGTGGCCTGGTTGACGATCGAGAAGGCAGCACCTGCGTTGCGGATGAGGGTGAGCCGCAGGAGATCGCCGACGATCCCGATGGACTCGCCCGGGGTGAGCGCGCGCAGGGCCCAGACCTTGGTGCCCTGGTCGACGAGCACGGTGCCGACGGCGATGAGCAGCGCGGCCCAGGCGAGGCGAGGATTGCGCTCGAGCGGGCCCGCGTCGGCCTGCGCTGAGGCCCCGGTCGACCCTTTCGGGTCCTGGCGCCCGGTCAGCGGCGCTCCTCTTTCGTCTTGCATGGCAAGCATAGGGTCGCACGGGGAGCGGCCTGAAGTCGAAGTTTCCCGATCGGCTCGCCGCAGCTCTCGCAGACGCCGTAGCTCCCGTCGTCCATTCGCTGCAGTGCCCGGCGGTTCTGGTCGAGCAGGTCACGCGCGTTGTTGGCGAGCGAGATCTCCTGCTCGCGCTCATAGGTCTTGGCGCCGGCGTCGGCCTGGTCGTCGCCCGCACCGTCCCCCCCGTCGTTCATGAGGACGAACAACTCAGACTCAGCGGTGGCGATCTCCTCCTCCAGGTGAGCGATGTCGCCCTCGATCTCGGCGCGCAGCGCCGCGAGCTCCTTGGCGGACCAGGGCTTCTCGTCAGGCTTGACGAGCATGCGGGCGGAAGGCCTGGCCCCTCTCGCCGACTTCGCGGTGGCCTTCGTCGCTGTGGCCTTCGTCGGTGGGACCTTCTTCGGTGTTGCCTTCGTCGCTGCTGTCTTCCTCGGCGCTGCTGCCTTCTTCGTCCCTGACGCTCTCGTGGCGGCCATCGTCCCTGCACTTCCCTTCACTGGGCCCATGAAAACACCCCCCTCACGACGGTTCCGTAGGTATGGCGTGAGCGCATGTTAGCGAGCGCAGGCGGCCGCGGACGCCGGAACGGGGCATGATTTCCACGATCTCACCGCGCGGGCCACCTGATGAGCCGTCGCGGCCGCTGGGGACGACAGTGGGGTGGGGCACCCTTCGGTGTCCCACCCCACGTCAGGGTGATCGCTGCGGTCGGCGGCTAGCTGGCCGAGACCTCTTCTTGCTCGTCAGCGCTCGACGCGCCCTCGCTGGTCATGTCCTCGAGCCCCGCGAGCTGGCCAGTGATGAAGGACTTGAGTCGCGACCGGTAGTCGCGCTCGAAGGTGCGCAGCTCGTCGATCTTCTGCTCCAGGCGCGTCCGCTCGGCGGCGAGCTCCTCGAGGATCTGCTGCTTGCGCTGCTGTGCCTCGTGGACCATCCCGGTGGAGCGCTCCCGAGCCTCGGTGATGAGCTCCTCGTGACGAGCCGTGGCCTCGGCGATGAGGTCGTCGTGCTGTGCCTGCCCGGTCGAGACCAGCTCGTCGTGCTGTGCCTGCCCGGTCGAGACCAGCTCGTCATGCTGTGCCTGCCCGGTCGAGACCAGCTCGTCATGCTGTGCCTGCCCGGTCGAGACCAGCTCGTCATGCTGGCTCTGCCCGGTCGAGACCAGCTCGTCGTGACGGGCCTGCCCGGTCGAGACGAGTTCGTCATGCTGGGACTGACCCGTCGAGAGCAGCTCGTCGTGACGGGCCTGCGCTGTGGAGATGAGCTCGTCATGCTGGGACTGACCCGTCGACAGAAGCTCGTCATACCGGCTCTGGCCCTCATCGAAGAGGCTCTGGCGGCGAGACTCGCCCTCGGCGATGTGCTCGTCGTGGACCCGCTGCGCGAGTGCGATGATGCCGGCAGCGTTGTCGCTGCCACCGATGGCCCGCATCGTGCCGGTGTCGTCGACCGACCCGGCGAAGGCGACCTGCTGGCTCGCGGCCGCTTCCTCGCCCTGTCGGGCAGCCTCAGCGGCGCGCTGCTCGGCCTCGCGCTCGGCCTGCTCCGCCTCGGCACGGGCGCGCTCGATGCGCTCCTGTGCCTCGCGCTCGGCCTGCTCCGCGCGCTGGGCGGCCGCAGTCACCCGGCTGTCGGCGGCACCGTCGGCGGCCTCCGCCGCCTCCTCCGCGGACGCGGCAGACGCAGCCACACGCTGGTCGGCCTCGTCGGCACGACGCTCGGCGTCGCTCGCGCGGCGCTCCAGCTCGGCGATCCGGTCCTCGTACTCAGTGACCGTGTCGGCGGACGCGTGAGCGTCACGCTCGAGCTGCTCGGCCCGCGTCTGCGCGGCCTGGGCTCGTTCCTCCGCCTCCCGAAGCTGCTGCTCGAGGGCGGACACCTCGTCCGCGCTCCCGGCGGCGCGCTGGTCGACATCGCCCAGCTGGGCCTCGAGGTCGGCGATCCGGGCGGTGAGCGACTGGTTCTCCGCAGTCAGGGTCTCGAGGTCGGCGTTGACAGCCGAGAACCGGCTCTGCAGGTCCTGGTGCGAGCTCCGCATCGCCTGCAGCTGAGCGGTCGACTCCGCCTGCTCGCCGTCCGTCGGCACCGCTGCGAGGCCGCGGCCGGCGCGACAGTCGTTGAGCTGCGAGCGCAGCTCCTCGCCCGCCTGGGTAGAGCGGCGCATCTCGGCGACGATCTCATCGAGAAAGTCATCGACCTCGCGCTCGTCGTACCCCTTGCGGAACTGCGTCTGAGTGAACGTCTTGTTGAGGACGTCCTCGGGCGTCAGCGCCATCTGTCACCTCTTTCAGTATCGACGTTGCTCATCAACGTCGCCGGGAATCGATCGCGTGGCGCGGAGGGATCCGGCGCCACACCAGGCACCTGGTCCACTGTAGAGGCAATGGCATGGCGGAGCCACACTCGGACCACTCAGTCGGGACCTGCAGGGTGCGGACCGGGAGCTTCAGACGATCGCGAGGAGGACGTAGACGACCAGAACCACCACGAAGAAGGCCAGGTCAAGGGCGACGCCCCCGACCCGTAGTGGCGGCAGGACCCGGCGAAGGGCGTTGAGCGGCGGATCGGTGAGGGAGTACACGGTCTCGGCGAGAACCAGCACCGGGCCCTTGGGCTGCCAGTCACGGGAGAAGACCTGCACCCAGCTGAGGATCAGCCGGGCGAAGAGGACGAGCAGATACAGGTAGAGGACGAAGCCGATGACTCCACGGATCGTGTCCATCGAATGCCACTGCTCCTCACGTCAGGTCCCACCGGCCGACGCCGGCGCGGTCTCAGCTCTGGTTGAACGGAGCCGTGCGCGCAGGGGTTCCCGTGGTCTCCCCGTTGCCGACCTCGACCCCGTGCGGAGAGAGGAGGAAGACCTTCGAGGTGACGCGCTCGATGCTGCCACGCAGCCCGAAGACGAGACCGGCGGCGAAGTCGACGAGACGCTTGGCATCGGCGTCGCTCATCTCGGTGAGGTTCATGATGACCGGCGTGACGTCGCGGAAGCTCTCGCCGATGACGCGGGCCTCGTTGTACGTGCGCGGGTGGATCGTCGTGATCCGCCGGATCGCTCCGAGGTCGCGGTTCTGGACGAGCCGCACGTTGGCGGATCCGCTGCGAAGCGGGGTGACCGAGGCGGACTGGTCCTCCTCCGCCTGGGGAGCCTCGGCGGACTCCTCGAACCCGTCCTGAGCGTCGAAGTCCTCGTAGTATTCGTCGTCGTAGCGCTCACCCTCGTCCTTGAGTCCGAGGTAGACCATCGTCTTGTGCAGTGCGCCGCCCATGAAAGCTCCTGACTTCGTGTTCTCGCCGGGACCGACGTTCGTGATCGAGGTGAAGTTCGTGTTTGAAGTTACCGGTGTGACGGGCGAGAACCGAGGATTGCCGTGCCGACACGCAGGTGTGTCGCGCCATATCTCACCGCCGACTCGAGATCCGCGCTCATTCCGGCCGAGATCCAGCGCGCCTGCGGATGGACCGAGCGCAGCTCCTCGGCGAGCTCGGCGAGGCGTCCGAAGGCCGCGTCGGGCTCCATCCCCAGTGGGGCGACCGTCATCAGCCCGCGGAGGCGAAGGTGCTCCAGTCCGGCGATGGCATCGGCCAGGGAGGGCAGGTCCGCAGGGACGGCTCCGCCACGCCCGGGGTCCGGAACGGGGTCGAGGTCGACCTGTATGAGGACATCGAGGGTCCGGCCGGCGCTCGCGGCTCCCCGGTCAAGGGCCGCTGCGAGGCGCTCACGGTCGACCGAGTGGATGACGTCGGCATAGTGCGCGATCGACGCGGCCTTGTTGCGCTGCGCCTGCCCGATGAAGTGAACGCGCGGCATCCGCCCCCCGGGGCCGAGCAGCGCCTCGAGCTCGCCGACCTTGGCCTTGGCCTCCTGGTCACGGTTCTCCCCCATGTCCCGCACCCCGAGGTCGACGAGAGTCGCCACGTCGGTGGCGGGGAAGAACTTCGTGACGACGATGAGCGTCACGTCGTCACGGGCTCGGCCGGCAGAGCGGCAGGCGGCAGTGATCCGCTCCTCGGTGCGCGCCAAGCGCTCCTGCAGCTCGTCCCGGCGGCTCTCAGTCACGAGGTCACTCCCGTCTGCTCCGTTGCCTGCTCCGTTGCCTGCTCAGTGAGCATGATGACGCCCGCGAAGCGGCCGGTGCGGCCGTCGCGGCGGTAGGAGTACAGCTCCTCGTCCTCTTTCGTGCAGCCGGGCACCCACGTGACCTCGACGTCCTCTCGGCGCAGCTGCTCGACCACCCCGGCCGCGACGGCGATGGATGGGGTCCCGTCCCACGTGACCGCAGCCGAGACCGGCTCGGCGGCCGCGGCGTCGGCGCGCATCTGCTCGGGCACCTCGTAGCAGCGGCCGCAGACCGACGGCCCCACGACCGCCGCGATGCGCTGCGCGCCCAGCTGACGCATGGTCGCCACCGCCGCGGGGACGACGCCGGCGAGCATGCCCGGCCGGCCCGCATGGACGGCCGCCGCCACGCGGGCCTCCTCATCGAGGAGCAGGACCGGGGTGCAGTCGGCCACGAGCGCGAACAGCGCGACCTGGGTCCGCGTGGTGACGATCCCGTCACAGGAGTCATGCGTGCCGCCACGCTCCGCCGCCCCGGACACGACCCGCACCTGCGCGCCGTGGACCTGGTGCATGAAGACGGGCTCGATCGTCGCCGCGCCGGTGCCCGCTAGGACAGCGATCTCGTGGAGGACCGTCGCTCGGTTGCGCTCAACGCGACCCTCGTCGTCCTCGACGTGCCGCCCGAGGTTGAGTCCTCGATGGACTCCGGTGGAGGCACCTCGCCCACGCCGGGTGAAGCCGAGCACGGCGCCCCGGCGCCGCTCGGACCACCACCAGGCGTCGGCGGTCACTACTTGAGGAAGTCGGGAACGTCGAGGTCCTCGTCGTCGTCGAACGTCACTGCCTTGGGGACCGACTGCTGCGGTTGCTCCGCGGCGGGCGCTGCCGGCGGGCCAGCTGATCCGCTTCGCTGCTCGGTCTCTGCAGCAGGGGCTGCCTGGGCGTCCGGACGCGCTACGTCGTCCTCACGCCGGGCGCCCTGGCTCGACGAGCCTGCTGCAGCGCTCGAGACGGTGCCCTGTGCCGGCGTCGACGCCTCGTGGGTGCGCGGCACGGCCGCACCTCCGCCCTGCACGGTGCCGAGCGCCATGTCGTCGCCACGCTTCTTCGGGCTCCCGCCGTCGAAGCCGGCGGCGATGACGGTGACGCGCACCTCGTCACCGAGGGCGTCGTCGATGACGGCACCGAAGATGATGTTGGCCTCCGGGTGGGCCGCCTCCTGGACCAGTCGGGCCGCCTCGTTGATCTCGAACAGACCGAGGTCACTGCCACCCTGGATGGAGAGCAGCACACCGTGGGCTCCGTCGATGCTGGCCTCGAGGAGCGGACTCGAGATGGCGAGCTCGGCCGCCTGCACGGCGCGGTCCTCGCCGCGTGCCGACCCGATGCCCATGAGCGCCGACCCGGCGCCCTGCATGACCGACTTGACGTCGGCGAAGTCGAGGTTGATCAGGCCCGGCGTTGTGATGAGGTCGGTGATGCCCTGGACACCGGAGAGCAGGACCTGGTCGGCGCTGCGGAACGCGTCGAGAACGCTCACTGCCCGGTCGCTGATCGAGAGGAGCCGGTCGTTGGGGATGACGATGAGCGTGTCGACCTCTTCGCGGAGGTCGGCGATCCCCGTCTCGGCCTGACTGGCCCGGCGACGACCCTCGAAGGTGAAGGGTCGCGTCACGACACCGATGGTCAGCGCCCCGAGGGATCGGGCGATCCGGGCGACGACCGGCGCCCCTCCGGTCCCGGTGCCGCCACCCTCGCCGGCGGTGACGAAGACCATGTCGGCGCCACGCAGGACCTCTTCGATCTCCTCCGAGTGGTCGTCGGTCGCCCGGCGACCGACCTCGGGGTCGGCGCCGGCGCCCAGGCCGCGGGTGAGCTCGCGCCCGACGTCGAGCTTGACGTCGGCGTCGCTCATGAGAAGCGCCTGAGCGTCGGTGTTGATCGCGATGAACTCCACGCCCTTCAAGCCCACCTCGATCATCCGGTTGATGGCGTTGACGCCACCACCGCCGATGCCGACGACCTTGATGACGGCCAGGTAGTTCTGGGGAGTTGCCACGGTGAGGGGCCTTTCACATGATGGGAACATGTCGACCCGGTCAGGGTCTCAATGTGAGGTTTAGAGTTAGGTCTAGAGTTATGGTCGTGTGTCACGAACTGCTGACATGACGCTATGTCGGGTGGGCAGGGCAAGCAACGTTGCGCGCGCGCGTGTCGCCACTTTCATGCGCCTCGACGCACCTGTTGCGTCACATCCGTCCCATGCGCCACACTCGGCGGCAGCGGATCAGGCCGGGCGCGTCACCGGAGTGCGCGGTGCGCTCACGTCGATGTAGCTCTCGCCGGCAGCGAGCAGTGCCTCCACGACGCTGAGCTTGAGGTCGAGGTCCTGCGGTCCTCCCCAGACGATGGTGCGCTCCCCCAGCTCGAGAGTGAGCAGCTCGGCGCTGGAGACCGTCGCGGTCGTGACCTCCCCCTTCAAGGAGTCGGGTAGCGCCGACAGCACGGCCCAGGCGGCACGATAGGAGGCCGACGTGGCGCCGGACTCGCCCCGGGTGAGCAGCGTGGGCACGCCGTCCGGCGCCTCGGCGACGACCTCCACCGTGACGCCCTCGTCATCGACGAGGGCGAACCGGCCCGAGCCCTCGCGGACCGCGAGCACCGGCTCGCGCTGGGTGACCTCGATGGTGATCGTCCTCGGCCAGGACCGGAGCACCCGAGCCTCCTTCACGACCGGGAGCTCCTCGACGACGGAGGAGGCCGTTCCGGTATCAACCTCGACCATAGGTTGAAGTTGACTGACGGCGGCCGTGATGCGGATCGTCTCCTCCCACCGTGGCTCGGCACCGGCCACGACGACGGTCTCGACGAGCAGCCAGTCACTGCGCCACAGCACCCACCACGCACCGCCGAGAGCGACTCCGAGGGCGACGAGCGCACCGGCGATCTTCCAGGTGCGACGACGTCGAGCGTGGACGCGGCGGTCGAACCGTTCCTGAGCCGAGGCCCGTTCGGCCGTCGCGCGAGCGGACGAGACTGCCGCTGCGCGCCCTGGCGTCTGCACGGTTGCGGCGCCTCGCCCGGCCGTCATCGCGTCGCCTCGGGACGGGTCGCGAGCGCGGCGGCGATCCGGGGCGCGAGGATGGTGACGTCTCCGGCACCGATGGTCATGACGACGTCGCCGGGACGCACTACGGCGGTCACGGCCCTCACTGCAGCCTCGAAGCTCGCGGCACGCGAGACGGTCCGCTCCCCCGGCGCCGACCTCAGGGGACCCGCGATGAGGTCACTGGTGATGCCGGCGACGGGGTCCTCGCGCGCACCGTAGATGTCGAGGAGAACGATCTCGTCGGCAGGGGCCAGTCCGGCTGCGAAGCCCTCCGCGAAGTCGCGGGTGCGGGTGTACAGATGCGGCTGGAACACGACGACGAGCCGCCCACCCCTGCGGCGGGCCATCTCGGCGCCGGTCCGCACGGCCGCCGTCACCTTGGGGGCGTTGTGTGCGTAGTCGTCGATGACGCGCACGCCGTCGTGGTCCCCGTGGGACTCGAAGCGTCGCGCGGCTCCGGTGAAGGTGGCGAGTCCGTCCAGAGCCGTCTGCGGACCGAGTCCGCACCCGGCCGTGAGGGCGCCGTATGCGCCGGCCGCGTTCTCGAGGTTGTGCCGCCCGGGGACCTGGAGGACGAGGTCGTGCCGGTGTCCGGCGACGGCGAGCCCCGCACGCCCACCCTCCTCCGTCGGGGTCGGGTCGAGCAGCCGGATGTCGGCACCGGTGCTCACGCCGTAGGTGAGCACTCGGCGACCGGTGCCGCGGGCATACTCGGCCAGGTCGAAGGCTCCGGGATCGTCGGCGCAGGCGACGAGGAGGCCGCCGATGGCCATCGAGTCGACGAACCGGCGGTAGCCGGCCTCGACTCCGGGCAGGTCGCCATAGAAGTCGAGGTGGTCGGGCTGGACGTTGGTGACGATGGCCGTGTCGGGGCGGTAGACGACGAACGACCCGTCACTCTCATCCGCCTCCACGACGAAGTCGGGCCCCGAACCCAGCGTGGCGTTGGTGCCCTCCTGCGGAATCTCGGCGCCGGAGGCGAACGTCGGTGCGGCCCCGGCCCCGCTCAGCGCAACGACGACCATCGACGTCGTCGTCGTCTTGCCGTTGGCTCCTGCGACCGCCAGCACCCGGCGACCCGCTCCGAGTGCGGCCAGTCCCTGGGACCGGTGCAGGACCCGCAGGCCCAGGCGCCGCGCCGCGAGGAGCTCCGGGTTGTCTTCACGGATGGCCGAGGAGACGACGACCGTGTCGACCCCGGTGACGTGCTCCGCGGCATGACCGACATGGACCACGGCCCCTGCCGCCGCAAGCGACCGCAGGAGGCCGGAGTCCCTCGCATCGGACCCGGTCACCGGGACGCCGGCGGCGAGCATAAGACGGGCGACAGCGGACATCCCCGCGCCGCCGATCGCGATGAAGTGGACCCGGCCCAGGTCCAGCACCGGGGGCACGACCGCGCCGAGGTCGAAACGTGGCTCGGTCACGGCGCACCCGCCGCCCGCTCGACGAGGTCGGCGAGGCGGTCGTGTCCGTCGCGGACGCCGACCGCGGCCGCGGCCGCTGACATCCGGGCGATCCGGTCCGCATCGAGAGCGAGCGGGATGACCGTGTCCGCGACCCAGTCCGCGGTCACCTCGGCGTCCTCGACCACGACGGCGCCTCCCGCCTCGACGACGTCCCTAGCGTTGAGTCGCTGCTCGCCGTTGCCGATCGGCAGCGGCACGAAGACCGCCGGGGCGCCGACGGCACTGAGCTCGCAGACGGTGTTGGCGCCCGAGCGTGCGACGACGAGGTCGGCGGCCGCGAGACACAGGTCCATGCGGTCCGCATAGGCGAGCACGACATACCGGCCTGGACCGGCGGGAACCTGGGGGGTGAGCTCCTTGCCGCGGCCGGTGACGTGGACGACCTGTAGACCCGCCTCGACGAGCCGGGCAGCCGCCCCCGCGAACGCCTCGTTGAGCCGCTGGGCACCGAGACTGCCGCCTGTGACGAGGACGGTCGGCAGGTTGGGGTCGAGGCCGAGCGCGGCGGACGCCTCGCCTCGTCGCGCCCCGCGGTCGAGGGTGCGGATCTCCTCGCGCAGCGGCATGCCGGTGAGGGTGGCGTGCGCGAGTGGAGTTGAGGCGAAGGTGACTCCGACGTGCCGGGTGAGGCGGGCTCCGAGCCGGTTGGCCAGCCCCGGCCGGGCGTTCTGCTCATGGATGACGATCGGCACCGACAGCCGTCGGCCGGCCAGATAGGCGGGCGTGCTCACGTAGCCGCCGAACCCGACGACGACCTGGGCTCCGCTGTCGCGGATCACCCGGGCGGCGGTGTCGACCGCCCTCTTGAGTCGACCGGGTAGGCGCAGGAGGTCCCCGCTCGGACGCCGTGGCATCGGCACCTTGGGGATGACGGTGAGGTCGTAGCCGCGAGCCGGCACGAGGTCGGCCTCGAGCCCGCTCTCAGTCCCGAGGATGACGATCCCGATCCCGGGATGACGCTCACGAAGGGTGTCGGCGAGTGCGAGGAGCGGTGAGATGTGGCCGGCGGTGCCGCCTCCGGCCAGGACGACGGAGTGCACGGTCGGTCAACCCTTCCTGCGCAGGGTCCTGCGGACCTGGCTGGGGATGAGCCGGCGGCGGGGACGGGAGGCGAGCTCGGCCGCACAGTCCGGTTCGTGCCGGGCGAAGGAGATGAGGATACCGAGCGCCGTCATCGTCATGATGAGCGAGGACCCGCCGGAGGAGACGAGGGGGAGGTTGACGCCGATGACCGGAAGCATCCCGATGACCGAGCCGATGTTGATCATCGCCTGGACGACGATCCACCCCATGATCCCCGCGGTCGCCAGCCGGACGAACAGGTCGTCGGAGGTCATGACGATCCGGTAGCACGCGTAGGCGATGAGGAGGAAGAGCGCGATGACGAGGAGGGTGCCGCCGAGGCCGAGCTCCTCACCGATGATGGCGAAGATGAAGTCGTTGTGCGGCTCTGACAGCCACTGCCACTTCTCCCGGCTGCCGCCGAGGCCGAGCCCGAGCCACCCTCCGTCGGCCAAGGCGTAGCGGCCGTGGATGCTCTGGCGGGCGATTCCGAAGGGGTCGGTGTCGCGCCCGAGCCATACGTCGAAGCGGCCGAGCCGGTTGGGGCTGTAGACGACCATGGCCGCCGCGAGCGCCACGAACAGGCCCCCCGCGAAGCCGAAGTAGCGGGCGGGCACTCCCGCGGCCCAGAGGACCGCCCCGACGATGGCGCCGAGGATGAGCACCGTCCCGAGGTCCTCACCGTAGAGGACCAGACCGATGCCGACGGCCGCGAACGGGACGACGTAGGGGATCAGGACGTGCCGGAACTGCCCGATCTGCCGGCGCTTGGAGGAGAGGATGGCGGCGCCGAGGAGGGCGAGGCCGAGCTTGAGGACCTCGCTCGGCTGCACGACGAACGGTCCGAGGTCGACCCAGTTGCAGTTGCCGGCGACGCAGGAGCCGACGGGGCTGAAGACCAGACTCTGGAGTGCGATGGCCGCGAGCATGATCGGCAGAGCCAGGCGCTTCCACATCTGCGGCGTGAGTCGCACGGCGATGAGGATCGCGACGGCGCCGAGGACGGCGAAGAGGGCCTGGTTGCGGAAGACGGTGTAGGAGGACTGGGTGCTCGCGAGCGAGACGATGGCAGAGGCCGACAGGACCATGATGAGCCCGAAGCCGACGAGGACCGTGGTCGCGACGATGAGGAGGTAGTAGGTCGTGGTCGGCGACTCGAGGCGCCGCAGCCGGGTGCCGGCCTCACGGACGGTCGCGGCCGCCTGTGCCGTGCGGGCCGAGATCGAACCACGAGGTGGAGCCGTCGTCCCGCTCACGGTCACCCTCCCCCGGGGGCACCTCCGGCTCGGCGCTCAGCCAGCCGGTGGACGGCGGCGGCGAAGGCGTCGCCGCGGGCCCCATAGTGCGCGAACATGTCCATGGAGGCCGCGGCGGGCGCGAGCAGGACGACATCGCCCGGGCGGGCAGCATCGAGAGCGTGGGCAACGACACGGTCCATGACCTCAGTGTCCGTTGCCGACACGTCGATGACGCGGACATCGGGCGCGTGTCGCCGCAGTGCCTCGGCGATCCGGCCCCGGTCGACGCCGATGAGGACCGCGGCGCGTAGGCGTGCCGCGACGTCCGCGACGAGGTCGTCGACGTCGGCGCCCTTGAGCAGCCCACCCGCGACCCAGACGACGTGCTCATAGCCGAGCACCGAGGCCCGGGCAGCGTGCGGGTTCGTGGCCTTGGAGTCATCGACGAACCGCACCCCGTCGACCGTCGCCACCTCGGCGATCCGGTGTGGCTCCGGGACGAAGCCGCGCAGCCCGTCGCGGACGGCGACCGGAGGAACCCCGGCCGCCCGGGCGAGCGCGGCCGCGGCGAGAGCGTTCTGGACGAGGTGGGGCGGCGGTGTCGCGCCGCCGCCGAGGTCGTCGAGGGTCCCCAGCTCGGCCGCCGACCGGTCCCGCTGCTCGACGAAAGCACGGTCGGCGAGCACCTCGTCGACGAGACCGACCATCGAACGGCCGGGCACCCCGAGGGTGAAACCGACGGCCCTGGCCCCCTCGATGACGTCCGCCTCACGCACGAGGTCCTCGGTCGCCGGGTCGTCCGCGTTGTAGACGCAGGCGACGCGGGTGCGCTCGTAGACCTTGCCCTTCGCGGCACGGTACGCGTCGAAGGAGCCGTGCCAGTCGAGGTGGTCCGGCGCGATGTTGAGACAGGCCGAGGCGAGCGGGGAGATCGACTGTGACCAGTGCAGCTGGAAGCTCGAGAGCTCGACCGCGATGACGTCGAACGGCTCCGGGTGCAGGACGGCCTCGAGAATGGGGGTTCCGACGTTCCCTGCGCTACAGGCCCGCAGCCCGGCGGCTCGCAGCATCCCGACGAGCATCTGCACCGTCGTCGTCTTGCCGTTGGTGCCGGTGAGGGTGAGCCAGGGTGCCGCACCGACCGGACGCAGCCTCCAGGCGAGCTCGACCTCACCCCAGACGGGGATCCCCTCGCGTGCAGCGGCCACCAGCACCGGCTGGTCCGGACGCCAACCGGGCGAGGTGACGACGAGGTCGAAGACGACCGCCGGGTCGCCGGGCAGGTCCCTCACGTGCTCCGGCCCGATGCGCACCTCCACCCCGAGGATCTCGAGGACGTGCATGCGCTCCGTGAGCCCCGGGCTCGCGAGGGGGTCGGCGCCGTCGACGAGCACGACCCGGGCGCCCCGCTCGACGAGGGCGTCGGCCGCCGCGAAGCCGCTCACGCCCCCGCCGGTGACGAGCACGGTCAGCCCGGACGGGTCGAAGGGATCGGCACCGTCCGGGTGGACGGCGTTGAGATCACCCGCCACCGACGACCCACTCCGCATAGAACACGCCCAGGCCGAAGGCGACGAAGAGGCCGGCGATGATCCAGAACCGGATGACGATCGTCACCTCGGCCCATCCGAGCAGCTCGAAGTGGTGCTGTAGCGGTGCCATTCGAAAGACCCGTTTGCCGGTGGTCTTGAACGAGGCGACCTGGATGATGACCGAGAGGGTGATCGCGACGAAGAGACCGCCGAGGATGACGATGAGCAGCTCGGTCCGGGTCGTGATGGCCAGGCCGGCGAGCGCACCGCCGAGGGCGAGCGAGCCGGTGTCCCCCATGAAGATCTTCGCGGGCGATGCGTTCCACCAGAGGAACCCGAAGCAGGCGCCCATGCCGGCCGCCGCAACGACCGCGAGGTCGCGGGGGTCTCGGACCTCGTAGCAGTTCAGGCCGGGCGTGATCTGGCAGTTCTGGTTGCCCTGCCAGATACCGATGAGGACGAAGGCCGCGAAGACCATGGTGGAGGCGCCGGTGGCCAGTCCGTCGAGACCGTCGGTGAGGTTCACGCCGTTCGAGGTGCCGGCGATCATGAGGTTGGCCCAGAGGACGAAGAGGAGGACCCCGATGAGGGGTCCCGCGAAGGCGAGGTCGACGCCGGTGTCGCGGACGAAGGAGATCTTCGTGGACGCGGGGGTGCGCCACCGGTCGTTGGCGAACTGGAGGGCGAGGACGGCGAAGATCGTCGCGACGAGGGTCTGCCCGAACAGCTTCTGCGCCGAGCGCAGACCGAGACTGCGCTGTTTGCTGATCTTGATGTAGTCGTCGAGGAAGCCGACGAGCCCGAGCCCGCTCATGACGAACAGCACGAGGATCGCGCTCACCGTCGGCGGGGTCCACGTGAGCAGATGCGCGACGCTGTAGGCGGTCACGGTGCCGAGGATGATGACGGCGCCGCCCATCGTCGGCGTGCCGCGCTTGGTGTGGTGCGACGTCGGGCCGTCGTCGCGGATGAACTGTCCGTAGCCGCGCCGGACGAGGAACTTGATGAACATCGGGGTCCCGAGCAGACCGACGAGCAGCGCGACGACGGCCGCGATCAGGACGGCGAGCATTCAGCCGCTCCTTCCTGGTCGCTCCGGCTGGTCGGTATGGTGCTCGTTCGTGCGGTGCTGTTCATGCGGTGCTGTTCATGCGGTGCTGTTCATGCGGTGCTGTTCATGCGGTGCTGCTCATGCGGTGCTAGGGCCGAAGGTGCCGTCGGGCAGCTCCGCGACCCGGTCGCCAAGGTAGCGCAGTCCCGCGTCACGGCTGGACTTGAAGAGGACGACGTCACCGGAGCGGACCTCGCTCATCAGCAGATCGTATGCGGCCCCCGCCTCCGCGACGACACGGCATCTGCTCCGGTGGTCGGCTGCGCCCGAGGCGAGGGCGGGCCCGGCGGAACCGACGCAGACGAGCAGGTCGACGCCCTGGTCCAGCGCATACCGACCGACCCCGGCGTGCTCGGCGTCGGACTCCTCCCCCAGCTCGAGCATCGTCCCGAGGACGGCGATGGTGCGCCGCGCCCGGCCCATCGTGGCCAGCGCGTTGAGCGCGGCCCGCATGGAGTCCGGGTTGGCGTTGTAGGCGTCGTTGACGACCGTGACGCCGTCCGCGCGGTCGGTGACCTCCATGCGCCAGCGGCTCACCGAGCGGACGGCGTCGAGAGAAGACACGATCCGATCGGGCGCCAACCCGCACTCGCGGGCTGTGGCGAACACGGCGAGAGAGTTGTCGACGTGGTGGATCCCGTGCAGTGGCAAAGAGATCGGCCACCGGGATGTCCCGTCGGTGATGGTGAACCGGGGTCGCGAGGCGTCGTCCAGGACGACATCCTCGGCCCAGAGCGAGGCCGTGCGGTCGCCCGCGGCACTCACCGTGACGACGCGGCCCCGGGTGCGCTCGCCCATCGCCGCCACGGCCTCGTCGTCGTGGTTGAGGACGGCGACGCCTTCCTCGGTCAGGGCCTCGACGAGCTCGCCCTTGGCCTGGGCGATCGCGGCACGGGAGCCGAACTCGCCGAGGTGGGCCGTCCCCACGTTGAGCACCACGGCCACGTCGGGAGGCGCGATGCGGGTGAGGTAGGCGACGTGACCGACGCCGCGAGCCCCCATCTCTACGACGAGGTAGCGGGTCTGCGGCGTGACCCGGGTGACCGTGAGTGGAACCCCGACCTCGGAGTTGTAGGAGCCCTCCGGGGCCACGGTCGGCGCCTCCGCCGCGAGCACCTGACCGAGAAGGTCCTTGGTCGAGGTCTTGCCGGAGGAGCCGGTGATCGCGACGATGGTCAGGCCCTCGGCAGCGTCGACGACGCCCCGGGCGAGTGCCGCGAACCCGTCCTGGATGTCGTCGACGACGATGCAGGGGACGCCTGCGACCGGTCGAGTCGTCATCGCGGCCACCGCCCCGGCCGCGAGTGCCTGCTCGATGTAGTCGTGCCCGTCGGCCTGCTCACCGACCCGGGCGACGTAGAGACCACCGGGGCCGCACTCGCGCGAGTCGGTGACGACGGGGCCGTCGATGACGAGCCGCTCGGCGTCCCGCTCGCTGATGCCGGCCAGCCGCCCGGAGCTGACCCGGGCCAGGTGAGTCAGGGAGAGGGGGATCACGGGCGGTCTCCGATACGGCGTGCGAGCGCCCGCCGGAGCTCGTGCCGGTCGTCGAACGGATGCACGACGCCGTCGATCTCCTGTCCCGTCTCGTGCCCCTTGCCGACGATGGCGATCGCGGCGGACGGCCCTGCTCCGGCGGCGATCTCGACCGCCCTGGAGATGGCGTCCCGACGGTCGGCCACCTCCTCGACGACGGCGGGTGTGCCGGCGGCCCGAGCCCCGGCGACGACTGCTGCGCGGATCGCCGCAGGGTCCTCCCCGCGGGGGTTGTCGTCGGTGACGATGACGACGTCGGCCCTCGCGGCCGCCCTCCCCATGGCCGGTCGTTTGCCGATGTCGCGCTCCCCGCCGGCACCGAGGACGACGATGAGAGGCCCGCCGGCCGGCGTTCGCAGTGCGTCCAGGGCGGCAGCGACGGCGTCCGGAGTGTGGGCGTAGTCGACGACCGCCAGGGGGGTGTCCTCGCCCGCACCCTCGGCGATGACCCGCTCCATCCGCCCGGGCACGTGCGGGTCGGTGAGGACGGCGGCTGCGACCGCATCGGTCGGATGGCCGAGGGCGAGGAGCGTGACGGCCGACATCGCGGTGTTCATGACGTTGAAGGCGCCCGGGAGCGCCGAGCGCAACGAGAGCCTCAGCCCCTCCGGGCCGGTGAGGACGAAGGTCAGGTCGCCGCTCTCCTCGACGACGTAGTCGGGCGGCGGCTCGTCCGCCCGGGCCCGACCGAGGGTGAGGCAAGGTACGGTCGCCTCGCGGGCCAGACGCGCGCCCCACTCGTCGTCGACGCAGATCACCGCGCGGCGCGAGCGCTCGGGCGTGAAGAGCGCCGCCTTGGCGGCGAAGTAGCCCTCCATGTCGCCATGGAAGTCGAGGTGGTCCTGGCTGAGGTTGGTGAACAGGGCGATGTCATAGGCGACTGCGTCGACCCGGTGCAGAGCCAGGGCGTGGCTCGAGACCTCCATGACGCAGTCGTCGATGGACCGCTCGGCCATGACGGCGAGGAGCCGGTGCAGGTCGGACGACTCCGGGGTGGTCCGCACGCTCTGGACCCGCTCGCTACCGATCCGGGTCTCGACCGTCCCGATCAGCCCGACGGTGCGACCCAGCGCCTCGAGAGCGGACGAGAGGAGGTATGCCGTGGTCGTCTTGCCGTTGGTTCCCGTCACCCCGATCAGGCGGACGGGCAAGGTCGTCGTGCCGTAGACGTGGGCGGACACTGCGCCGAGGACCGCTCGCGGGTCAGGCACGACGAGGAGCGGCGTCGCGACACCGGCGTCGGCCACCAGTGCGCGCCCCTCCTCATCGGTGAGGATCGCCGCCGCACCGGAGGCGACGGCCGACGCCGCGAACGAGGCTCCGTGGACGTTGGCGCCGGGGAGCGCCGCATAGAGGTCACCGGCACCGACGGCACGTGAGTCGAGGGTGACTCCACGCACGACGACCGACCCATCGCCGTGGACTCGCCCGCCAGCGACCTCGGCACAGGCTGCGAGGGTCGATGCGGGGGCTGAAGGATGCAGGGACGACACGAGCGACCATTATCCAGACGCTAGGGGATGTACTCGGGACCGAGGACGCGCGGGTCGTCCTTCGAAGGGGGCCCGTCGAGCTCGATGGGGACCGGCGTCTCGAGCTCCGCTCCGGTGGGCGGGATGCCCATCTCAGCCAGAGCATACGTCGTGACGTCCTTGAAGATCGGCGCGGCGACGAGTCCGCCGTAGAACTGGGTCCGGGGCTTGTCGACGATGACGGTGACGACGATCTCGGGGTCGTCCGCGGGCGCGACGCCGATGAAGCTCGCGGTCTTGCCGCTGTAGCGGCCGAGCCGGTCGTCATAGCGGTCCGCGGTGCCTGTCTTGCCGGCGATGCGGTACCCGGGGATCTGCGCCTGTGGTGCGCTGCCCTCGTCCACGGCACCGGTGAGCATCATCATGACGTCGTCGGCGACCTGGGTGTCGATGACGCGCTTCGTCGCGGGCGGCTCGGCTGGGATCATCACGCCCTCCTCGCCCTCGACGGCCTTGATGAGCGTCGGCTGGACGCGGACCCCGCCGTTGGCGATGGTCTGGAAGGCGCTGCTGCTCTGGATGGTCGTCACGGACATGCCCTGGCCGTACATGACGGTGTAGCGCTTCGAGCCGCTCATCTCCGCAGCCGGGGTGACGAGCCCAGGTGACTCGTTCGGAAAGTCCACCCCGGTCATCGAACCCATGCCGAAGTCGCGGAAGTACTTCTCGAGCACCTCGGCCTCGAGCCGCTCACCGATGAGGATCGTGCCGATGTTGCTCGACTTGGCGAGCACCCCGGTCGCGGTGTAGAAGAGCGTGGCGTGGTCGGAGGCGTCCTTGAAGCGCTGGTCGGCACGCGGCAGCCGGTTGGGGATGACGACCGGCTGGTCGGGGGTGACCACGCCCTCCTGGAGCGCGGCCGCCATGGTGACGATCTTGTTGGTCGATCCCGGCTCGAAGATCTGGGAGAAGGCGAGGTTGTCGAGCGAGCCCTTGACGGAGCCGATCCGGTTGGGGTCGTAGGACGGATAGGACGCCACGGCGAGGAGCTCCCCGGTCTTGGCGTGCTGGACGACGATGGTGCCGGAGTCGCCCCCCACGCCGCGGATCCCCTGGGCGAGGGCGTTCTGGGCGTACCACTGGATCGAGGAGTTGATCGTCAGCTGGACCTTGCGGCCGTGCACTGCGTCCTCGACGACCTGACGCCCGTTGGGGATGATCCGGCCGTTCGGTGAGGTCTCGTACTTCGCAGAACCGCTGACTCCGGCCAGGGTCTCGTCGAGCATCGTCTCGACTCCCCCACCGGCCCGTCCGTCGGCGTAGACCCAGCCCACCAGGGAGGCAGCCGTTGTGGACTGGGGGTAGTCGCGCCGGGCGGTCCGCTCGCTGAAGACGCCCGGGATGCCGAGAGCGCTGATCCGTCGCCAGGCCGGCACGCCGACATCCTTGGCGAGGATGCGGTAGCGCGCCGTCCCGGTGAGCGCGTCGCGCGCTCGGGCCTCACTCATCCCGAGCAGGGGTGCCAGGGCCTCGGCGGCGCCGCGCACCCCGACCTTGGTGCGCACCCCGTCGATGCGCTGCACATACTCCGGCACGGCGGTCTGGTCGACGGTGACCGTGCGCGTCTCGATGCTCTGTGCGAGGACCACCCCCCCGGTGTCGACGATCTGACCGCGCAGCGCCGGGAGCACCTCGGTCCGGTTGCGCTGGTTGAGCGCCTCGGCCGCGACGGCGGCGGCGTCCAGCCCCTGGACCCGGACGAGCTGGACGGAGAAGAGGGAGAAGACGAACAGCGAGATGACGAGGATCCCGCGGACGCGCCGGCGCGAGTTGACCTGGATGGGTCGGCGCCGCGGCCGCGGCCGCGACGGTGCGGGGCGAGATGGCCGAGCCGGCCGGGCCGCCCGTGCCGATGAGCGAGAGACGGAGGTGGGCGTGGGCTTGCGCGCTGGCGCCTTGCGGGTGGCCGCGGGCTTGCGGGTGGTCGCGGGCTTGCGCGCTGGCGCCTTCGGGGTGGCCGTGGGCTTGCGCGGTGGCGCCTGGGGGCTACGTGCGGTCTTCGGCGTCGTGGGCTTCGACGTCCCTGCCGCCTTGGCCGGCGCGCGTCGGGGCTTGGGCCTCCCCGCTGCCGTGTCCTTGGGCGCCGGCTTCCCGGCGGAGGGTCGCCCGGTTCGCGATCCCGGACGGGCGGTCCGGGATCGCGGCGGGCGGGGGTTCTCCGGCGGGCTCATCGATCCTTCGGCGGGTGGCGGGTGGTCGTCTCTGGGGCGCGTCGGCCGCTCGGGCTCATCTTGTGAGGGCGGAGTAGACCGCGCTCACCGTGGATGTCGTGGTGGCGCTCCGCGGGGGGGCCAACGTGACCGGACGGACCGGACGCGGCGGCTTGACGACCACGCTAAAGGCGGTGTCCCCCGATGCCGGCTCCGCCACGCCGAGGACCACGCCATCCTCGAGCCGGAGGAACGCCGGGCTCGATGCCGGGACCATCCCCATCCGGCTGGCCTCCGCGGCGAGGGCGGCCGGGCCACTGATCGCGGTGATGCCCTGCTCGATCGAGGCCTCGGCCTCAGCGAGCTCATCCGCAGTCCGCTGCAGCTCGTGGACCCGGAAGGAGCCCTCTGCCAGGGACATGTTGAGCAGCAGCACCGCGAGCAGGCCCGAGAGCAGCAGCCCGGCGCAGACGATGAGCATCCCGCCGTGGCTCGGAGCGGCCGCCGGAACGGCGGTCAGGACGGGACGCGGTGCCTCGCGGCGACGCGTTCGTGGCGCCGTGCTGCGCAGCGCGGTGGAGGCGACGGAGCTCATCGGGGTTCCCCTGTCTTGGCCGATGGACGGGTGCTGGTGGGTCGGATGCGCTCGGCGGCCCGCAGCCGGACCGAGGTCGAGCGCGGGTTGACGATCTGCTCGGCGGCATCGGCCTCCTCCGCCCCGCGAGTGAGCAGCCGCAGGAACGGTGCGTGCTCGGGCAGCTCGACCGGCAGACCGGCCGGCGTGGTGCCGACCGCTCCGGCGGCGAGGGCCCGCTTGGTGATCCGGTCCTCGAGGGAGTGATAGCTGAGAATGGCGATGCGGCCACCGACCGCGAGCGCGTCGATGGCCGTGGCGACGGCACGCTCCCAGACGACCAGCTCGGCGTTGACCTCGATCCGCAGCGCCTGGAACGTCCGCTTCGCCGGGTGCCCGCCCGTGCGCTGCGCCCGCAGGGGGACCGCCTGGCGGATGATCTCGACCAGCTGGCCGGTGCGGGTGAGGGGCCCGGACTCACGGGCGGCGACGATGCGCTTGGCGATACGGCGGGCGAAGCGCTCCTCGCCGTAGCGGCGGATGACGCGCTCGAGCTCGGCCGACGCATACTCGTTGACGACCTCGTAGGCGCTCGGACCGGCGCTCTGGTCCATCCGCATGTCGAGGGGGGCGTCCGCCATGTAGGAGAACCCGCGGTCGCGCTCATCGATCTGCATCGAGGAGACGCCAAGGTCGAAGAGGATGGCGTCGACGTGGCTGACCCCGACGCGGTGGAGCACCTCGGGCAGCTCGTCGTAGACGGCGTGAACACCCGTGAACCGCTCGCCCGCGAAGGCCAGCCGCTCCCCTGCGATCCGCAGCGCATCCTGGTCCCGGTCGATCCCGATGAGTCGCGCCTCAGGACACGCCCGCAGCAGCGCCTCGCTGTGTCCGCCGAGTCCGAGCGTCCCGTCCACGATGACCGCACCCGGGTGCTGGGCCGCCGGTGCGAGCAGATCGACGCAGCGCGCGAGCAGGACCGGGACGTGCCGCTCGGCACGGGGGTCCATCATCATCGCGCGTCCTTCGGTCATCGGCTGGTCTGTGGGCTGGAGCGGGGCTGCTGGTGTGGCGCTGACCTGGACCCTGGTCCCCATCCGGTCCGGACCCGGCACGGGGGAAGTCGTGTCGGGGACGATCGCCGGCTGGAGGCCGAGGTGCAGGTCAGTGGGCGGTGGGGTGGCGACGCGGTCGCTCGCGACCGGTCAGATCAGTCCGGGGATCACCTCGTCCTCCTGGTCGGAGAACTCGCCCTCGTAGGTCTCGATGAACTCGCTCCACAAGGTGCTGTCCCACACCTCGAGGTGGTCGCCGTTGCCGGTGATCGTGATGTCGCGGTTCAGGCTCGCGTACTCGCGCAGGTGGCCGGGGATCGAGATGCGTCCCTGCTTGTCGGGGATCTGGTCGGAGGCGCCGGAGAGAAGCAGTCGGGAGTATGCGCGGGCCCGCCGGTTGGTCGTCGGCATCGCGAGCACGCGGCCGGCGAGCGACTCGAAGGCCGCGGCGGGGTAGATGACGAGGGACTTCTCGTGCCCCCTCGTGACGACGATGCCGGCTTCCAGGGGCATGCGGTACTTGGCCGGGAGGAAGAGCCGACCCTTGTCGTCGAGGCGCGGCGTGTAGGTCCCAAGGAACACCGCGCCTCACCTCCACTCCCTCGCGTCTGCTTCCACGGATCTCCCGCGTGCACCACGCTACTCCATTTCACTCCACAATTCACCACAATCTTGTTGTCGATCCGTGTGGAGCCGCTATTTCTGCAGGTCAAAAGGGTGGTGCAAAGTGGAGGATGAGTCGCCCTGGTCCGAAAATCGGGCCGGCGCGCTGGGGAACCTGCGTCGTTCTCGTCCCGTTGGGTGTGAGGTAGGGGAAGATCGTTGGAGAACGGGATCGGGAACAGATACGGAAGGAGGCGTCGCGGGTGACGCCATCTGGACCGCCCACGCGCGGTCATCACGACGACCTGTCCCAGGAGGAGCCCGGCTCACCCGGGCCGAGCGCCGAGCCGATGCGGCTGGAGCAGGTGCGTCAGCTCGCTGACGACCTGCGGGCGCGAATGAACTCCGTCATCGAGGGCAAACCCCAGGTCGTCTCGACCGCGGTCATCGTCCTGCTCGCCGAGGGACACCTCCTCGTGGAGGACGTCCCCGGCGTGGGCAAGACGATGCTGGCCAAGACCCTGGCCCGCTCCATCGACTGCACCGTCCGTCGCATCCAGTTCACGCCTGACCTGCTGCCGAGCGACATCACGGGAGTGAGCGTCTTCAACCAGGACGTGCGGGACTTCGAGTTCCGACCCGGGGCGATCTTCGCCAACGTCGTCGTCGGCGACGAGATCAACCGCGCCTCTCCGAAGACCCAGTCCGCGCTCCTGGAGTGCATGGAGGAGGGCCAGGTGACGGTCGACGGGCAGACCTATATCCTGCCCGCTCCCTTCATCGTCATGGCCACCCAGAACCCCATCGAGATGGAGGGGACGTACCCCCTGCCCGAGGCACAACGAGACCGGTTCATGGCCCGGATCTCCATGGGGTACCCGTCGCACCGCAGTGAGATGGACATGCTCGCCTCGCACGGGAGCGCCTCACCCCTCGAGCGACTCCGCCCTGTCGTCGACGCCGCCTCGGTGCGCGAGATGATCGCGGCCGTGCGTCAGGTCTACGTCGCCGACTCCGTCCGGCAGTACATCGTCGACATCGCCGCCGCGACGCGGGAGAGCCCGGCCCTGCGGCTCGGGGCCTCACCGCGCGCGACCCTCCACCTGCTGCGGGCCGCGCGGGCGCACGCTGTCATGGCGGGCCGGGACCACGCCCTGCCCGACGACGTCCAGGCCGTCGTCGTTCCGGTGCTCGCCCACCGCATACTCACGACCGGCGAGACCCAGTCCGCGCGGCGCTCGGCGAGTGACGTCCTCGCCGATCTCGTGCACCGCGTCCGGGTGCCCGTCCCTCGGCACGGATAGTTCGACAGGGCGCCCCGACATGTCCGGCATCCTCTCTTCCCTCACCACGCGCGGCCGCACGTTCGTCGCGCTCGGGATCGCGCTGCTCATCACCGGGACCGGTCTCGGCATGGCCGACCTCACCCGGATCGGGCTCCTGCTCCTCGTCCTACCCTTCCTCACCGCCCTCGTCATCCAGCGACACTCCCTGAGCTTCGGAGTCTCCCGCCGTCCCACACCCAGCCGGGTCCAGGTCGACGAGCCGGCCACGGTCGAGCTGACGATCGTGAACCCGTCGAGGACCCGCTCCCCCGTCATCGCCGCGGAGGAGACGCTCGACTACGTCCTCGGCGACCGCCCGCGCTGCGTCCTTCCGCCCCTGCGTCGCGACGAGAGCCACACTCTCACCTATGAGGTGCGCAGCCATGTGCGAGGCCGGCATCGTCTCGGTCCGCTCGACCTCAACGTGGGCGATCCGTTCGGGCTGACCAACCGGGCCGCCGCGCTCCAGAGCTCCTCCGAGATCGTCGTGCTTCCCCGCGTCGTCTCCCTCGGGGGCCGGGTCCTCGGAGCGCAGGGCGCCGGCATCGAGGGCACGATCCCCCACATGGTGGCGCTGCACGGTGAGGACGACGTCTCCGTGCGCGACTACCGCGACGGCGACGACCTGCGACGGGTCCACTGGCCGGCGACGGCACGCACCGGCAACCTCATGGTGCGCCAGGAGGACCGCCCCTCCATGCGGCGCGCCATCGTCCTGCTCGACTCACGCGAGTCGGCCCACGGACCAACGACCTCACCGTCCCTGGAGTGGGCCGTCACGATGGCCGCCTCCGTCGTCGCACACTGCGAACGTCACGGCTATGCCGTGCACCTCGTGACGGCCTCACCGGATCCGGGGATCGGCCAGGAGAGCGGTCGCGTCGACACCTGCCTGGAGGCCCTCGCCCTCGTCACCCCGGGACCCGACGAGAACCTCGCCGGAGTGCTGCACACCGCAACCGGGGTCGTCGCGGCGGGAGGGCTCGTCATTGCAGTCGTCGGCGCCTGCACCGACGACGACGCGCGGGCCATCGCGGCCCTGCGGGCGCCGGGCGGCTCCGGTGTGGCGCTCGTCGTTGACCGCTCGACGATGGCAGGGCCCGAGAGCCAGCTCGCCCCCGGCTCGAGCGCCCTGGCGACGACCGAGGTGCTGCGAGCCGCTGGATGGCACACCGTCGTCGTCGACTCGACCCTCACCTGGCCGGCGGCATGGCAGCGGCTCGCAGGGCGAGGCACCCTGGCGGGGGCACCGCCGTGAGGAGGGCTCGCGTCGCGGACAGCGTCCTCGCACTCCTCGCCGTCGCTGCCGTCGTCGCCCCGATCCGCGCCCTCTTCACGCCGGACGCGTGGATCCCGAGCGCCCTCGCAATGGCCCTCAGCGTGATGCTGACGGGCCTGGTCATGCGGGCCGTGACTCCACGCGACGTCCCCGTCGTGCTGACGCAGATCGGGGTCGGTGTCCTGCTCGCGGGCTGGCTCTTCGGCCGGGGGCACCTGTGGTTCGGCCTGCCGCGGTGGGACACCGTCCTCGCCTTCAACAACCTCCTTGTCGAGGCGCGCGAGACGATCACCTCGTATGCGCCGCCCGCCCCCGCGGGGCGCGGCGTCATCCTGGCCCTGGCGCTGCTCGTCTGGCTGACGATGCTCCTCGTCGACTTCCTCGCCGTGACGAGGGGTTCACCCGCCCTCGCGGGCGTCCCGCTGTTCGTGGCGTTCCTCATCGCCGCGAGCAACTCCGGTTCGGGGATGCCGGTGAAGTACTTCGTCATCGCGGCCGTCCTGTGGCTGATCCTGCTCAGCCGCTCCGGGCTGCTCTCTCTGGGCCGGTGGGACTCGGGCCACTCCGGATCCCCGCACGGGGGCGACACCGGGGCCCAGCGGCTGGCACCCACCGCGCGGGTGGTGGGGACCTCGGCCGTTCTCATCGCCGCAGTCGTCGCCGCTCTGCTTCCTCACATGCCCACTCGCTTCCTCCTCGAAGGACTGGGCCGTTCGAACGACGCCATCGGGTCGAGCGGCACACAGAGCCTCAACTCGACGATCGACCTCGCCCGCAGCCTCGAGAGCCAGTCGAACGTCCCTGTGCTCACCTACCGCACCAGCGCTGAGCCGGCCGCGCCTCTGAGAGTGGCCATCCTCGATCTCTACCAGGGCGGTATATGGCGGGAGCGGGAGGTCCTCGGCATCCCCCGCAGTGACACCCTCATCCCCAGTCCCGCTGACACGGAGTCGGAGACGGAGACGATCGAGGTCTCCACCAACAACCTCGCGGCACCACAGCTGGCCCTGCCCTACCCCGCGACGTCGCTCACGATCGACGCCGGGTGGAAGTCGCGCGGCGACGGGACCGTGATCGTCGAACGACGGCTGGACACGTACTCCGTCGAGTACATCTCCCGGGTGCCGGACGAGGAGACCCTGCAGTCCTCCGGACCCGCACCGGCCGGGATCGCGAACCTCACTCCCGACGCCGAGTCCGCCGACGCGGTCGCGGACATTCTGGACGAGATCATCACCCCGGGCATGAGCCAGATCGACAAGGCCCGCGCAATCCAGGACCACCTTCGCGGCCCGCAGTACACCTACTCCCTCGAGCTGGCGGGCCCCGTTCGCGATGCCAGTGGCGACGTCGTCCAGCTCGACCCGCTCAGCCGCTTCCTGCTCACCAAACAGGGCTTCTGCACGCAGTTCGCCTCAGCGATGGTGATGATGGCTCGGACGGAGGGCATCCCGGCGCGCTTCGCCATCGGCTACCTTCCCGGCACGGCAACCCGCGACCGGGACGGGCGGCGCACGGTGGTCGCGTCCGACGGCCACGCATGGCCCGAGCTCTACTTCACCGGCGTCGGCTGGCTGCGCTTCGAGCCGACCCCGTCCACCCGCGCAGGCTCCGCCCCCGGCTACACCAGCCCCGGCTGGTCTGCTGCCGATGACGCTGAGGCAACGAGCACTGCGACGCCGACAGCGACGAGCGCGCCGACGTTCGAGCGACCCGAGGACCTCCTTCTCAATGACGGCGAGATGCCGTCGAGCACCGCGCAGACACCGACCACGATCGCCTCGGTGGTCGAGCGCTTCGGATGGCTGGCACTCGCGCTCGTGGTGGGGACGCTCGGCGCGGCGACGATGCCGGCGACAGCATGGTGGGAGCGCCGTCGTCGGCGCCGGGAGGCCGACGACGACGGCGCGCGCGTCGAGGTGATCTGGCAGGACCTGCTCGAGCGACTCGACGACGTGGGCGTCACCCCACCCCCGGACGCCACGCCTCGTCAGGCGGGCTCGTACATCTGGGGTGAGACCTTCCTGACGCAGGAGTCACGCGGAGCTCTCACCCGGCTCGTCACGGCCGTCGAGCGGGCGCGGTATGCGCGGCCACGGTCCGCCGCCGAGCCGGAGCGGATCGCCGCGGTCGACAAGGATGCGCGGACCGTCACGGCGAACGTCGTCACGTCGCTCCAACGCTCCGAGCGCGTGCGCTCCACCTGGTGGCCGACAGCCGGTGTGAGCGCCTGGCGGCGCCTCGGCTCCCGGCTCTCAGGGCGCCTACCCAGGCGAGGCGACTGATCAGTCCAGGTAGTCGCGCAAGACCTGCGACCGACTCGGGTGACGGAGCTTGCTCATCGTCTTGGACTCGATCTGACGGATCCGCTCGCGCGTGACACCGTAGACCTTGCCGATCTCGTCGAGCGTCTTCGGCTGGCCGTCGGAGAGACCGAAGCGCATGGACACCACGCCCGCCTCACGCTCGGAGAGGGTGTCGAGGACCGAGTGCAGCTGCTCCTGCAGCAGGGTGAAGGACACTGCGTCCGCCGGCACGACGGCCTCGGAGTCCTCGATGAGGTCGCCGAACTCGCTGTCTCCGTCCTCGCCGAGGGGGGTGTGCAGCGAGATGGGCTCGCGGCCGTACTTCTGCACCTCGACGACCTTCTCGGGTGTCATGTCGAGCTCGGCGGCCAGTTCCTCGGGTGTGGGCTCGCGACCGAGGTCCTGCAGCATCTGACGTTGGACGCGGGCCAGCTTGTTGATGACCTCGACCATGTGAACCGGGATCCGGATCGTACGGGCCTGGTCGGCCATCGCCCTCGTGATCGCCTGCCGGATCCACCACGTGGCATACGTGGAGAACTTGTAGCCCTTGGTGTAGTCGAACTTCTCGACCGCGCGGATCAGGCCGAGGTTGCCCTCCTGGATGAGGTCGAGGAAGAGCATGCCGCGCCCTGTGTAGCGCTTGGCCAGCGAGACGACGAGTCGCAGGTTGGCCTCGAGGAGGTGGTTCTTGGCCTTCTTCCCGTCCTGGGAGATCCACCAGAGCTCACGCTTGAGCTTCATGTCGATCTTCTCGCCGGAGTTCAGCTTCTCCTCCGCGAACAGGCCGGCCTCGATCCGCTTGGCGAGATCCACCTCCTGCTCGGCGTTGAGCAGGGCGACCTTGCCGATCTGCTTGAGGTAGTCCTTGACCGGGTCCGCGGTGGCGCCGGCGGTGATGACCTGCTGAGCGGGAGCATCGTCCTCGTCGTCGTCGCGGATGACGAAACCCGAGGACTCGTCCTCGGCGGGCTTGACGCCCCTGCGGGTGCGGGGCCGGGTGGTAGACGACCCGCCTGCGCCGTTGGTGGAGACGTCGTCAGAGTCCTCGTCGTCATCATCGTCATCGTCATCGTCGGCCTGGGCCACCACGACGACGTCCTCATCGGTGCCGTCGGGGACGACAGCCCCGTCGGTCCCCTCAGTCTCGGTCGTCTCCGTACCCGCAGCGGCAGCGGCGGACGTGCGTGTCGTCGCCTTCTTGGCGGGCGCCTTCTTGGCCGGGGCCGCCTTGGCGGGAGACGCGGCAGAAGCGGCGACCTTCTTCGTCGTGGCGGCCTTCTTCGTCGCGGCCTTGGTCGTCGTTCTCGCCGGCGCCGACTTCTTCGTCGCGGCCTTCGTCGTCGTCTTTGCAGCCGCCGAGTTGGTCGTCGTCTTGGTCGCTGCGGTCTTGGTCGCTGCGGTCTTGTTCGCCGCGGCCTTCTTCACCGCGGCCTTCTTCGGGGTCGACTCGGTCGCCGCCGCCTTGGTTGCTGCCGAGGTCTTCTTGACCGCGGCGCTCTTGGCAGGGGAGTCCTTCGCTGCCTTCGTGGGGGCCGCCTTCACTGCAGCCGACTTCGACGCCACAGTCTTCGCGGAGGTCTTGGTCGGGGGGGTCGTGCTCTTGTTCGCGGGAGTCTTCGTCGTCCGGGACGGAGCCAAGATCCTTGGGCCTTTCGTCATGGGAGGTCGTGGGTGGGAGTGGTGGGTGGGAGTGACGGTGAAGCGCGCTACCCGCGCAAGGCCGCCGCACGAGCGAACTCGGCACGAGCGACCACTGCGCGATCCTGCTGTCGCGTCATGCCCTGTGAGCTCCAGGTGTGGCATCTTCCGGGACTCTGACATCGACGCTGCGGCAAGAAGTCTTGGGGTGCGGGGCTGATGGTTGTGTCCGCGAGCAGGTCGCAATGCGTGGTGTCGGCGTGTCCTCGTTCACCATTATAAAACGCGCCGTGCGATGCCTCTGCCGCCGCGGGTCGGATCAGGCCTCAGCCTTGACCGCGATGACCGGGCAGGGAGCGTCCAGAAGGATGCGCTGGGCGTTCGATCCGAGAATGAGCTTGCCGATCGGGGTGCGACGCCGCAGGCCGATGATGATGAGGTCGGCGGCACCACCCTCGGCTGCCTCGATGAGGTCCTCCGCCGGCTCGTTACCCTCCGTTCCCGTCCTGGTGTCGACCGAGAGCCCGGCCCCCGCGAGGTCGCTCCGCGCAGCCTCGAGGTCTTCCGCGAAGTCGTCGGTCGCGTCGGAGCGACGTGACGACTGCACGACGACGAGATCGCACTCCCGTAACAGACACTCCTTGACGGCGTACTGCAGGGCGGCCTGTCCCTCTGGGGTCGGGACGTAGCCGATGATGACACTCATGGGGTGAGACTCATGTGGTGGGCATTCCTCCTTGACGCGTCGAGCGCGCCGATGCGGACCGATGCAGGTGCGACCGGACTCTGCTGTGTCTGCGACGGTACCGGATGTACTCACGCGCTGAGCGGGTCGGCTGCGCGGGGCCCGGCCAGCGCACCGGAGCGCGCGAGTGCCTTGTGGATGATCTCGCCGAGACGCCCGCGCTCGACGAGGAAGCCGTCGTGGCCGTGCGGGGACGAGAGTCGCACGTGGCGCGCACCGGGGCAGGCGTCGACGAGCTCCTGGGACTGCGACGCCGGGTAGAGCCGGTCGCTGTCGACACTCACGACGACGAGCTCGCCCTGGAAGTCGCGCAGGGCAGCGGCCAGACCCCCTCGGCCGGCTCCGACGTCGTGGCTCGACATCGCCTCGTTGAGCACGAGGAAGCTGCCGGCGTCGAAGCGGGCCACGAGCTTGGCTCCGTGGTGGTGCAGATAGCTCTCGACCTCGTAGAGCGGGCGCCCCTCCCCGCGGTCGACCTCCCCGCGGCGGCGCGTCTCCGACTCGCTCTGGACATGGTTGCCGAAGCGCTCGGAGAGCTCGCTCTCACAGCGGTAGGTGATCTGCGCGATCTCCCGGGCGATGGCCATGCCCTCGGTGGGGGCCGCCCCGGTGTCGTAGTAGTCCCCGCCGCAATAGTGCTGGTCGGCCCGGATCGCCTGGTTCTGGACGCTGGCCCAGGCGATCTGCTCGGCGGAAGCCGCCCCGGTCGAGGCGATGACGATCGCCGTCTCGACCCGTCGGGGGAAGGTCGCGGCCCACTCGACCGTGCGCATGCCGCCCATCGACCCGCCGAGCACGGCTCGCAACCGCGCGATGCCGAGGCGGTCGGCGACGAGGGCCTCGACGTGGACCTGGTCCCGGATCGTGATCGTCGGGAAGCGACTCCCCCACGCCCTTCCGTCGGGGGCGGGGCTGCTCGGCCCGGTCGTCCCACGACAGCCTCCGAGGACGTTCGTGGCGACGACGAAGAGCTCGTCGGTGTCGAGTGGCGCACCCGGGCCGATGAGGTCCTCCCACCACCCGGCCGTGGGGTGATGGGGCCCTGCGGGACCGACGACATGGCTGTCGCCGGTGAGGGCGTGCTCGACGAAGACCACGTTGCCCGCGTCGGCGTCGAGGGTGCCCCACGTCTCGTAGGCCACGGTCAGGCTCGGGATGGTCTGCCCACTGACCAGGCGGACCGCGCCGAGATCCATCGTCCGCAGGCCCGACCATCGGGTCGAGGAGTCGTGGAAAGAGGTGTCATGGAACGAGGTGTCATGGAACGAGGTGTCGTGGACCCGCTCTCTGTCCATGGGTACTGCCCTCTCGAGCTCACATCGCGCTTGCCCGACGCACGTGCCACGACGGGCCTGGTCATCACCCGGGGCACCCCACCGCGAGGAGGGTTGCCGGCCAGCGAGCCGGGGCTACCGTGCTGGCACTCATGACCGTGGCCGCCAGTATAGAAGCGTCAGGCGATCGAGCGCCCGTGCCGTCCGCGTCCCGGACGGTCGCCGGCGAGTCGACCGAGCTCGGCCGGCCGGACGCCGTGCGCGATGCACGCCCTCAGCGTCTCGAGCATCGGCAGGGGCTGCGCATCGAGGGCATCGGCACGCTCGACCAGGGTGCGCGCCCGGGCTCCGTCCCCGGCACACCAGTGCGCCACGGCGGCGATGACGAGAGCGGGCATCGTCGCGGCCGGGACGTCATCGGGCAGGTTGCGCACCCACGCGAGCAGCCGGGTCAGGACCCGGTCCCGGGCATCGGTGTCGAGAAGGATGCCTGCCGGGTCGAGATCACCCGAGGCAGCGCCGGCCAGGCGGAGCGGGTGGTAGATATCGTCCAGGTCGGGGCGATGCTCGCCCATCATCCCGGGAGCCACGACGGCATAGCAGACGTCCCGCACGAGGGGGTCTGCGGTCGTGACTGCGGAGAGGGCCAGCCGAGCCGGCGTCGCGGTCTCCCCACTCCCCCACCCAAGGACCGAGAGCAGGCTCGTCAGCACGTCATCATCCGCGATCTCACGGTCGTCGCCGATGAGCCGCTGCATCTCGGAGCGGATCGCTGCGGTGAGAAGCGGACGGTCGGGGTAGCACTCCGCGACGACGGCTGCGCGGTCCTGTCGGTAGCCGCCCGCCAGGGCGTGGAAGCTCATCGTGCTCGGCGCCTGGTCGTGGTCCGCGACCGCTACCCCCGTCGACGGGCAGCAGCGCTCGTCGGTGCAGTCCTCGTCGAACCAGCGGTCGTCGACGACGCTCACCCGATCCCCGGCAGCGATCCCGGCACGGTCGAGCCCTGTCGTCATCTCGGTGATGCCGGCTGCCGCCTCGGCCCGGTCCGAACCATAGGCGACGAGCAGCACGCGGTCCGCTCCGGAGCGGATCAGGGCCTCGCTCACACTGCGGGAGCACTGCTCGTCCGCGGCGTCGGTGAGATCGACGCGACAGGTGAGAGTGAGCTGCCTCCCGCTCAGACCGAGGAGGACGAGGGAGCTCACCGGGGAGAAGCCGAGCAGGTAGGGGACGGCCGAGACGATCTCGCCCGGCGAGCGAAGGCGAATGGCGGGGGTGGCGGGGCTGACGGGGGTGATGGGAGAAGGCGAGGTGCGCATACGACGAGCCAACCGCCCCGGCTGGGCAACGTCACGGGCGTGTCATCCGGATGTTGATGACACGCCCGAGGCGAGGTGTGCATGGGGACAGTGCGGGGTCAGCGCACTCCGGAGAAGCTGCTGGGAGGGTCGGTGGAGACCACCGACGGCACGACCGGCCACGCGGCCGATGCGGCACCGGCCGGGTCGGCCTCCCGCTCCCAGGTGAGGAAGGACTCGGTCTCGGTCACCAGCGCGGCAGCGAGCCAGCTGAGCACCACGGCATCGTCGAGAACACCGAAGAGAAGCAGCGCGCCCTCGGGCACGAGGTCGATCGGCGAGATGATGTAGGCGACGGCACCGGCCATGACGGCCAGACGGCCGACGCTGACCCCGCCGTAGCGGCCCGCGATCGTCGAGGACAGCATGCGCGGCACCGACGACAGGCGCTCGAGCAGGCTCGGACTGCCGGGACGCATCGCGATGCGGGTCGCGCGATAAAGGGTCGTGAGCAGCACGACGCGAGAACGGGCGGTAGCCATGAAGCGACTCCTGATGAGTGACGCAGTGGCACCAGTCAGTGCCGCATCAGACCCAACGTCGCACGTGGCGCCCGGATTCCCGGCCGTGCGCCGGCTCCCTCACGCCTTGGGAGGGAACTCCTGCTCGGCCGACTTGCCGACCGCACGCATGAGGAGGTTGTCGAAGCCGGCGCCCACTGCGCCACCGACGAACGGCACGATCCGACCGAAGCGGGACAGCGTGTTGCGAGCCGCCTGGGTGAGGAGGCGGAACCCCACGGCCTTGTTGACGACCATGAGGGCCGGCCCGGGGAGCCGCTGGGCGGCGAGGTTGGTCATCGCCGACGACGGCGCGACGACCCCGGCCTTGCGCAGCAGGTCGTCGGACTCGGAGCCCACGAGGGTGAGGAGGATGGCCGAGCGGATCTGCGGGTTGTCGATGTCGTAGCCGCGCAGCTTGGCGACGGCCGCCGTCATCCGCGTCGCGAGCAGGTAGAAGCCGGCGACGTTGGCGGGTAGCGAGACCAGCAG
>JBHEPF010000031.1:0-5874 GCA_046260445.1 Dermatophilaceae bacterium | reverse complement strand
CGGTGGCCCTGCCCGAGGTCTTCCTCGGTCTCGTCCCCGGCTGGGGCGGCGCCTACCTGCTGCCCCGCCTCATCGGCCCGGAGAAGGCACTGACGGTCATCGTCGAGAACCCCCTGTCGATGAACCGCATGCTCAAGGGCCCCCAGGCCCACGAGCTCGGGATCGCCGACGCGATGTTCGGTCCGGGCGACTTCCTCGAGGAGTCGCTGCGCTGGGCCGGCCAGGTCGTGAGCGGCGGGGCAGTCATCGAGCGCACCGACCACGCCGCGGACGAGGATGCCTGGAGCGCTGCCGCCACCGCCGCTCGCCGGCTCGCCGACGCCAAGACGGCCGGTCGCTCCCCCGCTCCCTATCGCGCGATAGAGCTCGTCGAGGGCGCCCGCACACGCTCACGGAACGAGGGGTTCGCCGCCGAGGACGAGGCCCTCGCCGACCTCCTCATGGGCGACGAGCTGCGCGCCGGACTGTATGCGTTCGACCTCGTCCAGCGGCGGGCCAAGCGGCCCGCCGGCGCTCCCGACCGGTCCCTGGCGCGCCCGGTGACCAAGGTCGGCATCGTCGGTGCCGGCCTCATGGCGAGCCAGCTCGCGCTCCTCTTCGCCCAGCGGCTCGAGGTGCCCGTCGTCATGACCGACCTCGACGAGCAGCGGGTCGAGAAGGGCGTCGGCTACGTCCATCACGAGATCGAGAAGATGCTCGGCAAGGGACGCGTCTCCCCCGACCGGGCGAACCGGCTCCGCGGCCTGGTCACCGGGTCCACGAGCAAGGAGGGGTTCGCCGACGCCGACTTCGTTATCGAGGCGGTCTTCGAGGAGATGTCGGTCAAGCAGCAGGTGTTCGCCGAGGTGGAGCAGATCGTCAGCTCCGAGTGTGTCCTGGCGACGAACACCTCCTCGCTCTCGATCACCGAGATGGCGAGCCGGCTCCAGCACCCCGAGCGGGTCGTCGGATTCCACTTCTTCAACCCCGTCGCGGTGATGCCCCTTCTCGAGATCATCCCCGGCGAGAAGACCGACGACACGGCCCTCGCGACCGCGTTCGCCGTGGGCAAGACACTCAAGAAGACGACCATCAGGGTCAAGGACTCGGCGTCGTTCATCGCGAACCGGCTCCTCGGCCGCTACATGGGCGAGTTCTCCCGGATCGTCGACGAGGGCACCGACGTCGACGTGGCCAACGAGGCGGTCGCCGGCCTGGCTCCCATGCCGCCGTTCGTGCTCCTCTCGCTCGTCGGCCCGGCCATCGCGCTGCACAACAGCGAGACGCTCCATCGCGCCTTCGGTGAACGGTTCTACGTCTCGGAGAACCTCCGCCGCATCGTCGAGGCGAAGAAGCCCGGCTACTACCTGCCGGACGGCTCTCTCGACCCGGAGGTCGATGCCCTGCTCGAGAAGCCATCCTCTCCGGTGACCCTCACCGCCGCGGAGGCCCGCGAGCGAATCCTCTCGGTCATCGCGGAAGAGGTCGGGCTGATGCTCTCCGACGGTGTCGCCCAGGCACCGATGGACATCGACCTCGCCATGATCACGGGTGCCGGGTTCCAGTTCTGGAACGGCGGGGTCATCCCGCTCCTCGACCGGGAGGGCATCACCGAGAAGGTTCTCGGCCGTCGTATCCTGCCGCCGGGAGCCGCGAGCGTGACCGCCTGACGGGAGCACCGCATACCCGCTATCTCATATGTGATCTAGACTGGACGGGTGACTCCTACGGACACCTACCTCATCAGGATCGGAGCGCTGATCCGCGATGCTCGGCGGCACAAGGGCATGACCCAGGCCGAGCTCGCGGATCACCTCGCGACGAGCCAGAGCGCCGTGGCGCGAATCGAGCAGGGCAAGCAGAACCTCTCCCTGGAGATGCTCGCGCGCATCGGTGAGAGCCTCGACAGCGAGTTCGTCTCCCTCGGCTCGGCCGGTCCGCAGCATCTTCGGATCGTCGGCGGCAAGAAGCTCTCCGGGTCGATCCCGGTCAAGACGAGCAAGAACGCAGCCGTGGCACTGCTCTGCGCCGCCCTGCTCAACAAAGGCAAGACCACGCTGCGCAGCATCGCTCGCATCGAGGAGGTGAACCGGATCATCGAGGTCCTCAACTCGATCGGCGTGCGCACCCGCTGGCTGCCTGACAGCAACGACCTCGAGATCACCCCGCCGGCCCAGCTCGAGCTCGACCAGATCGACGTCGAGGCGGCCCGCCGGACGCGGACCGTCATCATGTTCCTCGGTCCGCTCCTCCACGAGGTCGACGCGTTCCAGCTGCCGTATGCCGGTGGCTGCGACCTCGGCACCCGCACGGTCGAGCCCCACATGACGGCGTTGAAGTCCTTCGGCCTTGACGTCGTCGCGACGCACGGGTACTACGACGCGCACGTCGACGCGACGACGCGACCGGAGCGAGCGATCATCCTCACCGAGCGCGGCGACACCGTGACCGAGAATGTCCTCCTGGCTGCAGCGCGCCACCCTGGACGGACGACCGTCCGCAACGCATCGCCGAACTACATGGTCCAGGACCTCTGCTTCTTCCTCGAGAAGCTGGGGGTGCGCATCGACGGTATCGGCACGACGACGCTCGTCATCGACGGCGTGGCCGACATCGACATGGACGTCGAGTACTTCCCCAGTGAGGACCCGATCGAGGCCATGAGCCTCCTCGCCGCCGCTGTTGTCACCCAGTCCGCGATCACCATCCAACGCGTCCCGATCGAGTTCCTCGAGATCGAGCTCGCGACGCTGGAGGGGATGGGGATGAAGTACGAGCTGAGCGAGGAGTACACCGCTCTTAACGGACGGACGCGCCTCGTGGACCTCACGACGGTCCCGGGACCGCTCCACGCGCCGATCGACAAGATCCACCCGATGCCGTTCCCCGGCCTCAACATCGACAACCTGCCGTTCTTCGCGCTCATCGCCGCCTGCGCCGACGGGACGACGATGATCCACGACTGGGTCTACGAGAACCGTGCGATCTATCTCACCGAGCTCAGCAAGGTCGGTGCCCGGGTCCAGCTCCTCGACCCGCACCGCGTGCAGATCGAGGGACCCACGCCGAAGTGGCGGGCCGCCGAGGTCGTCTGCCCGCCGGCGTTGCGCCCGGCGGTGGTCATCCTGCTCGCGATGCTCGCGGCTCCGGGCACCTCCGTGCTCCGCAACATCTACGTCATCAACCGCGGCTACGAGGAGCTCGCCGAGCGTCTCAACAAGCTCGGCGCGACGATCGAGACCTTCCGCGACATCTAGACCTGAGCAGCAAGCGGACCCCTTCGGCGACTGACTAGCCTCGCGACAACGAGCTCTCCAAGAGGCTCGAGGCGATGGGGTCGGCCGTCAGGCCGATCTCCTCGAGCACCTGTCCGCGGGAGGCGTGGTCGAGGAACCGCTTCGGGATGCCGAAGAGCCGCACCGGCAGGGTCAGGCCCGCGTCGGCGATGGCGAGGGCGATCTGCGTGCCGACCCCGGCGCTGACGAGGTTGTCCTCGATGACGGTCACCCGGGTCGCCGAGCGGGCGATCTGGACGAGTGAGTCGGCCACCGGCAGGGCCCACACCGGGTCGACGGCGCGAACCGAGCGGCCGTCCGCCACGAGCTTCTCCGCAACGGTGAGCGCAGTCGGGACCATCGAGCCGATGCCGATGACGAGCTCGTCGACCGCCGCGTCGAGGTCGGTCTCGACGAGGATGTCGACCCCCCCGACCGAGCGCAGGGCGGGGATCGGTGAAGGGGCGCTGCCCTTGGGGAAGCGGATGATCGACGGGCCGTCGCCGATGTCGACCGAGTCGCGCAGCGCGGACGCCACATGCTCCCCGTCTCGAGGTGCAGCCAGGTGCAGACCGGGGACGATCGCGGCGAGAGCCATGTCCCACATCCCGTGGTGGCTCGCGCCGTCTGGTCCGGTGACCCCGGAGCGGTCGAGGACGAAGGTGACCCCGGCGTGATGGAGGGCACAGTCCATGAGCATCTGGTCGAAGGCGCGGTTGAGGAAGGTCGCGTAGATCGCGACCACGGGGTGCAGCCCGGCGTACGCCAGGCCGGCGCTCATCGTCACCGCGTGCTGCTCGGCGATGCCGACGTCGAAGGTCCGATCCGGGTAGGCGTCGGCGAAGTCCTTCAGGCCGACCGGGATCATCATCGCCGCGGTGAGCGCGACGACGTCGTCGCGCTCCCGGCCGATCTCGACGAGCGCGTCGCTGAACTCGTCGGTCCAGCTGCGGCCGGCGATCTCGATCGGCAGCCCTGTCTCGGGGTTGATGACCCCGATGCCGTGGAACTGGTCGGCCTCGTCGTTGACGGCCGGGTCGTAGCCGCGACCCTTCTGGGTGATGACGTGGACGAGCACGGGGCCGCCGAAGGATCGCGCCTTGTTCAGCGCCGACTCGAGGGCGTGGGTGTCGTGCCCGTCTATCGGACCGATGTACTTCAGTCCCAGGTCCTCGAACATCCCCTGTGGGGCGATGACGTCCTTGATGCCCTTCTTCATCCCATGCAGTGCCCGCTCCATCGGCGCCCCGACGACGGCTGGGGCCCGGCGCAGCTGCGCCTTGCCCCACTCGAGGAAGTGCTCGTAGCCCTGGGTGGCCCGCAACGTCGCCAGGTGGTCGGCAAGACCGCCGATCGTCGGCGCATACGACCGTTCGTTGTCGTTGACCACGATGACGAGCGGCAGGTCCTTGTCTGCCGCGATGTTGTTGAGAGCCTCCCAGGCCATGCCGCCGGTGAGCGCCCCGTCACCGATGACGGCCACGGTGTGTCGGCCGTGCTCTCCCCGCAGGCGTCTGGCCTTGGCGATGCCGTCGGCCCAGGAGAGCGAGGTCGAGGCGTGGGAGTTCTCGACGATGTCGTGCTCGGACTCGCCGCGGCTCGGGTAGCCGCTCATCCCGCCCTTGCTGCGCAACGCCGAGAAGTCCTGCCGTCCCGTGAGGAGCTTGTGGACATAGGACTGGTGACCGGTGTCGAAGACGATGGTGTCGCGCGGGCTGTCGAAGACCCGGTGCAGCGCGATCGTGAGCTCGACGACCCCGAGGTTGGGGCCGAGGTGGCCACCGGTCCGGGAGACCGACTCCACGAGGAAAGACCGGATCTCCTGCGCCAGAGCGGGCAGCTCGGCCTCTGGGAGCGCCTTGAGCTCGGCGGGCGAGGAGACCCTGATGGGGGTGGCCACGGTGCGGCACGTCCTTTCGAGGTGGCATGGAATCTCCCGATTCTACGACCGCGACACACTTGCGCGTTCCCTCTGCGGGCGACAAGCCACCTCAGGGGCGGGTGAGGCGGCGGTCATCGAGGGCTTCGGCGATGAGAAGTGCACCTCGTCGCGCGGCCCGGAGCCGGACCCCCTCGAGCTCGATGTCGGTCATGGCCTGCTCGACGGCGCCCTCGGGCAGCCGGTCGGTCAGCTCGACCCGGATCGTGCGGTAGGCCTGGCGCAGGGCGACCAGCTGGGCGTCGACATGGTGACCGGCCAGCCACGCGAGGAGGACCAGGTGCCTGCGCATACTCGGGTAGCCCCGGAACTCGGACGGACAGAGGTCGAGCAGCCAGGACGCCGCTGCCACCTGCCAGCCGGGCGCACCGGCCGGCGGCACGGCCGGCGGCCACCCCGGCGGGCCTGCGCGCGCCCTCTCTGTCGGCCGGTTCTCGAACACATGTTCGATCATAGACCTTGGCATCGTGGACGGCGAGGATGCAAAGGTCGCCGTCGGCCGGTGGCCTCGCCGAGAAGACCCCTTGCGCTGACATCTACTTGATGTCATAGTGACGTCATGGAACTGTCACCCTATCTACGGGCGATCGCCGACGACCTCGAGAAGGTCACGGCCCTCGCCGACGAGTCGACGCGCTCGGTTACGGGCCGCCTCCTCACCGCGCTCGAACCGAGCCTGCA
>JBHEPF010000174.1:0-11468 GCA_046260445.1 Dermatophilaceae bacterium | reverse complement strand
CGTCTGCGGGCTCGTCGGCGAGGCGGCCGTAGGAGATCCAGAACAGACCCCAGGCCAGGGCGGCAGCCACCGACAGTCGTCCCGACAGTCGCCTGAGAAGAACCGCCCCGATCGTTGTGACCACGATGATGAGCGTGATCGCGGTCCATCGGCCCGGATCCGCGTCCGAGGCAGCGAGGGCCGCACCGATGTTCGCGCCGGACGCGGCAAGCACCCACCCGAGGTACAGCCCGAAGGTGATGTCGACGAAGACCGCCTCGGCGATCCCGAACGACGGCGTCGCATGCAGCCGGAGGACGAGGAGGACGAGGACCGCCGCGAGGACGAGGATCACGGCCACGCTCACCCAGATCCAGCCCTGCTGGGTGACGAGCAGCCACGCCGCGTTGAGCAGGAGCGAGGCCCCGGCGAGCCAGCCGATCCGCTGGTGCCGTCGGTCGCTCGCCTGAGCGGGAAGCCACTGATAAACGGCGTATGCGGTGAGCCCCAGATAGATGACCGACCAGATCGAGAAGGCCGGCTGGGCGGGCGCCAGGAGGGTCGCATCCGCCGCGAGGTCGCCGCCCGGGCTCTCCTCCACGCGGGTACCGAGGACCCCGACGCCGACCAGCACGCCGAGGATTCCGAGGACGAAGCAGGCGGTGACCCAGATCTGGCGCGTGCGGTCGGACTGCATCGTCAGAAGAGCCCGACGATGTTGCCGTCGTCGTCGATGTCGATGCCCTGAGCAGCGGGACGCTTCGACAGGCCCGGCATGGTGCGCATGTCCCCGCAGATCGCGTAGACGTAGCCGGCTCCGGCGGCCAGCCGCACCTCCCGGACGGGCAGGCGCCAGCCCGTCGGTGCTCCCCTGAGCGCGGGGTCGGACGAGATGGACAGGTGCGTCTTGGCGATGACGACCGGCAGCTCGCCGTAGCCGAGCGACTCGAAGCGGGCCAGCTCCTTCGCGGCGGCGGGGCTGACGTCGAGCCCGTCGGCGCCGTAGACACCGGTCGCGACCTTCTCGATCTTGGTCGTGAGGGAGTCCGAGAGCTCATACGTGGGGGTGAACGACGTCGGTTGCTCACAGGCCTCGACGACCACCTTGGCCAGATCGTGAGCGCCGGCGCCACCGTCGACGACGTGGGTGGAGACCGCGACATAGGCGCCCGCCTCACGCGCGATCTGCGTGATGGCATCGTGCTCGCTCGCATGGTCGGTCGGGAAGGCGTTGATCGCGACGACGGGGGTGACCCCGAAGGAGCGCACGATGTCGATGTGCTTGCGCAAGTTCGAGGCCCCCGCGCGCACGTCCTCCGGGCTCTCGGCGAGCATCTCCTCCGGGAGCGGACGACCGGCAGCCACCGCATACCGGCCGGAGTGGGTCTTGAGCGCGCGGACGGTGACGACGAGGACCGCGGCGTGCGGTGTCAGCCCGCCCACACGGCACTTGATGTTGAAGAACCGCTCGCCCCCCATGTCGGCGCCGAAGCCGGCCTCCGTGAGGACGTAGTCCGCGGTGTGCACCCCGAGCATGTCCGCGATGACGGAGGAGTTGCCCGTCGCGATGTTGCCGAACGGTCCGGCGTGGATGAGGGCCGGGGTGTTCTCGGTCGTCTGCATGAGGTTGGGCTTGAGCGCCTCCTTGAGGATGACGGCCATCGCGCCGGCCGCCTTGAGATCCTCCGCCGTCACCGCCTGACCGCCGCGGCTGTAGCCGACGACGATCCGGCCGAGGCGGGCCCGCAGGTCGGCGAGCGAGGTCGCGAGCGCGAGGATCACCATGACCTCGCTCGCCGCGGTGATGTCGAATCCGCTCTGACGGGGGACGCCGTCGATCTTCGCGCCCAGACCGATGACCGTACCGCGCAGGGCCCGGTCGTTGACGTCGAGCACCCGTCGCCACGAGATGGAGTGCGGCTCCAGATCGAGCTCGTTGCCGTGATGAAGGTGGCTGTCGAGCATGGCCGCGAGGAGGTTGTGGGCGGCGGTCACCGCGTGGAAGTCGCCGGTGAGGTGGAGGTTGAGGGTCTCCATCGGGACGATCTGGCTATAGCCGCCTCCTGCCGCGCCGCCCTTGACGCCGAAGGTCGGACCCATCGAGGGCTGGCGGAGGGTGAGGACGGTGTCGTGCCCGAGCCCGACCATCCCCTGGGCGAGTCCGACGGCGGTCGTCGTCTTTCCCTCACCGAGCGGGGTGGGTGTCACCGCGGTGACGACGACGTACTTGGCCGTCGGTCGGTCGGCGAGGGCGTCGATGGCGGCGAGGTCGATCTTCGCGACATGACGGCCGTACGGCTCGACGAACTCGTCGGGGATGTGGGCCGCGGCGGCGATGTCGGCGATGGGTCGCAGCGTGGTCGCGCGCGCGATCTCGAGGTCGGAGGGGATGGGGGTGGCCATGTAACCGATCCAACACCATGGGCACCTTCCCACGCGTCGGTTCGTTGTGTTGCACTGTCCTTGGGCGTCACGAGGCGCCCTGTTTTCACCTGCCTGAGCCTGGCTGCCCGGGCCGCCGAGCGAGGAGCCGCCGTGCAGGACCCTGCCCGGTCGCGCCACTGGCGGGTCGACCACGAGACCCGCTCCACACGCGGTGCCCGCTACGAGCGCGACGTCCGCGACTGCTACAAGGCCACGGCTCTGTCGACGGTGCTCCCCGCAGCCGGGCTGTTTCGCGTCAGGCCGGCCCTCGCATCCACGATCGTCCTGGTCTTCCTCGCCCCGCTCGTCTACCTCGGGTTCCGCTTCGTTCGCGACGGTGCGCTGGGGTCGGTGCTCGACATCGGCGTGGACCGCGGCAAGCTGCTCGTCGTCGTCGGCACCGTCGTCGTCCTCGGGCTCGCCTGGATCGTCGGGATCGTCGCCACCGCCCACGGGACCCGGCCTGCCCACATGCGCCGAGCGGACCGCATCATGGTGACGCTCTTCACCGCCGCCATGACTCTGGTCATCGCGGCCCCGACCGTCATCGCCGTCCAGGGGATCGACATCCAGCGGGACACCCTTGCGCAGGTCGTCACCGACTCGACGCGGCCGCCCATGGTCGTCGAGGACAAGGACCCCTGGGAGTCGAGGCCGCGGGTCAACCTCCTCCTGCTCGGCTCGGACGCGGGAGCGGACCGAGAGGGCACCCGGCCGGACACGATCATGGTCGCCAGCATCGACACCGCCACCGGGGACACGGTGTTCATCGGGCTGCCGCGCAACCTCCAGCGGGTGCCCTTCCCCCGTGGCAACCCGCTGAGGGAGCTCTTCCCGGACGGGTACGACTGCGGCAGCGAGTGCCTCCTCAACTCCGTCTGGACGCTCGCGGAGGAGCGGTCCGACCTGTTCCCCGGTGATCCGTCGCCCGGGCTGACGACGACGCGCGATGTCGTCTCCGAGGTCACCGGGCTGACCGTCGACGACACGATCCTCGTCGACCTCAGCGGGTTCGAGCAGCTCGTGGACGCCATGGGTGGCGTGACGATCAACGCCATCGAGCGGGTGCCGATCGGGGGCAAGGTCGAGAACGGGCAGATCGTCGGCATCAAGGGCTGGATCGAGCCGGGACTCCAGCACATGGACGGCTACCACGCCCTCTGGTACGCGCGCTCACGAGCGACGACCGACGACTTCTCCCGGATGCGGCGGCAGCGCTGTGTCATGGGTGCGATCGTCGACCAGGTGGATCCGGTGCGGATGCTCGCGCGCTATCCCCAGCTCGCCCGGGCCATCGCCGACAACGTCAGTGTCGACATCCCGGCCGATGACCTCGGGGCCTGGGCCGAGCTCGTGCTCCGGATGAAGGACGGTCGACTGCAGTCGCTCCCGGTCACGAACCAGGTCGTCGACGTCAGCGATCCGGACTTCCCGCTCATCCGCTCGCTCGTCCGTGAAGCCATCACGAACCCACCGACGCCTTCCACGCCACCGACGACAGCGACGCCCACGACACCGACGTCGTCGTCCACCGATGACGCGACGACGGATCCGGACGAGACGCCGACGTCGTCGCCACCTGCTGAGCCCACCGACGAGCTCGCCGACCTCGGGGCCACCTGCTGAGCCGACCGCCCGTCCGCGCCCCTCGCCGGCGCTCGTTGCCCCATGATGGCTGCATGGTGACTCAGCGAGCATCCGGGGCCGACCAGGACGAGCGGACCACGGCGTCCCATGTCGTGGTCATGGGGGTGAGCGGCTCGGGCAAGTCGACGATCGCCGCGGGACTGGCCCTCCGGTCGGGCCGGGCGCTGTGCGAGGGCGACGACATGCATCCCCCCGAGAACATCGCGAAGATGGCGGCCGGGATCGCCCTGACCGACGCGGACCGTAGGCCGTGGCTGCAGCGACTGGCAGACTGGATCGCCGAGCACGACGAGACCGGCCGCTCGACAGTGCTGGCCTGCTCGGCCCTGACCCGCGCATACCGGGATGTTCTCCGGGGTGGGGCCGACAAGGTGCGCTTCGTCCACCTCACCGGCCCGGCGGAGGTGCTGGCGGAGCGGATGGGAGACCGGGAAGGGCACTTCATGCCAGGGTCGTTGCTGCGCTCCCAGCTCGACACCCTGGAAGCCCTCGGCCCCGACGAGGACGGCATCGTGCTCGACGTGCGACTCGACCCCGACGACCTCGTCGACGCGGCGCTGGAGTGGGTGCGCCGACACGGACCGAGACCATGAAGTTGAGCGGAATAGACTCAAGTTTGGCCACGTTATCTGCTGCGGTAGCCCGGTCCATCTGATCCGGCATAGCTGAAGGAGTCGCTCGCATGGAGCTCAAGCCCACGAACAAGGTCGCTGAGGCCCTCGCGCTCGCGCAGCGCGCCGCCCAGTCCGGTGGCCACCCCGAGATCACCCCCGACCACATCACCAGCGCGCTCGCCCAGCTCGACCCGACCCAGGCCGAGGCGCTTCTCGCGGCGGCGGGGACCGGGGTCGGTCACGTCCTCAGCCAGGCTGATGCGCGCCTGCGGGGCCTGCCGTCCACGTCGGGTGCTGCGCAGGACCCGACCTTCGGCCGCGAGGCCATGACGATGCTCCAGCGTGCCGATACGCTCATGCGCGCCAAGGGCGACTCCTTCCTCGCCGTGGACCTGCTCTGGCTCGCCCTCGCCGAGACCGGACACCTCGCGGCCGTCGAGAAGCGGGGCGCCGCCGACATGGAGCGCGCCATCGACCAGCAGCGCGGCGGGCGCAAGGTCACCTCCGAGACCCCCGCCGAGATGGGCGAGGCGCTGGAGAAGTACGGCACCGACCTCACCCAGGCGGCCCGCGACGGCAAGCTCGACCCGGTCATCGGTCGCGACAGTGAGATCCGTCGCGTCGTGCAGGTGCTCTCGCGCCGCACGAAGAACAACCCGGTCCTCATCGGCGAGCCCGGGGTCGGCAAGACCGCTGTCGTGGAGGGCCTCGCGCAGCGCATCGTCGACGGCGACGTCCCCGAGAGCCTGCGCGACAAGCGCCTCGTCAGTCTCGACCTCGGCGCCATGGTCGCGGGCGCGAAGTACCGGGGTGAGTTCGAGGAACGCCTCAAGGCGGTGCTCGAGGCGATCAAGTCCGCGGAGGGCCAGATCATCACCTTCATCGACGAGCTGCACATGATGGTCGGCGCCGGGGCCTCCGGCGAGGGCGCGATGGACGCCGGCAACATGCTCAAGCCGATGCTCGCCCGGGGCGAGCTGCGGCTCGTCGGCGCGACGACCCTTGACGAGTACCGGCAGCGGATCGAGAAGGACGCCGCCCTCGAGCGCCGCTTCCAGCAGGTGTTCGTCGGGGAGCCCAGCGTCGAGGACACGATCGCCATCCTGCGCGGTCTCAAGGAGCGCTACGAGGCGCACCACAAGGTCGAGATCGAGGACACCGCCCTCGTCGCAGCCGCCTCGCTCTCCGATCGCTACATCACCGGTCGCCAGCTCCCGGACAAGGCCATCGACCTCATCGACGAGGCAGCCTCCAGGCTGCGCATGGAGATCGACTCCAGCCCGGTCGAGATCGACGCCCTGCACCGGGTCGTGGACCGGCTGACGATGGAGGAGATGCACCTCGCGCAGGAGACCGACGAGGCGTCCCTCGAGCGGCTGGAGCGGCTGCGGGCCGACCTCGCCGACCGGAAGGAGGAGCTCGCCGAGCTCACCGCCCGGTGGGAGGCCGAAAAGTCCGGCCTCAACAAGGTCGGTGACCTGCGCGCCCACCTCGACGACCTGCGCACCCAGGCCGAGCGGATGCAGCGCGAGGGCGACTACGAGGGCGCCTCCCGAGTGCTGTACGGCGAGATTCCGGCGTTGGAGACCGAGCTCGCCCAGGCGGACGAGGCCGAGCGGGCGCGCTCCAGCGACCTCATGGTCAAGGAACGGGTCGGTGCCGACGACATCGCCGAGGTCATCTCGGCGTGGACCGGGATCCCCGCCGGCCGCCTGCTCCAGGGTGAGACGGAGAAGCTGCTCTCGATGGAGTCGATCATCGGCTCCCGGCTCATCGGTCAGACCGAGGCGGTCGCGGCCGTCTCCGACGCGGTACGCCGCAGTCGCGCAGGTCTCTCCGACCCGAACCGTCCGACCGGCTCCTTCCTCTTCCTCGGGCCCACCGGTGTCGGCAAGACCGAGCTCGCCAAGTCGCTCGCTGACTTCCTCTTCGACGACGAGCGCGCGATGGTCCGCCTCGACATGTCCGAGTACTCCGAGCGGCACGCCGTGGCCCGGCTCATCGGTGCCCCGCCCGGATACGTCGGGTACGAGGAGGGTGGCCAGCTCACCGAGGCGGTGCGGCGCCGGCCGTACTCCGTCGTGCTCCTCGACGAGGTCGAGAAGGCCCACCCCGAGACCTTCGACATCCTTCTCCAGGTGCTCGACGACGGCCGGCTCACCGACGGGCAGGGGCGAACCGTCGACTTCCGCAACGTCATCCTCGTCATGACCTCCAACCTCGGCAGCCAGTTCCTCATCGACCCGACGATGAGCCAGGCGGCCAAGCGCGAGGCGGTCATGGGGGCGGTGCGGGTGGCCTTCAAGCCCGAGTTCCTCAACCGGCTCGACGAGGTCGTCGTCTTCGACCCGCTCGGCGCCGAGGAGCTCACCCACATCGTCGACCTGCAGGTCCGCGAGCTCGCGACGCGGCTGCATGACCGCCGGATCACCCTCGAGGTGACCGACGCCGCGCGTGAGTGGCTGGCGCTCACCGGCTACGACCCCGCCTACGGCGCCCGGCCGCTCCGCCGGCTCATCCAGAAGGTGATCGGGGACCGGCTCGCCAGGGCGGTTCTCGCCGGCGACGTGCGCGACGGCGAGAGCGTCACGGTGGACCGGGACGCAGAGGCCGATGGGCTCACCCTCGCCACCGACTGAGGCGACCTCGGCCGAGGTGAGGCCGGCATGCCGACCGGGCTTCTTCCGTCCGGAGCTTCGCCGCCCGTGCCGCGGACCTTCGACGATGCCGCGGGACTTCGCAGGTGGCGCGGCAGTTCGGTGATGGCACCGCAATTGCCAGGGCAGGAGCCAGCTTCCGCGCCCTTCGCGAGCATCCGCGTCGAGGAGGCCGTGCCTATGCGCACCGTCATCCTCGCCGCCGACGGGCTCACCCTCGCCAGCGGCTGAGGCGACCTCGGCCGAGGTGAGGCCGGCATGCCGACCGGGGTTCCGAGGTATGCGCGGGTCGCGTCCGCGTGAGGCCTGCGGGCCGTAGCATGGCGCAATGCAGCGTCGTCATGTCCTCGCCCCGGCCCTGCTCGCCGGGGCGCTCGCCCTCGCCGGCTGTTCGGGAGAGGACGCGCCGGCGGAGGAAACGACCCCGGCCACGGCGGCCGAGCAGCTCGCCGTGGCGCAGGCCAACCTCGAGGCGACCGACGCCCTGACGATCACCCTCACGAGCACGAACGTGCCGACCGACGTCAACGGGGTGCGCTCGGCGACCGGGGTCGGGGTCATCGACGAGGCCTCGAACCGGTTCGCCGGTGAGGTCGAAGCCCGGATCACCGGGATCACGGCGACCGTCGAGATCATCTGCATCGGCGAGGACGCCTACATGAAGCTCTTCACCCCGGAGTTCGCCCCGACCGACCTCGAGGCTCTCGGGGCGCCGAACCCCACGTCGTTCCTTGATCCGGACACCGGCATCGCCAGTCTCATGGCCGCGACGACGGACCTCGCGGAGGGTGGCCGCCAGCGCGAGGGCCGCGAGATCCTCCGCGAGATCACCGGCACGTTGCCCGGCGAGAAGATCGAGGGCCTGCTGCGGCTCGGCGGGCCTGGGCTGGAGTTCGACGTCACCTATGGTCTGACACCCGAGGACGAGCTGCGTCGGGCGGTCCTCGAGGGTGAGTTCTACGAGGGCACGCGGTCCACCTACACCCTCGTCCTCACCGACTACGGCCAGGCCGTGCCGATCGAGGTGCCGATCGAGGTGCCGACGCCAGGGTCCGGGGGCACGGAGACCGGCACCGACGCGCCGACGCCGACGGCGTCCGCGACGAGCTGACCGGCCCGCCGGTGTCGCAGTCCGCCGCGGCGGTCGTGCCGCGCGCGCGCGCGATCCTCGCCGTCGCCGCGGTCGGTGTCGCGCTCGCGGCGGCCGACACCTATGTCGTCGTCCTCGCTCTGACGGACATGATGGCCGGGGTCGGGGTGACGATCGACGCGCTGCAGCGGGCCACGCCCATCATCTCGGGGTTCCTCCTCGGGTACATCGCGATCCTTCCCCTCATCGGCCGGGTCGCGGACCTCGTCGCCCGGCAACGGGTCCTGCAGCTCTGCCTCGCGATCTTCGTCCTCGGTTCGGTCATCACCGCCCTCGCGACCGACCTGCCGACCCTCGTCGGCGGCCGGGTCGTCCAGGGCGTCGGCGGAGGAGGCCTCGTCCCGGCGACGCTCGCGCTCGTCGCCGACCTGTGGCCGGTCGAGCGCCGGGGGACGCCGCTCGGGGTCGTCGGTGCCGTGCAGGAGCTCGGCTCCGTCCTCGGACCCGCGCTCGGCGCCGCGATCCTTCTCGTGGCGCAGTGGCGGGCGATCTTCTGGTTCAACGCCCTTGCCGGGGTGCTGCTCTCGGTCGCCCTCGTCGTGGTCGGGCGAGGTGCCCGCGAGAGCGAGCCCACGCATACCTCCAGCGGGAGCCGGGTCCCGGCGGTCGTCCTCGGCACCGGACTGACGCTGCTCCTCCTGGCCCTCTGGGCCCCAGACCCCCTCGTGGCGAGCGTTGCCCTCGGCGGCCCGTTCGTGCCCCTCGGCGACTCGTCCGCCGTCCTTCTCACGCCGGTCGGAGCCGTGGCCCTCGTCCTCACCCTCCTCGGGGTCGGGCTCGTCGTCCGGTCCGCCTGGCCGGTGCTGCGCCACGCGGACCTGCCCGGCGCCCTCCTCCTCGGTGGCTCGCTCGGGTGCGTCATCATCACGTTCGCGTCCGCCGACCCGGAGACGGAGGTCATCGGCCCGCTGGGCTACTCGCTGCTGCCGGTGGCCGTCGTCCTCGCGATCCTGTATGCGTGGCGGCACGCCCGCGCAGCCGAGCCGCTCATCCCTCGGGGGGTGGTGCGGGCGCGCGTTCCGTGGGCCCTGATGGTCTCGTTCCTCGTCGGGACGGCCCTCGTCGCCGTCATCGTCGGGATCCCGCTGCTCAGCCGGCTCACCGTGTCGACCGACCAGACCGTCGCGGCCTTCGAGCTGCTCAAGTTCCTCGTCGCCGTGCCGGTCGGTGCCGTCCTCGGCGGATGGCTGCTGCGCTGGCTCGGGGACGGAGCCGTCGCCGGCGCCGGGATGCTCCTCGCCGCCTCGGCGCTCCTCCTCGCCAGCTCGTGGGGACGGGGCTCGCTCGACAGCGTCGGCGGCACGGTCGGGCTCGTCGTCATCGGGTTCGGGATGGGCCTGGCGCTCGCGCCCGTGAACAACGCCGCGCTCGCGGACGCGCCGGTCGACGCCCACGGCACGGCGAGCGCCCTGGTCGTCGTGGCCCGGATGATCGGGATGGTCGTCGGCCTCGCCGTGCTCACCGCGATCGGCCTCAACCGCTACTACCGCGAGGTCGCTGTCCTCGCCGACGCGACGGACATCGACGCGCTCGTCGATGCCGCGATCGGGCAGGTCCAGACCATGTTGTTCGGCGCCTCGGTCGCCGCTTTCCTGGCCGCCGCGGCCTGCATCGCCCTCGACATCCGCCGGCGCGGTCACGCGGTGAGCCGCCCGAGCGCCCTGCTCTGAGGCCGCTACCGCGGCCGCGCTCCCAGGATCAGGCTGGACAGCTCGATCGCGAGCAGCTCCGGGGCCTCGAACATGAGCATGTGGCCGGCGCCGGGAACGATGACGAGCCGGGACCCGGGAACGGCGGCGTGCAGCCCGCGCGCGTGCCGTGTCGACGTGAGCCGGTCCTTCTCCCCGACCATGACGACGGTCGAGGTCCGCGAGAGGTGACCGAGGTTCTCGGTCTCGTCGTGGTCCATGAGCGCGAGGTAGTAGCGGCTCAGCGTCGGCAACGGGGTCGAGGCCATGACCTTGACGGTGAAGGCGAGGTCCTCGGGCTTGCACCGGTCCCCGAAGAGCGAGTGGCGCTGGCCGCGCTGGGTGATGAAGTTGCCGGTCGGGATCATGGGGCCTCGGTGGATGACCCGCATGACGACGGACTCGACACTCCTGAAGCGCCGGGTGATGTCGCCGGCCGAGGTTCCGCTGAGCAGGACCCCCCGCACCCGCTCCCCGATCTCCTCCGGGTGGGCCCCCGCATACGCCATGATCGTCATGCCGCCCATCGAGTGCCCGACGAGGACGACCGGACCCTCGGGCACCTCCGCGTCGAGGACGTCCGCGAGCGACTCACCGAGGGACTTGATCGTCGGCCGATAGTCGCTGCCGAGCGTCGAGCGGCCGTGACCTGGCTGGTCATAGGCGAGGACCCGCACGTTGTGCGCGGCCTGGATGAGCTCGATGAAGGGGATCCACACGGTGTGCGCGAGGGTCCAGCCGTGCGCGAAGACGACCGTGGCGGGGGTCACGGGCTTCTGGGGGCGAGGCGGCGCGTACTCCCAGACGGCGATGTGCTCGCCGCCGCGTCCCTCGACCGTCCCGTGCGCGCCGCCGTCGACGATCTCGCGAGGCTTCATGGGCGCTCCGCGAGCTGGACGACGACGGGTGCGTGGTCGCTCGCGCCGGCGCCCTTGCGCTCCTCGCGGTCGATAACGGCTCCGACGACCCGGTCGGCGAAGCCCGGTGACCCGAGGATGAAGTCGATCCGCATGCCCTGGCGCTTCTGGAAGCGCAGCCGCTGGTAGTCCCAGTACGTGTAGACGCCCGGACCGGGCGTGTGCGGTCGCACGACGTCGGTCAGCCCGGCGTCGAGGAGGGCGGCGAAGGCGGCGCGCTCGGGCGGCGAGACGTGGCTGCGGCCGGTGTAGAACTCCATCGACCACACGTCCTCGTCATGGGGCGCGACGTTCCAGTCGCCCAGGACTGCGAACGGGGGACCGCCCGCACGCTCGAGGGCCAGCCAGTCGGCCACCTCGCCGCGCAGGTGCCCCAGCCAGGCGATCTTGTA
>JBHEPF010000169.1:0-24399 GCA_046260445.1 Dermatophilaceae bacterium | reverse complement strand
TCGAACGAGTCGGCCAGCAGTTCACCCGCTGCGACAACCTCACCGGAAACGGCGTCCCGGCCCCGACCTGGGTCCCCCAGCGGTGACCGATCCGGCGGCCACCACGACGGCCCCGGCCCCCGCGGCCGGGGCCGTCTCCGTCGTGTCTCGCTCCAGCAAACGGCCCCGCGAGGTCGCCTCACGTCGAGTCCGAGCGTTCAGCTTCCGCGTCGCACCGCCACCATGCGCTGCGTCACTCCGGAAGTTGACCATCGTCGCTGGTAGGGAGATCACCTACTGGGAAGAGGTGCTGCTCGGTGTGGCATCGCTTCAGCCAGGTCGTCCCGGGAAAGGCTGGGTCGGGATCAGCACAGTTCGACGGAGTCCCCGAGGTGGAGACGGCCGGGGTGGCGCACCGTGGCATAGGCGCCCAGGCAGGCGAAGGTACCGAGCGAGGTGCTCACCCGGTGATGTGCGGCGAGCGTGGTGAGCACGCCACGCTCGGCTGGCAGATCGCCCTGTTGGAGCGTGGTCATCACACACCGGGGTGCGGGGTGACCGACCACGATCTCGATCTCGCCGATGCGCGCGGCGCGACCCTGCCAGGCGTCCTCGGCGAAGCCGTCGAAATCGGGCGTCTCGATGATGATGCTCGGTCGGAACCGCCTGGCGTCCGCCGCCGTGTCCGGTCCAATGTCGGCGAGGGTGTCGAGGCTCGCCGTGGTGAGCAGGTGCAGCACCCCGAGATCAATGAACGACGTGCCCTCACCGGTGAGGTTGGTGGGCAGCTCCAGCTCTCCAGACAGGTCGACGCCGTCGATCTCGGGCCAGTCCGAGTCATAGACCCCCTGGCCAGGCGTCATCGCCGCTTCGACGGCCACCGCTCGGCCGAGGAGGCCTCGCAGTGCCTCCGGAAGGGCCGGATCGGTGATCCCGAGGGCCTGACTCCCTGGAAGGTCGACGATGACGTCGCCCCCCGTCCCGGTGGCTCGGCAGTCGAGCATCGCCCGCCACAGGCGCGGGCGCTTGGCGCTGACCAACTTGTCGGTCTCGACGTCACGCAGCGCCCAGGTGCGATCGCCGACGATGCCGTTCTCGTCGACGGCCACCGATTCGACGGACTCACCCTGCATCGACTTCACCGGGAAACGGTTGATCTGCACCACGGTTCCCACAACGGTGCCAACGGTGGTCATAGCGGGAGCCTGCCACAGGCGGCAGGCCACCGTAACCCCATGGGTGAACCCGCCGTTGGCAACCCACCGACCACAGGCTCCACGACGAGATCGTGCGGCGGCTACGCGACACCTGACAGGGCTGCCCCGCTTTCGTGATGTCGGCTCGCAGCCCGATGCCCACGAACGACCTCTCAAGCCTGGGGTGCCCCATACCGGCGGCATTCGGGCGTCGTCGCAGTCTCAGCGCTGGGGAGCGTTGCATGAGTTCGAAGGCCTCAGGCACGTCTCGGCCGGCGGTTTTCACCACGCTCACAGCGGTCTGGACGACGGTCAGGGCGGCCGACCCCACCGCCGCTCAGCCGCCGCACTGCAGAAGTCCTCAGCACTGATCACGATCGTGGTGCGTGTCCACTGCGTTCTCCACCCTGATCATTCTGGCCCCGTGGCCGCACAGGTCGAGGTGAAGAACACCACGGCTTCAGTTTGATCCGGCGCTACCGGATCTCTGCCCACCGGATCTGCCACACTGCCAAGATGTGGTGGGTCGTCACTGCGAAGATGTGGTGGGTTGTCTTCATCCTCGGGCTCGTTGTCCTCGGGCTCGCGGTCGTGCTCGCCCGTCGAGGAGTCTCGGGGGAAGGCGTCGGACACAACACGCCACGCGGGTCCGACGAGACTACGGGCCCGTCCGTGGACTCGCCTGGGAGCAGCAAACCTACCGCGACTCAGACAACCGAGACCCTCGGTAGGCTCCGGACGCGGCGGTACGCCGAGACGGCTGGGGACGTCAGTGGCTGAGGCAGGTGGGTCGATACTCGGCAATCCGGTGCGACGGCTGGAGGACCGGGCGTTGCTGACAGGCGCGGCGAGGTACGTTGACGACCTCGTCGCCGAGGGAGCTGCTCACGTCGCGTTCGTTCGCTCGTCCATCGCCCACGGCATGGTCCGCACTGTCGATGACGCCGAGGCGGTATCGATGCCCGGCGTGCTAGCTGTCTACCACGCCGGCAATGACCTCGGCTTGCGCCCGTTGCGGAGCTTGCCCGTGATCCCCGAGATGTTCAACCGGCCACCGTTCGCCGGCGAGACGGTCCGCTTCGTGGGCGACATCGTCGCCGCGGTCGTGGCCACGACGCGCGCGGAGTCGATCGACGCGGCCGAGACCGTCGTTGTCGACATCGACCCTCTGCCCGCCGTGGTCGACGGGCCCGGCGCCCTGGCCGAGGGCGCCCCGGTGCTGTTCCCGGACGCAGGCACGAACGTGTGCTTCACCACCGGCTTCGGCGAGGACGTGGATCCGCTGCAGGGCGCCGACGTCGTGGCCGAGGTGTCGATGGTGAGCCAGCGGCTGGTGGGCGCGCCGATGGAGACCAACGGCTGCCTCATGGTCCCGGGCGACTCGATGGAGAGGTCGCTGACGGCGTGGGTGTCGCACCAAGCACCGCACTCGATCCATCCCGTTCTCGCTGGGGCGCTCGGCCTCGATCTCGATGCGGTGCGAGTCGTCTGCCCGTGGGTCGGCGGCGGGTTCGGGCCCAAGGCTGCCGTGTACGTCGAGTACCTGATTGCCGCCAAGGCGGCGCTGGCGCTGGGTCGACCCGTGAAGTGGACGCCGACACGCTCGGAGGACATGCTCTCCCTCGTCCACGGGCGCGACCAAACGATGACGGCCAAGCTCGGCCTCGACCGTGACGGCAGGTTCGTCGGCCTCGACGCCACCGTCGTCGCCAACGCGGGAGCGTACCCCGCCCTCGGCGCCGTGCTGCCGCTGCTAACGCAGGTCATGGCCGTGGGCGTGTACGACATCCCCAAGGTCCGCTTCCGGGCGACCTCGGTGGCCACCAACACCACGACGGTCGGCGCCTACCGCGGTGCCGGTCGACCCGAGGCCGCCCAGCTCATCGAACGCGTCATCGACGTGGCGGCCGACCAGACCGGCACCGATCCGGTCGAGCTGCGTCGCCGCAACTTCCTCGACCCCGCAGCGTTCCCGCTCACCACCACGACCGGAGGCCAGTACGACTCCGGCGAGTACGCCAAGGCACTCGATGCAGCCCTGGCCGCGGCGGGCTACGACGAGCTGCGCAGCGAGCAGGCCCGGCGACGGGCGGCACGCGATCCGGTCGCGCTTGGCATCGGGGTGTCGGCCTACGTCGAAGTGACCGCGCCGCTGGGCCTCCACACCGAGTACGGCGCCGTCGAGGTCAACGACGACGGGTCGGCCACGATGGCGGTCGGCACGAGCGCCCACGGTCAGGGCCACCACACGTCGTTCGCGATGATCGTCAACGAGCTGCTCGGCATCCCGCTGGAGCGGGTCACGCTGGTGAGCTCCGACACGGCGATGGTCCCGAGCGGGGGCGGGACAGTGGGCTCGCGTTCTCTGCAGACCGCCGGCAACGCGGTGCACGCGGCCTCGACCGAGGTGCTGGCTCACGCCAAGCAGATCGCCGCCCACCTCCTCGAGGCAAACGCGGACGACATCGTCGTCGGTGACGGCGGGCTCAGCGTCGCCGGGGTCCCGGCCCCGGTCGTGAGCTGGCACGAGCTGGCCGCAGCATCCCGCGACAGCTCCCGGCTGCCGGACGGAATCGACCCCGGGCCACTGCGTCACGAAGGCACATTCGACGGTGGCAGCTCCACGTTCCCCTTCGGCGCGCACGTGGCAGTCGTCGAGGTCGACACCGAAACCGGCGACGTCGAGCTGACGCGGCACATCGCCGTCGACGACTGCGGGCGGATCCTCAACCCACTGCTCGTGCGGGGCCAGCAACACGGCGGCATCGCGCAGGGAGTGGCACAGGCTCTCTACGAGTGGATGCAGTACGACGCCAACGGCAACCCGTTGACGACGACCCTCATGGACTACACCGTCCCATCAGCGGCCGACCTGCCCAGCTTCGAGGCATCCAACACCGAGACCGACAGCCCTCTCAACCCGCTCGGCGCCAAGGGCATCGGCGAGTCGGGAACGATCGGGGCGACCCCGGCGGTCCACAACGCCCTCGTCGACGCACTCTCGCACCTCAACGTGTCCCACATCGACATGCCGTGCACGCCCCAGAGGGTGTGGCGGGCGATCCACAGCGGTGGCCGAATGGAAGAGCTCAACCCCAATCTGTGAGGCGATAGCTAACGCACCAGAGGTCTGCAGGCAGCTGCCATCGGTCCCCCCGGCGGCACGGGTTTCAACACGCTCGACGTCGACGAGGACACCCGCCCGGGTGCTGGTGGGCAGTGATGACGGGCAAGTCGGGATGCTCGACGTGGACACCGGCGAACTTGAGGTCTACGCGACCTTGGACGACTCCCCGTAGTTCAGGTCGATCTCACCGGACGGCCGACGTGGCCTGGTGCACGTCACCGGAGGCGGTGCCCAACTCGTCGACCTCGTGGATCAGGGGCTCCTCACAATGCAGGGTGTGCCCTCCAACTGTGATGAGCCAGGCATCCGGTAGCTACCGAGATCGTGCGATGAGATCGCGGTCCCAGACGAGCGTCCTTCCGCCGGGAGCCGGGCGCAACTGTGGGACCAACGAAGTGGTGGCGCCTCTGCGCTGTCGGTGGCTTGGGTGTGGGCTGGCGTCAAGGTGGCGGAAGAGCCACCTCGCTGTGTTCGGGCTCGCGCCGGGACGATTGGGGGGACGCTCCTTCCAAGGGGACGGAGCCGACAGTTGAGGAGGGGCCATGAATCTTCGACGTACATCAACGGCGCTGGCGCTGGCGTTCGCAGGGACGGGGCTTGTCGCAGGACCCGGTGCGGGATACGCCCATGGCGGCGCCAGTGGTGTGTATGAGGTCAGGACGATGGTGTGGCCCGAGGGGGCCTATGAGGGCACGGTGATGGACATTGAGGTCGTGCCGGGGATGGGCCCGGTCTACTACGGCAGCTACGTCGTGGCCGACGACTCCGGGACTGAAGCCCGACGAGCGGCCGTTTGGTACGGCCTGGATGCCCAGCCGGTGCAGGTCGGACCGGCGGGGACGGCATGGGACATCGCGTTCGAGCTGACGGCGTCGGGCCAGATCAACGGCCAGAGCACCGTTGACGAGTCAGGGCGGGAGCGCGCGTGGGTGCAGGACCTGCGCTCAGGGCGGCTCACCTGGGTGGACACCGACGATGCCGCGGAGGGCATCTACGTCCGCCGCATCAACGACCGAGGGGAGGCGGCCGGATCGGTGTCCTACGGCGGCTTCACCTCGGATGCCGTCGCGTGGTGGCCTCGTGTCGACCGGCCCGGACGGGTACTGCCCGGCGGCGAGGACGGTGTCGCCGAGGCCTGGGCGATCAACAACCAGCGGACCGTGGCGGGCTCCTACGCCCACTACCTGCCCGACTACGGGTTCCACGTGCCCCAGGGTGCCCTGTGGTCGGCCCGCGGAGACGTGACGCTGCTCGCGAGCAACCCCGGGGTTGGGGCGGACACTTACGCTCGGCTGGTCACCGATCGTGGCCAGGCCGCCGGCAACGCCTGGTACGGCGACATCTTCGACGGGCACGCCGAGGGAGCCCGCTGGCCGGCGCCGGCGCGGATCGAGTCGTTGGGCCTGCTTCCGGGCGGCGGCTTCAGCGGCGTCTTCGGCCAGTCGGCCGGCGGATGGGTCGTCGGCGTCGCCGACCACTTCGACCCGGACAGCCCCGGCGCCCAGGACTGGGGCGTGGTGGAGCATTCTGTCCTCTGGACCGACGAACCCGACGTGGTGCGGGTCCTGCCGAGCCCGTATGCGGTGGCACAGGGCGAGAGCGACTGGCGCTCCTGGTTCGGCGGGCCGGCACACGGGGCGCACACCGGCCTGGACCAGGTCCCACGGCGGATGGAATGAGGATGGCACCATCGGCTACGTCCCCACGGTCTACGTCAACGCCAGCCGCTGTGGCGAGCTAGTCGAGACGACGCATACGGCGTTCTGGGAGGAGCCGGACGACACCCCCTTGCGAACGATGGGTGCTACGGGCGAGACAGCAGCGAAGACCACTCCGGACCGGCCCAGCGCCGACGACCACGACGTCATCCCGGAGCGGGTCCGTGCGCGGGAGTAGGCGGGGCGCCCGGGCGGCGCTCTACGCGATGACTGCAGCCATCCTCGTGGCGTCCGGCTGCGGCGCCTCGAACAGCACCACGGACGACAGCGCAGATGGAGACTCCGCCACGACCGCGCCGGCACAGGCACCAACGACAAGTGCCACCACAGCGTCGGTGCCGTACCCGACCAGGCGCGATCTCGGGATGGCGATCGATTTCCAGCAGCGGGTCTTCACGATCGACGGCGTGACCGGCGCGGTACCGGAGGGCTGGGAGGACCCGCACATCCGGGCTTTCTATGTCTTCCTCGGCTACAACAGGGCCAAGCAGCCGCCGGAGATCAACTGGCTCTCCGTGGCCGGGCCGACCTGGACCGGGATCGGACCGCCGGGCCCCGACAAGGCGTCGGCTCGACTCCGCCTGCATCGACGCCGGCGGCTGGGTGATCGCCCACGAGGTCGAAGTGCGCCGAGTGCTCATCGAAATGCGACAAGAGCGCCCGAGCCCGCGCAGGGACTGCGCTGCCATGCCCATCACCACCGGCGATCTCCCGGACGGCCGCCCAGTCGTCGAAGGTCATGATCGTGACGACCTGGACCTCCGTTCGCTTCGAGTCGCGTTCTCGCAGGACCTCGGTGCCACGGTGGCCCGCGATACGTCGAGCCGTGATGCCGGGAACGATCGTCGTGTTCAGTAGCCGCTCGTACTCGTCGGCGTTGTCAACGCTCGCCCCCTACGCCAGATCCGTTGATCATGGCGACTCCTCACCGCCGGTAGTAGGTGCCATCGAGGGGCAGCCGGAGCCGTTCCCTGCCGTCACGGCGAAGGTAGGCGTGCGCCACCGCGGGCGCTGTTGGGATGAGGCAGATCTCGCCGACTCCCTTGGCGCCGTAGGCGTAGGGCAGCACGCCGGGCCCGCGGACGGTCCGAACCTCCATCTCCGGTGTCTGCGTCGAGCGGAGAAGGCCCAGCTTGGCGAACGTGGTCTTCGGCCGACCGCCCTCCACGACGAACTCCTCGGTCAGCGCGTAGCCGAGCCCCATGACGATGCCGCCCTCCACCTGGCCCTGGAGCGCCTGCTGGTTGACGACGGTGCCGGCGTCGTAGGCAGCGACGACCCTGCGGACCCGGCCGTCCTCGGCGAGGTGCACGAGCTGCGCGCCGTAGCCGTAGGTGACGTGGCTGACCGGGTTGGCCTTGTCGGAGCCGATCGGGTCTGTCACCGGCGAGAACTCACCCGAGAAGACCCGCCCCTCCAGGGCAGCCAGCCCGACGCCCTCTCCCAGCGCCTCCCGCAGCGCGAGCGCTGCCCGGCGCACGGCCTCACCCGTGATCACCGTCTGCCGGGATGCCGTGGACGTCCCGGCATCCGGCGTCCGCTCGGTGTCCGGCGGCTCGACGACCACCCGGTCCGGCGGGACGTCGACGGTCTGGCACAGCATGTGCACCACCATCTGCCCGACGCCCTGACCCATGCCGGCAGCGGAGGTGCGCACGTGCACCGTGCCCTGCTCGACGGAGAGGAGGCAGCGCCCGGTGTCGGGGACGCCCATGCCCAGCCCGGAGTTCTTGAACGCGACGGCGAGCCCGGCGCCCGGGTCGGCGTCGTAGTCGGGCTTGAGCGCCTCGAGGCACTCGACCAGGCCGGTGGCCTCGTCGGCGAGCTGGCCGTTCGGCAGCTCCTGGCCGGGGCGGATCGCGTTGCGGTGGCGGAACTCCCAGGGGTCGATCCCCGCCTTCGCCGCGAGCAGGTTGACGCAGCTCTCCAGCGCGAAGGCGCTCTGCGCGACGCCGAAGCCGCGGAACGCCCCCGAGACCGGATTGTTCGTGTAGACGGCAAGGCCCTCGCAGTCGAAGTCCTGATAATTGTACGGTCCGCCGGCGTGGGTCACCGCGCGCTGAAGGACGGGGCCACCGAGGGAGGCGTAGGCGCCGGTGTCCGCCACGATCCGCGCCTTGAGCCCGGTGAGCCTGCCCGACTCGTCGCAGCCGAGGGTGAGGTCGAGGTCCATCGGGTGCCGCTTGACGTGGTAGGCCACGCTCTCGGCACGGGAGAACCTCACCTTCACCGGCCGGCCGGTGTGCCAGGCGGCGAGGGCCGCGTGGTGCTGGACGCTCATGTCCTCCTTGCCGCCGAACCCGCCTCCCACGAGCATCGAGTGCGAGTGCACCTTCCCCGCTGGCAGGCGCAGCATCCGGGCGATCTCGCGCTGCTCGTCGTAGACCGACTGGCCGGACGTGAAGACCTCGACCCCGCCGTCGCCCCACGGGCGTGCCACGGCGCACTCCGGCTCGAGGAAGGCATGCTCCTGCCACGGCGTGTGGAAGCGGCGGGACACGACGAACGCGGAGGCGGCCAACGCGGCATCCGCGTCCCCCCTGCTGACCCGTTCGCGGGTGAGCACGTTGCCATCCGGGTGGATCCGCGGGGCGCGGGGGGCGAGTGCCTGCTCGGGACTGGTGACCGGCTCGAGCACGGTGTACCGGACGTCGATGAGCGCGAGGACGTCGTCGAGCGACTCCTCGTGCTCGCAGACGACGAGGGCGAGGGCGTCACCGACGTACCGGGTGGTGTCGCCCTCCGCGAGAAGGACGTCCCAGTCGTGGACGAGGTGTCCGATGACGTTCTCGGGGACGTCCTGCGCGGTGAGCACGGCAAGGGAGTCCGGGTGCGCCCGCGCCGCAGTCACGTCGAGTGACTCCACCACCGCGCGCGGGTGGGCCGAGCGCAGGGCCCTCGCGTACACCATCGCGTCGAGCCGGATGTCGTCGGTGTAGAGGCCTGCACCGAGCACCTTCTCGGCCGCATCCGGGCGAGGTGCCCGGTCGGACATCCGGACGTGCTCCGCCGGTGGGGGGACCTCCTCCTCGCCGCGGAGGATCCGCCCGGTGCGCAGCACGGCGTCCTCGACCATCCGGTACCCGGTGCAGCGGCACAGCGTCCCCCGCACCGCACGCACCACCTGCTCGCGGGTGGGGTCGGGGTTCGCGTCGAGCAACGCCTTGGCCGTAAGCGCGAACCCCGGCATGCAGAAGCCGCACTGCACCGCGCCCTCCTGCTCGAACGCGGACACCACCGCGGCCCGCTCGCGGTCCGCCAGGCCCTCGGTCGTCGTGACGTGCCGGCCGTCGACCGTCGAGGCGTCGCGGGTGCAGGCCTTCACGGTCCTGCCGTCGACCAGGACGATGCAGGTGCCGCAACTGCCGTCGGCGCAGCCGTCCTTGACGGAGGTGACGTTCTGGACCTCGCGCAGCCAGGTCATCAGGGTCATCCCACGCGGCACCTCGTGGACCCGGCCGTTCAGGGTGGTGGTCATCGTTCCTCCGTTCCGGCCGGTCCGGTGTCCGGCAGGCCACAGGCCAGGTACCGCCCGCTCGGCAGGTCGTCGACGAGGTTCCCCCGGGCGACGGCATGCCGGCCACGCAGGAAGACGTCGCGGATCCGGCCGTGGACCTCCATGCCCTCGTACGGGGTGTGGTCGACGTTCTCGTGCAGGCCCGCGGCGGTAACCGTCCAGCGCACCGCGGGGTCGAGGACGACCACGTCGGCGTCCGCACCGGGGACGAGAGCGCCCTTGCGCGGGTGCAGGCCGAAGTAGCGGGCGGCGTTCGTGGCGGTGACGGCGGCGAAGCGGGCGGGGTCGAGCCTCCCGGTGGCGACCCCGGCGGACCACATGAGCGCCAGGCGCAGCTGGATGCCGGGTGCCCCGTTCGGCGTGTGCGCGAAGTCGGCCGCCCGATCCTTCTGGCCCACGAGGTCGAACGAGCAGTGGTCGCTACCCACGAACTGCACGTCACCATCGGCCAGGGCCCCCCACAGTGCCTCCCGGTCGGCGGCGCCGCGCAACGGTGGGCTCATGACGAAGGCGCGCCGGCCCAGGTCGTCGTCGTCGGGGCCGCCGTACGCACTGACGTCCAGCAGCAGGTACTGCGGACACGTCTCGGCGGCAACGGTGTTCCCGGCCGCGCGGCCGCAGCGGACGGCATCCAGCCCCGGGCCGGAGGAGAGGTGCACGACGTAGTGGGGCGCTCCCGCCAGCGCGGCGACGACCTCGAGCCGCTCGACCGCCTCCGCCTCCAGCACCGCCGGCCGCGTGGCGGCGTGGAAGTACGGGGTGGTGTGCCCGGCGGCCAGCGCCTCCTGGACGAGGGCGTCGACGAGGCGGCCGTTCTCGCAGTGGAACCCGATGGTCGCGCCCAGCGCCGCGGAGGCCCGCAGCGCAGCGAGGATCTCGTCGTCCTCCACCATCATCGATCCGCGGTAGGCCATGTAGAGCTTGAACGACGTGACCCCGCGCTGCACCATGGCCGCCATCTCCGCGGCGAACTCGGGGCGCCACTGCGTCATGGCGAGGTGGAAGGCGAAGTCGGTGACCGCCCGGCCCGCGGCCTTGGCCGTCCAGCGGTCCAAGGCCGTGGCGAGCGACTGGCCTTGGAACTGCGTCGCGAAGTCGATCACGGTGGTCGTGCCGCCGGCCAGGGCCGCCCGCGTGCCGGTGGCGAAGTCGTCGGCGGTGACCTCGTCACCGGCCTCGAGGTCCAGGTGGCAGTGCGGCTCGACGCCTCCGGGGAGGACGACGCAGCCCGCGCAGTCGAGCACCTCCTCGCCGGGCTCCGGGTCGAGCTGCCCCACGGCGGTGAGGGTCTCCCCGTCGATGCGCACCGAACCACGGTCGAGCACCCCGTCGGGCGTCACGACCTTCCCGCCGTGCAGCAGGGCCACCTCACATCTCCTTCCAGATCCGCGCGGCGCGCTCCGCGGACCGTGCGAGCACCGCGGCCTCGTCGAGACGGGTGAACTCCCGGTGCCGCAGCACCCACTCGCCGTCAACCATGGCGTCGACCACCTGGGCGCCGCTCATCCCGAACACCACGTGTCCCCAGCCGGACCGCTCGTCGAGCGGCGTCGGGGGACGGTAGTCCAGCGTCACGAGGTCGGCGACGGCGCCGGGGCGCAGCACGCCCAGGTCGCAGCCGAAGACGGCTGAGGCGATCGCGGGGTTGTTGCGGAAGAGCATCTCGACCGACTCCCCAAAGCCCACCGTGGGGTCGAGCCGGTGGCCGCTCGCCACGATCTTCGCCACCTGCATCGACGCGATCATGTCAGCGGTGTAGGCGTCGGTGCCGAGCCCCACCCGGATGCCGCGGCGCAGCATCTCGACGACGGGCGCGAACCCCACCGCGTTGCCGAGGTTCGAGTGCGGGTTGTGCACCACGGTGCCGCCCCGCTCCGCGAGAACCTCGATCTCGCCCGGCGTCACGTGCACGCAGTGGGCGGCGATGCTCTGCGGGCCGACCATGCCACGGGCGTCGAGCCGGTCGACGACGCGCAGCCCCTGCGTCGCGAGGGTCCACTCCTCGTCGCCCAGACCCTCGGCCACGTGCACGTGGTACCCCCCCGGCACCCCGAAGGCCGCGGAGGCGATCGTGTCGAGGCTGGCGTCGGAGAGGGTGAACGAGGCGTGCATGCCGAACATGCCGCGCACGCGGTGCTGGTCGGGCGTGTTGGCGGAGCCCATGAAGTCGACGTTCTCCGCGACCGCCTCGGCGAAGACGTCCTCGCCGTCACGGTCCGACGTCTCGTAGCAGAGGCAGGCACGCACTCCCACCGCGCGGGCGGCCTCGGCGATGGTGTGCAGCGAGCCGCCGACAACGCGCGGGCTCGAGTGGTGGTCGAAGACGGTGGTCACGCCGCAGCGCAGCGACTCCATGAAGGTGGTCGTCGCGTTGAGCCGAACGTCCTCCGGCTCCAGCAGGCGGTCCAGGCGCCACCAGAGGTTCTCGAGGATCTCCTCGAAATCGCGGGTCGGGAGGTGCACCGGCATTCCGCGGGCGTAGGCGCTGTAGGCGTGGGTGTGCGCGTTGACCAGGCCGGGCAGGACGACCAGGCCGGTGTCGGTCACCGGCTCGGCCGGGTGCGCGGCACGCAACTCGTCGGCCCTCCCCACGGCCGCGACGAGGCCGTCACGCACGAGCACCGCCCCGTCGGCGACGACGGGTGCGGCGGCATCCCCGGTGATGACGGCGCGACCGGTGACGATCACGGCGCCACCGCCGAATGCGCGGCATCCCAGGCGGGTCGGAGCAGCCACGGGTGGCCGGACTCGAGCGCCGCGAGGACCCGTTCCAGCTCATCTGGCAGGTCCCCCGCGCCCCGGCGGTGCATGCGCTCCTCTCCGGAGGGCAGTCGCACGAGGTACCCCTCCGCCGTCGGCAGGTAGCCCACATTCGTGGAGTCGTCGAAGTCCGGGCGGCTCCAGAAGACGGTGAGCTTGTCGCGGTGCGGAAGGCCGGCGAGCGGGCAGAACGTGCCGCAGTTGCCGCAGTCGTTGCACAGGCCGTCGAGGTGGACCACCTGCCGCGAGTCCACCAGACCCGGCACAGACACCGCGACGTTCGCCCGGTTCGGGCACACCTCGGTGCAGACCTCGCAGACCTCGTCACAGCGCAGGCACCGGAGGCCGTCGGAAGGCGGAGCCAGGCGGTCGGCGAGGAGCCCGCGTCGGGCGGTGACCACGTCGTGCGGAGTGAACACGGCTGTGGGAGAGCGGTCGAAGTCGGCTCGGATGCCGTGCGCCCGCAGGATCGCGCGCGCGACGACCTTGGCGTCCGCGATGGCGCGCACCACCGTGTCCGGGCCGAGGCGGCCGTCACCGGCGACGTACACCTCGCCGAGGCCGCCCGCGACGGTGGCGCGCAGGTCGGCGTCGAGGACCGGCCGGCCGGCGCCGTCACGGGAGATCCCGTTGGCGTCGTAGCGTGCGGGGTCGATGGTGGCCCCGGTGGCGGCGACCACCGTGTCGGCCTCCAGGTCGATGAGGACGCCGGTCCCGCGGGTGGTCCGCCGGCCGTCCTCCGCGTAGTCGGCCAGCTCGGTGCGCTCACAGCGCAGGGTGGTGCCGTCGTACGACGCCGGCGCGAGCAGCTCCTCGATCTCGATGCCCTCGGCGCGCACGGCGTCCACGTCCTCCTGCGCCGCGGGCATGAACGGCTCGGTGCGGCGGTAGACGAGTGCCACGTGCTCGACGCCGTCCGCGCGCAGCGCGGTTCGCGCGCAGTCCATGGCCACGTCACCGGCGCCGATGACGACGACCCGGCGACCGGCCGGTGCGCCCCCTGCCGAGTGGGCGTCCCGCAGGAAGTCCATGGCGTCGCGCACGTGCTCGGCCCCCTCACGGACGGGGCTCGGCGCGCGCCCCCAGGACCCCGTCGCGACCACCACGTGGTCGAAGCGCGCTCGGAGGTCGGTGAGGTCGTAGTCCGGCGGGCAGCCGAAGTGGAACCTCACCCCGGTCGCCAGCGCGAGCCGGTAGTCCCGGTCCACCTGCTCGCGGCGGATCCGGAAGCCCGGGATGATCCGGCCGACGACACCGTAGGGGCCGTCCAGCTTCTCGAAGACCTCGACGCCGACTCCGCCCCGGCGAAGGAACACCGCGGTCGCGATGCCGGCCGGTCCGCCGCCGACCACCGCGACCCGGGCACCGGTCGCGAGGGGGACCGGCCTCGTCCCGGCGATGAAGGCCTCCTCGGCGGCGTCGGCCACGACGAGCTTCGCGCCCCGGATGTCGATGCCCGTGTCATAGTCGAGGCGGGTGCAGTGGGCGCGGCACGGCTGAGGGCACAGGACCCCGGTGACGGTCGGTGCTGGGTTGTCCCTCGCGATCACACGGAACGCCTCGGCGTGGCGCCCCGCAGCCGTCAGGGCGAGGTACTCCGGCACCTGCTGGCCGATCGGGCACCCGCCGTGCTCGCACGGTGCGGTGAAGCAGTCGGTGAGTGGCAGGGGAGCGGCCGTCTTGCGCGAGCCCACCTTCTCGCGGAGGCGCTTGTGGGTGCGCGGGTCCCGTAGGACGTCGGCGACCACCGCGTCGACGGCATCGGGGTCGACCCTGGCGGCATCCGTCATCACGTCCGTCGCCCGGGTCGCGAGCTGGCGCAGGCGTGCATAGCCGCCGGGCTTGAGCAGGGTGGTCGCCACGGTGACCGGCTGGATGCCGGTGCGCAGGATGGCGGCGACGTTCCTCGCGTCGGCCCCGCCGGCGTACGAGATCGGCAGGCGCCCGTCGAAGGCCCGGGCGAGCCGGGCCGCCAGTGTGAGGGTCAGGGGGAGCAGCGCCCGTCCCGACAGGTACATCTCGGCTGCCGGCAGCTCGCCACGCGTGACGTCGTTGGGGAGCGTGTTGCTGAGCTTCAGGCCGAAACCAAGCCCCGCGGCATCCGCCCTCTGCTTCAGCCGGCTGAACATCACTACGGCGTCGTCGTACTGCAGGTCCTGGGCGAAGTGGTGGTCGTCGAACTCGATGTGGGAGTAGCCGAGGCGGTCGAGCGTCGAGCGCGCGACGTCATAGCCGAGCAGCGTGGGGTTGCACTTCACACTGGTGTGCAGGCCCTTGTCCAGCAGGTGGTTCGCGATCCGCTCGATCTCCTCGGCGGGGCAGCCGTGCATGGTCGAGATGGTCACAGAGTCGCAGACCTGGGTCGGGATCCGCTCGAGGTGGGCGTGGTCGAAGCGGGTGAGCAGCCCGAGGTTCTGCTCCAGCCACGACCTCGCCTCCCGGTGAGCGGGCAGCGCGGAGGCGTCGCGCAGGCCCTCGAGGAACCCGTCCATGACCGGCCCCCGGATACCGTCGAGGTCGTACCCCACGGAGGCGTCGAAGAGGACGTCGTCGCCCTCACCCAGCCCGAGCTCGACGGCGAACACCCAGATGGCGAGGCGGGCGTTCACGTACTGGGTCAGGGCCTGCTCCACCGTGAGCTCGGTCGACCACTCGCAGTTCAGGCCCTCGTCCTGGGCGTCGATGCAGGGCTTGGGCACGGCCGCCCGCATCGCCTCGCCCGCAACGACCTGCACCGTCTTGAGCTCGACGACCCGGGCCCCCGCGAGGTACGAGACGACGATGTTCTGCGCGAGCTGGGTGTGGGGGCCGGCCGCGGGCCCGACCGGGGTGGCGAGGAGGTGACCGAAGGGGCCACGGATGCGACGGCCGCTCGGGCGGAAGACGTGCTCGGCCGGGAGGCCGAAGACCGTGCCGTGCTGCCGGTGCTCGGCCAGTGCCCACTCGAGCATCCGGTCGAACGGCAGGGGCCGCATGGTGTCGCCCATCACGGCATCCCGGCGGTCTCGAGGGTCCGGCGCCTCATACCTCAATGGTGGACCCCTTGGGGGAAGGGCGTCGGCAAAATGGGGCGAAGGACACGGCCGGCAGCCGTCAGCCCGCCACCCGGGCGTTGACCTCGGTGACCAGCTCGTCCCAGAGCGGTAGGTACGCGCCCAGGTCACGCCAGAACTCCTGGTGCCGGCGCTGCTCGAAGAGCTCGAGCGGGGTGCCCTGCTGCTCCACCCACGTGTAGTAGCCGAGGTTGAAGATCCGGTTGCGGTCGCGCGAGGTGAGCTCGAGCGTCGCGTCGGTGGGGACGTTGGCCAGGTGCTCCCCCCAGACCGCCGCCGCGTGCTGCTCGGTGAACTCGCCCCCGAAGTCCCGGCGCAGGATCCTCGCCCGCTCGGACCGGTACAGCTCGCCGCCGTCCGTGGCGACCGTCAGCACGACGTCGTCGGGCCCGAGACCGAGCACCTTGGCCCCCGAGATGGCGGCGAGGACGTTGCAGATCGAGGAGAAGCCGAAGTGGCGCAGCGCGTCGAGGATGCCGGGAGGGACGCCGCGGCGAGCGAGGTACGCCAGCCCGTCCGGCTCGTTGACCATGACCTGGAGGTGATCCGTCGCCCGGTCGCTCACCGCCGCGACGAGGTCGTGTCGCATGACGTTGTGGATGAGCGGCACGTGCTTGTCGCCGATGCCCTGGATGTTGTGCTCGCCGTAGCCGTTCTGGAGCAGGGTGGGGCACTCGAGCGCCTCGGCAGCGAGCACCTTCGTGCCGTAGACGTCCTTGAGGTACTCACCGGCGGCGATGGTGCCCGCGGAGCCGGTGGCGCTCGCGATCAGGGCGAGCCGGAGGTCGCGGCCGGCGTCGCGGCAGTGCGTCTCGAAGACGTGCGCCAGGGCCGACCCGGTGACGGCGTGGTGCACGAGGTGGTTGCCGAACTCCGAGAACTGGTTGAACACGACGTTGCGGGGCTCGACCGCGAGCCGGTTGCACTCGTCGTAGATCTCCTTGACGTTGGACTCCGTGCCGATGGTGCGGATGACGTCCTCGGCGGGGTCCTCGCACCAGCGGTCGAGCCAGTCGAAGCGCTCCTGGCTCATCCCGGTCGGCAGGACCGCTACGCCGCGGCAGGCGAGGAGCCGGCTCACCGCGATGCCCCCGCGCGCGTAGTTGCCCGTCGAGGGCCAGATCGCGCGGTGGAAGGTCGGGTCGAACCGGCCCGTCACCACCCGCGGCACCAGGCAGGCGTAGGCGGCGAGCAGCTTGTGTGACGCGATCATGGGGAAGCGGTTGCCGAACACCACCAGTACTGGACTCTCGATGCCGGTCAGCTCGCGGGTCAGGACGACGTGCTCCGGGACGTCGACGCGGTTGCCGGCCAGGTCGTTGTACCAGTGGATGCGCCAGAGGTTCCGCGGGTCGGCGGCCTGGGGTTCGGCGTCCCCGACGGCGGATGCCGGCACCGACCACGGGTCGGCCAGCTGCGCGAAGGTGGGCAGCACGATGCGCCGCTCGCGCAGCCGCTGCACGGTGTTGGCGAGCACCTGCTCGTCGAGCACCCGGTCGGCGAGCCCGAACTGGGTGCGCAGGGCGTCGTGGGGGTCGAGGGTCGGGGCTGCCCGCATGCCGCCAGTATCCGGCCGGCGGGATGCCGGTGGTGGTGGTTGGCGGTGGAGATCACCTTCGGCGTGCCGCCCCCGGCCGACCGGCTGGTCAGCCGCCGACGATCCTGCGGAAGCTCTCCGGGTCGGAGGGCCGCTCGGTGAGGAACGCGAGCACCGTGTCGGAGGCGTTCAGCCCCAGCGCGGGTGCCTGGGCGAGCAGACCGGCGAGCCCCGCGGCCCCGCTCTCACCGGCGTCGATGCCGTCGGTGTGCAGCAGCCGCACGGCCTCCTCGGCGAAGTCGTCGTCGATCGTGACGAGGCAGTCGTAGCCGAGCAGGTTGGTCTCGAAGGCGACCAGCGACGGCGTGCCGCAGTTCAGGCCCGCCATGCAGGTGTGGCCCCGGGCGGGGACCGTCACGGGCCGGCCGGCTCGCACGCTCTCGGTGACGCACGCGGCCTCGGTGGGCTCCACCCCGACGAGGAGCCGCCCGGGTCGCCGGGCGAAGGCTCGCGCGACCGCCGCGCTCAGGGCACCGACGCCGATCTGCGCGGTGACGACGGTGGGTTCCGGGAGGTTTCCCGCCTCGATCGCGTCGACTACCTCACGCGGCATCGTGGAGTACCCGTCGACGACCCACCCGGGCACGTCGGTGTAGCCCTCCCAGGACGTGTCGTCGACGACCACGTGCGTCTCGTCGTCGAGGAGGGCGCTCGCGGCGATCGTGTCGTCGTACGTGCCTTCGACCACCCGGACCTCCGCGCCCTCGGACGCGATGCGGTCGATGCGGCTGGGGGCGGTGCCTCGTGGCACGAGGACGACAGCGGGCAGCCCGAGGAGCCTCGCCATCCGGGCGACGGCGTGCCCGTGGTTGCCGTCGGTGGCGGCGACGAGCACGAGCGGGCGGTCGGCGTGCCGCAGGGCCTCGCGCAGCTCGACGAGCGACGGGTTGCGGGACGGAGCCCTGCCGAGCTTCGCCGACACGGCGCGGTAGGTGGCCCACGAGGCACCGAGAATCTTGAACGACGGCATCCCGGCGCGCCGCCCCTCGTCCTTGAGCAGCAGGGCGGCCACCCCCAATCCGGCCGCGACCGTCGGGGCCGCCCGCACCGGTGTCACAGCGAAGTCGGGGAGCGAGGCGTGGAAGGACGGGCTCGGGGTGCCACCGGATGGCACCGCGGAGCGGTCGACGTAGGGGTTCCAGACCAGCCGGGATGCGCCCATGCGGCCATCGTAGGGGTGACGCGACGCACGTCGGCGGCGCCGGGGCGACCCTATACTCGGGAGCGACCCAGGAGGGGACGGCATGGACTTCGACGCTGCAGCCGACCGGTTGGCCGGCCTCGACCTGCGCGGCATCCGGGGCGCCGACGTGCTGACCACCTGGGACCTGGACGACGATGCGGTGCGTGCGCTGCTCGCCGCGGCCGACGCGCTCCGAGCCCTGCGTGAGGCCAACCGCAGCTGCCGCGTGGCCGACTCGGGCCTGGCGGTCTCCATCTTCCGCGACAACTCCACGCGCACCCGGTTCTCGTTCGCCTCCGCCTGCAACCTGCTCGGGCTCGAGGTGCAGGACTTCGACGAGTCGACCTCGCAGGTGGCGCACGGCGAGACCGTCAGGGAGACCGCGACGATGATCTCCTTCATGGCCGACGTGGTCGGCGTGCGCGACGACCTGCACCTGGGGCGCGGGCACCGCTTCATGACCCAGCTCGCCCACCACCTCGCCGAGAGTCACGCCGAGGGGGTGCTCGAGGAGCGACCGAGCCTGGTCAACCTCCAGAGCGACCTCGACCACCCGACCCAGGCCGTCGCGGACCTGCTGCACCTCACGCACGAGCTCGGCAGCGGCAGCCCGGACGCCCTGCGCGGCAAGAAGCTCGCTATGACCTGGGCCCACTCGCCCAGCTACGGCAAGCCCCTGTCGGTGCCCCAGGGCATGGTCGCCCTAATGACCCGGTTCGGGATGGAGGTGGTGCTGGCCCACCCCCCCGGGTACGAGCTGGTGCCCGAGGTGGGCGAGATCGCTGCCACGCACGCCTCGGCGTCGGGCGGTTCGTTCCGGGTCACGCAGTCCATGGCGGAGGGGTTCGACGGCGCCGACGTGGTGTGCGCCAAGAGCTGGGCCCCCTTCGACGCGATGGTCGAGCGCACCGCCCGGCACGATGCCGGCGACCGCACCGGCATGAGGGAGCTCGAGGCGCAGCTCCTGGAGCACAACGCCGAGCACCGCGACTGGACCGTCACCTCGGAGCTCATGCACACCACCCGCAACGGGGAGGCGCTCTACCTGCACCCGCTGCCCGCGGACATCACGGGAATCTCGTGCGACGCCGGCGAGGTCGAGGCCGACGTCTTCGGCCGCCACCGCGCCTCGCTCCACCGCCAGGCCGGGAACAAGCCCTATGCCATCGCGGCGATGCTCTTCCTGCAGAAGGTGGCTGACCCGGTGGCCCGGCTCCACGACCTCCAGGACGGGCACGTCCCGCGCTGGCGGATGTGAGCCCGAGCCGCGACGAAGGAGGACGACAGTGCCAGAGATCGACTACACCGCGGTGCGGGACGCCGCCGAGGGCCACCGCACCGACATGGTGGCCTTCCTGCGGGCCCTGATCCGCAGCCCCGGCACGAGCTGCCAGGAGGAGGCGAAGGCGCGGCTCGTCGTCTCGGAGATGGAGCGGCTGGGGTACACAAGCACGCGGATCGATCCCCTGGGCAGCGCGATCGGTGCAATGGGCGGCGGGCCCATCCTCATCGCCTTCGACGGCCACATCGACACCGTCGGGGTGGGCAACCCCGAGAACTGGAGCTTCGACCCCTTCGAGGGGTTCGAGGACGACGTCGTCGTCGGTGGTCGGGGTGCGTCCGACCAGCTCGGCGGGGTGGTCTCGGCGGTCTACGGGGGTCGCATCGCGAAGGAGCTCGGGCTGCTGTCCGACGAGTACACCTACCTCGTCACGGCCACGGTCCAGGAGGAGGACTGCGACGGGCTGTGCTGGCTGCACCTCATCGAGGAGCAGGGCGTGCGACCGGCGTTCGTCGTCTCGACCGAGGCGACCGACAACGGCATCTACCGCGGCCACCGCGGCCGGATGGAGATCCGGGTCGACGTGTCGGGGCTCTCCTGCCAAGGGTCGGCGCCCGAACGCGGCGACAACGCGATCTACAAGATGGCCGAGATCCTCCTCGAGGTCCGCGAGCTGAACGACCGGCTGGCCCGGGACGACTTCCTGGGGAAGGGCACGGTGACGGTGTCGGAGATCTTCTCCACGTCGCCCTCGCGGTGTGCCGTCGCGGACGGGTGCTGGATCTCGCTCGACCGGCGCCTGACCGCCGGTGAGACCTGGCAGGCGGCGCTGCGCGAGGTCGAGGACCTTCCCGCCGTCCGCACGTACGGCGCGCGGGTCTCGTGCTACGACTACCGGTCGACGGCGTGGACGGGCACCGAGTACGGGCAGCAGTGCTACTTCCCCACCTGGGTCGTGCCGGAGGACTCACGGGAGGTGCAGGCGGCCGCCGTCGCGCACCGCGCGATGTTCGGCGAGCCCCGCATCGACAAGTGGACCTTCTCCACGAACGGCGTCGCGATCGCGGGCCGGCACGGCATCCCCGTCGTGGGCGTCGGGCCGGGCCGGGAGGACCAGGCCCACGCACCGGACGAGGTGACGTGGAAGGACGACCTCGTCAAGTGCGCCGCGATCTACAGCGTGCTCCCGGCGATCTACTGCGACGAGGCGGACTGACCGACCCGCCGGTGCGTCCCGCCTCTCACCCCGCCCGGGTGATGACCGCCGACCGGGCGGTCGCCACGATCGCACTGTAGGTCGATGAGCACGCGCCGCCCGTGGTCGACGGCGTCGGGATCGCGGAAGGACGGTGGTCGCCGGATGAGCGTGTGCGCCTATTCGGCGGCGGGGGACTCCCTTACGCCGAGCTGCGAGTGTCGGTCAACCCCCCTGTGGTTGGCGTAGGAGCCGAGGGCTGATCAGCCCTGCTCGCCCGAAGGCCGATCCAGGGAGTGCAGCAGGGCGTGCTGCACCTTGCTCCACTGTGTGCCCCAGGCCTGGAGCGGCGCCAACGAACGCTCCAGAATCTCCAGCTGGTCATCCAAGACAGCCAACTCAGCCGTGATGGCCTGGATGGTCAGCCTCTTGGCATGGATCTCCTTCAGGACGATCTCCAGCTCGGCGCCGACCTGCGGCGCCGACTCGACTACCTCGCGCATGGACTCGAGCATGTGAGTGGCCGACGAGAGCACCGACTCAGGAACGACGACCTGCGCGCCCGCCCCTCCCGCCTGGGCCACCTGCTCCACCAGCATTCGCGTGCTGGTCAAGAACAAATCCGTCGCGGAGTGCACGATGCCCTTATGCTCCTGCCGCGGCCCGTTGCCGGACCTCTCGGCCTCCACGCTGTCGTCCTGGTCCATGTCTCATTGTGGCGCACGGGGCCGCCGCGGCGACGCGTTGAAGCATGCGCCCCCGGCACGGACGAACGGAATCAACTCGCGATGCAGCGCTCTTGCCCTAACGCGACCAGTCCGTCCACTCCAGGCGCGTTCAAGCGGACGCCATTACTGCCCCGATCCGCTCTACCCCGCATATGAGTCACATCGGCCGGCTATCGCCAACTGAGCGTTCTACCCTGAGTTGCGGAGCGGCCGAGACGCGGTCAACTATGAGGCGTCCCGCGGGTCAGCGATCGCGACCGGCCTGCGCCGTGAGCCCGTCAGCGCATCGCACCACGCCCCGGCATCGATCTCCATCTCGAAACGCTGGACGCGCGGTTTGCGCCACTTGGTATTCCAGTGGACGCTAAGCTCCATCACCGTTGCCTTATTGCCGCAGCTAGCCAACACGGCGTTGCGAACGGCGTCGTCGTCTTCGAGTGCGCGAAGCATCCGGATCCCGCATCGGACGGTCTGCGCCGGAAGCACATCCTCGGCCTCCAGCCGACGACCGAAGTCGGCAAACTGGACGGTGATACGCACCTTCCTATGCGAGGAGCCTGCCAGGTCAGTGGACCTGGCGGACTGTTTCCTCTTGGCAAGCACGCCATGTTGGGGGCATCGCCCTTGGACGGCGACAGATCCCGTGCGGTGATAGCGGCTGTCGGTCGAGTGCCAAGGATTCATCGGGTTCCCCCTCGCGGTTCCCCTTGCGGGGAGCCCACCACCGGGTTGCGGCTAGCCTCAGGGCAATGCCGACCACGCTACTGGAGGTGGCGATGCTGACCTGCGATTCGGCGGCGGAGGGGCCCCATCCCGGGAAGGTGGCTTCGCGCAGCGCGAGGATCTTCCGGGCGGCCTGTACTGTCCACGGATGATCTCACCAACGCCCTACTTCTACCTTCCAGGCACCAAACGCCCTACTTCTACCTTCCAGGCACCACCCGGGAGGCCCTGACTTTCTACGGGCAGGTGTTCGGATGCTCGGTTCAGCTGCACACCTTGGCCGAGTTCGGCCGCACGGACGGTCCCGCGGATGCCATTGCCCACGGCTACCTCAGCGAGGGTCCCATCACCCTGTTCGCCTGAGGTGAAACCAAGGTGAGGTTATGCGGCTGGCGGCTCCGCAGTGACGGTGTAGCCCAGGGTGTTGAGCTCTTTGAGGAGGCGTCGTGCGCGTCGTTGTGGGTCGCGGCCGTTTGATGAAGTAGTCCGCACCGAGTTCGTGGAAGGGCTCGTCGCGGTCAAGCATGTGGAAAACGGAAACCAGGACCCTGTGCTGGACCGCTCCCAACGCCTTGGCGTGTCCGCGCCGGCCCTTGATGCGCACGTACTGGGATCCGAAGCCGGTCGTGACCCGCACACACGCCACGACCGTGTCCTTGTAGACGTCCAGCCCCGCGCACCGTTCACCCAGCGTCTCCACCGCTACCACCTCCACCATTCTCGCGCGCCGAAATCGAAGGTGGGCCGCCTGAGGAACTTCATCTTGTGGACTCTGAGGTACGCGCTCGAAGCAGCAGTTCCATGTGCCCGAAGTTCCCACATCACACTCAGATACGACCTCCTTCGGCACCAAGGCAACCCGACGTCGACAGACGCCCCACCACAACAAGGTTTCCCCAGCTCCACGTGGGCCGCAATGCCCCCGAACACTCAGATGCCACAGGCGGTCAGGCTTCCTTTCGCAGCGAGGGCCTCATGCTCTCGCTGCTCGGAGCGGCCGATGCCGCCACCCTCACCGGATGGTTCGCCGCTCTCGCCGGTGGTGGTCGAGTCGTCGATGACCTTCAAGAGCGGCCCTGGGGGGCCACCGATGGGCAAGTCATTGATCGCTATGGCCTGCACTGCCTCATCGGATTCGAACCCGACGCTTCGCATTGACGTCAAGCACCAAGACCTAGTAGGGCGGAACCCGGAAGGAAAGACGCAACCACCTTGGCGGTTGTTGAACAGGCGTCGGCCTACCGCACAATGCGTATCTCTACTAGCCCGTCGAGATCCGGATCGACCTGCTCGGTGCCGTCGTCGATGAATCCGTTGTTCCCATAGAAGCGTCGAGCCCGCGCGTTGTCCCTGGCCACCCACAGTTGCGCAGGTCGCCCCCTGAGAGCCTGGCCAAGGAGAGCTTGCCCGAGACCACGTGCGTAGCAGCAGGACAGCACGTAGAGCGCATACGGGACCGCTGCACGGATAGGTGACATGTTGGTCACGCGGCCTTTGTGGCCGGTGTGGTCATGATGGTCTCGTACTCGATTGGGGTCAACTTTCCGAGGCGGGCTTGGCGGCGTCGGCGGTGGTAGGTCCGTTCGATCCAGGTGAGCATCGCCAGCCGCAGCTGCTCGCGGGTGTCCCAGGAGCGGCGGTCCAGGACGTTCTTCTGCAGGAGCGCGAAGAACGACTCCATCGCGGCGTTGTCTGCGCTCGTGCCGACTTGACCCATGGACCCGAGCAGGTGGTGACGGCGCAGCGCGCGCAGAAACTTCCGCCAACGGAACTGGCTCCCGCGGTCGCTATGCACCACACACCCGGCCACGTCGACACCCTGACGGGCACGGTTGTCCACGGCGCACTGAAGGGCTCGCACGGCCAGGCGGGCCTTCATCCGCGAGTCGATGGAGTACCCGATAATCCGGTTGGACCACACGTCCTTGACGGCGCACAGGTAGAGCTTGCCCTCACGGGTGCGGTGCTCGGTGATGTCGGTCAGCCACAGCTGGTTCGGCCCGGTAGCGGTGAAGTCCCGCTTGACCCGGTCATCGTGCGCCGGCGGACCGGGTTTGCCCTTCTTGGAACGCTTCTTGCCGAACACGCTCCACCAGGCGTTCTGGGAGCAGAGCTTCCATGCGGTGCGCTCGCACATGTCCTGCCCGGCGTCGCGGGCCTCATCCGCCAGCAGCCGGTACCCGAACTCCGGGTCGTCACCGTGGGCGTCGAACAACGCGTTCGCGCGGTGCCCCGCGACCCACTCGGCGTCGCTCACGGGGTTGGCAAGCCACCGGTAGTACGGTGCCCTGGCGGTCTTCAGGACCCGGCACGTCACCGTCACAGGCACCCTGATCGGGGC
>JBHEPF010000165.1:0-5351 GCA_046260445.1 Dermatophilaceae bacterium | reverse complement strand
GCAGGACCTGAATGGGCTGCTGCGGTCTGTGGCGGAGCTCCTGGTCGACGGTGGTCGGCTGGCCATCGCGGACCTTGACGAGGATCCCGACGGCGCCTTCCACGCCAACAAAGCCGACTTCGACGGACACCACGGATTCGAAAGGGAACGCCTTACCGAGCAACTGACCCGCGCCGGCTTCGCCAACGTCAGCTTCGTTGACGCCACGACCATCCTCAAGGGCGACCGCGAGTTCGGCGTGTTTCTGTGCACCGCCACCAAGGATGCATGAGTCCGCGGGGAGATCAGGGCGCAGGACGAGACGTTCGCCGCGGCAGCAGCCCTCGATCCCGGAGCAGCCGCGGAGCGAGTGCTGCCTGGACACTGTGAGATGCCCCCCTTTCGCCGCCTGTCGACCGCCTTATCCGCGGCATGTGGATGCGTTACGTCAGCGGAGCCGAGCGTTCGAGGTGATCCTTCGGGCGAGAAGACCGACGCACCAGATCGCACCAACGATGCCCACGACGATGAAGACGGCGCTCGCGGTGGGCAGGGGGAAGTACGCGCCCGCGCAGGTCGCATCGGGGAGCGGATCAGGGCGATTGAAGAGCGCCGGGCCGCAGTCCACGAACAGGCCACCGGGCTCGACGGCTGTCAGGCCGGCTGCCCCGAGGAACCCCCCAAAGAGGGCCACGAGAATCGAGAGACAAACCCCGGCCACGAGAGCAGCGACGCCTGCCGAACGGCCGCTGAGTCCATCTACGCGCGCCTCAGTAATCGAAGGCTTCGCATGCGGTGCTGTCTCAGCCATGACCCGACCCTAGCCCCGGCGAGAACGGGGTACCGAAGAACACGCGGTGATCGGTATGCGCGCTGCCTGAAGGTGTCCGTTTCGCCGCGAATCGGGCGGGCCGGATGGGCTGCGAAGTCGATCCCGTGCTCCTCGCAGACGTACAGCATCTTCGGTTTTCGTGGGCCGTGACCGGATGGCTTCACCCCCTTCGACGAGAGCGAGGGTGCGGCCCTTCTGCGCGCACGTTTGGGCAACTCCGACCATGCCGCCGTGAGCACCGACGACTTCCCTCCTGCATAGCCCTCATCGAACGGCTCGCCCGGCACTGGGCGACGCATCGACCTGCGGCGACGCGACCAGAACTGCGGCACGAGATCCGGGGGCCGCGGAAGGCCGATTAGCCCTGACGCAGGCCAGTAGTCGGCGGTCGGAGCAGCACGAGCACCGCCAGCAAGGCAACTCCACCGGCGAGCAAGAGCCACCACAGGTGCTTCGACAAGGACTGAGACCCACCAGAGGCGCGTCGGCCGCCTTGGCATTCATGGCCACCCATCCAGCGGCAAGGGCCCTACCACTCGCCCACGGGTGATCGGGAAGCCGGATCGCCGCTGACGGCCACCGGTTCGCGCCGCGTCACCCGCTACGCGAACTCCAGGCTTGTTGCTGCCATGTGCCTTCGCGCGGGGGTCTACCGCCGGGCGACCCTCCCCGGGAGGATGAAGTCGTAGTCACGGCGGAACAGGTGTCTGACGGTCCGGTCCATGCGGCGCACCCGCAGGAACAGCTCGAGAGCGGCGGCGTCCTTCTTGTAGTACTCCTCGACCTCGGAGCGCTGGATCAGTTCGAGATTGTGGGTGTCCAGCCAGTCGTTGACTGCCACGATGCCCTCGGGCAGGCGCTGCGTGGCATGCTCCTTGATGAAGTTGCCCAACAGGTCGATAACCACGAGCCGGGGCACGAAGTAGTCGTCCATGTACGCGGCGGCGACTCCGCGGCGGTAGTACGACCGGATTCCCGGCGGCATCGCGGACAACACGATCTCAACGTCGAACAGGTGCTTGCCGTTGCGGCGCATGAAGGGCGTGCCCACATCCAGCAGCACCGGGTCGCGGTGGTCGGTGAACGACCAGTTCGACAGTTGTGCGTCGATGGCGACTTCCTGGGAGTCGGTGCACTGGTGCAGCGTCCACACCCGGTCCAGGACCATCTGGACCGCCTCGGTGAGTTCGGCGTCCGACGCCGAGCGCAGCATGTGGTGGCCCAGGTCGGCCACGAGCGGCTGGACCAGGTAGACCACGGGCGGGCGAGGGGGCCGGTCCACCCGGACCACGTCGGTATCGACGACGCTGATGCCCTCGGCGCGCAGGGTGGCGATGTAGTCCTCGACGAGATCGCAGTACGCATTCGCCATGGCGTGGTCGGCGAATCCGGACATGCGCTTTGCGACCTTGTGCTCCAACCCCGGGACTACAAGGGCTGCGGAGATCTCGCCGTAGGCCAGCACCGTCACTCCGCCTGGATGGGCCGGGTCCAGTCCGGCCTCCAACTGCTGCAGTATCTGCTTCACAGCTCTATCGCAGCGGCGCAGGCCCGGTCGAATGCGGCCAACACCTCGTCGGTCTCGTCCTCTGTCATGAGCAGCCCGGGCTTGACCTGCAGGACACTGCGGTCGAAGCCGGCGTATGTGGCCCAGACGCCCGCGTCGAAGAGCATCTTGGTCATCAGCATCCCACCCGCGTCGTGGGCGAACTTGACTCCGACGATCAAGCCCGTCTGCCGGACCTCCACAACCCACTGCGGGTACTTCGTCTGTAGGCCGGCCAGGCCCGCCGACCATGCGTCGATGGGCAGGTCGGGCAGGGCGGCAGTGGTCAGGTCCAGCACGGTGCCGGCCACCCGGCAGCCGAGTTCGGCGCCCCCGAAGGAGGAGATGTGGGACCAGCCGTCGGTCTCCAGCCACGCCCCCGCCTGCTGGCTGAGCAGCGTCGCGGCGATCGGGTAGATACCTCCGGACAGGCCCTTGCCGGTGACGAGGATGTCCGGAACGACTCCGAAGTGCTCGACCGCCCACATCCGCCCGCTGCGGCCAAGTCCGGTCTGCACCTCGTCGGCGACGTACAGAGCTCCAGTCGCGTCACACAGTCGTCGCACCGCCGGCAGGTAGTCAGGCGTCGGCCGGGGGAAGCCCGCAGTGGCCGGCACCGTCTCCAGGATCACCGCGGCGGTCGGTTCCGCCAGGGCCCGCTCGAGTGCCGGCACGTCGTTGAAGGGCACGCGCACGAAGTCGGCCTCCGTTGCGAGGAAGGAGGTCGCCGCCGCCTCGTCGCCGGCCGCCAGCGCCAGGCCCGTGTGACCGTGGTAGGCGTCGGTCGCCGAGACGATGCGTCGGCGGCCGGTGGCCCGTCGCGCGCTCTTGAGCGCGAGGTCCACGGCCTCCCCACCGCCGCTGGCGAACACCGCGTAGTGCATGCCGGGGGTGAGGTCCACGAGCCGCTCGGCCAGCGCCGCGCGCTCGGTGCTGGGGAAATGGTGGTTGCCGATGTCGAGGCTCTGCAACGCCTGCGTGAGCGCGGTGATCACGTCCGGGTTTCGGTGGCCGAGGTTGTAGATGCCGCCGTTGAGGTGGATGTCGATGAGTTCCCGGCCGTCGACGTCCCAGATCCGGTAGCCCTCGCGCTTGCCCATGACAAGGTCGATCCCGGCCCCGGACATGACCCGCACTCGGTCGGGGCAGACGTACCGCTCAGCAAGCCCGAGGGTGTGCTGCTTGGCTGCGGAGGTCACGGCATACCCGCCAGGTCGTTCCACTTGCGCCACGCCCGCCGGTACAACGCCGGGCTGCTGCTGGCGACGGCAGTGCCGTGGACCGCGTCCAGCCACTTCTCCTCGGCATCCAACGCCTGCGCGAAGCATTCAGCAGTAAAGGCGGCCCTGTTCCCGGCCGTGGCAGCGCCGGCCAGGAACTCCCGCTCGAGGTCGTCGAGGTCCTGCGCGAAGGCCGCGATCCGCTCGTGGTAGTTGCGCAGCGTCTCCCGGTGCAGCAGCTCGTGGCGCCACCACAGCGTCGCGGCGTCGAAGCGCTCGCCTGGGCGGGGATCGTCGGGCATTCCGCCGTCGAACCAGACCGGCTTGAACGCCGACGTGCACGGTGCCGAAGTGCCAGTGAGCCACACGGTGACGTCGTCGGTCGTCACGTGCGCGACCATCGAGCCGGTCGACTGCGCCACGCGGATCGGACCGAACCCGGCGTGCGCGCACACCGTTTGCCCGGTGACCCCCTTGTCGGGCGCCCAGTGGGCGCCGACATCCCCATGGTCGCGCAACAAGCGGATGGCCGCGGCGACGTCAATGCTCCCGTGGGAGGCGGTCAGCGCCTCGGAGGTCCGGCACTGCCGCGCGCCCGAGTCGGAGAAGCGGGTGTAGAGGAAGTCCGACCGATCCGTCACGCGCACCCCCTGCAGGCCCGCTGATGCGCGCTCGGCGTGCTCCAGCGTCAGCCCGTTGCTGATCGACGCCGTTCGGTCGACACGCTGCGCCGCCCAGTCCCGGCCCACTGTCTCCAGGATCCACGCCTCTGTCCGATCACTGACGATGTAACTGTTGTCGTACACCAGTCGGTGCGTTTGCCCGGCCTGCCCGCCCTGCCCGTACACGGCCAGCAGCGTGGCGATCACGTCCACCGCCTCCTCAGCCGTGCCCGCCCGTTCCAGAGCCAGCCGCAGCGAATCCATACCGAGCAGACCCGGCTGTTTCTCGCGCTTCGCCTTGGTGAACACCGCCTCGTTGCCGATGGCCACGCCGTGCTCGTTGACGCCCATCTCGGCGCCCCAAATCCAGTACGGCTTGGCCAGCAACACCGCATGGGTGCGTGGCACCTGGGGGATCTCGATATACGTCGCCGTGAGCAGCTCCAGAGGCTGTTCCGCGGCGGGGATGAACGCCAACTCATGCGCCTCGTTGGGCTCCCGGTCGCTGTTCTTAGCCAGGATCACCGACCCGTCAGCAGTGGCATCCGGCAGGCTGACGAAGGTGTCGCACACAGACCCATTGTGCGCCCGCCAGGCAGCCTGCGGAATGACAACAGTGGTCGCCCCCCGGGTCACCGTCCCGGATCGGTGTCCAACTCATCTCCGCGACCGCCCAATCAGCCCAGGCATTCGAAGACACGCGTTCATTCGCCGGCTGTCGATCGTGCGGGCGACCGGTACTGCTGTCCGCTCCGGTGCCCGGTGAGTCGATGCCTCAGCGCGGCGCGTATGGCGTCGGGTGGACACTTGCTCCATGGTCGAGGTTGATCCCGAGCGCTTCGAGGTGATGGTCAGCGAGGCGCTCGACGGTATCCCCGCAGAGCTGGGCGAACTCATGAGCAACGTGGCCGTCACGGTGCAACATGACCGTGGCCCGGCCGGTCTCTTGGGGCTCTATCAGGGAGTGCCCCTGACGCGTCGGTCCTCGTTCTACGCCGGCGCCCTGCCTGACCGGATCACGATCTACCGGCATGCCATCTGCGCGGTGTGCAGCAGCGAGTCCGAGGTCGTCGAGCGGGTTCGGCGGACGGTCATTCACGAGGTGGGCCATC
>JBHEPF010000143.1:0-59565 GCA_046260445.1 Dermatophilaceae bacterium | reverse complement strand
CCTGAGCCCGCCGATGGCACGCGACCCCGGGCTGCAGGTGGAGCGCACGCTCCTCGCGTGGCGTCGGACCACTCTCGCGCTGGCCATCGCCACCCTCGTCATCGCCCGCCTGACCTTCCTGTCCGTGGGCGCCTCGGCCGTGGTGCCTCTGCTCCTCATCGGTGCCGGCCTGCTGTGGGTGGGAGTCGTCCTGGTGCGTCGCCGCGGGGTCACCCACGGGGAGGATCCCTACTTCGACTCCATGCTGCCCGATGGCCGGCTGCCCATGGCCGTGGCGCTCATCGCCGCCGCGCTCTGCCTGGGTGAGGTCGCCGGGGTCCTCGTCCAGGTCGTGGGCTGAGCCGCCCGCGGCCCGCGCGCCGGAGACACGAGTCTTCACAGCATCTCCACACGCCGCTCCCACGCTCTGCAGGTCGGCCCTCCTAGCCTCGGGGGTATGACCAGCAGTCCCACCGCGGTGGGCGACACCGGCACAGGCGCAGAGCACATCCTCGTGGTGGAGGACGACGCGACGATCAACGAGGCCCTGACCGACCGGCTCCGGGCCGAGGGCTTCACCGTGACCTCGGCCGTCGACGGTCCGGGCGCGGTCGCGGCGTTCACCGAGCACCAGCCCGATCTCGTCGTCCTCGACATCATGCTGCCGGGTTTCGACGGCCTGGAGGTCTGCCGACGCATCCAGGCCGAGCGACCCGTCCCCGTCCTCATGGTCACGGCCCGCGACGACGAGACGGACATCCTCATCGGCCTCGGAGTCGGCGCCGACGACTACCTCACCAAGCCGTTCCGGATGCGTGAGGTCGTGGCCCGGGTGCGGGCCCTCCTGCGGCGGGTCGAGCGCGCAGCCGAGCTCGCCCGCAGCAGCCGCGCCGCGCATACGCAGGGCGGCGTGAGTCTCCACCCGGCCAGCCGCAGCGTGACCGTCGACGGCTCGGCCGTCCACCTCACCCCCACCGAGTTCGACCTCCTCGACGCCCTCATCCGTGCACCCGGGGTGGTCCGTCGCCGCGAGGATCTCTTGCGCGAGGTCTGGGGCTGGTCCGATGATCTCGGGAGCCGCACCCTCGACAGCCACATCAAGTCGGTCCGGGCCAAGGTCGGCGCACTGCGCATCCGCACCGTCCACGGCGTCGGCTATGCGTTCGAGACCGACCCGCCGCCGGCGGGTGAGGTCCGGTGAACACCGAGCGCCCCCTCGACCAGGTCTCCTCGGTCAGGTCCAAGCTCGCGGTCCTCGTCGCAGCGAGCGTCGTCGTGACCGCCGTGCTCGCCCTCATCGGCGACCGGGCCGGGGTGCCCGTCTGGATCACCGTGCCGGTGACCCTCGGTGCTGCGCTGGCGGTCACGTACTGGCTCGCCCGCGGAATGACGGCGCCGCTGCGGGAGATGACCGAGGCGGCCAGCGCGATGGCTGCCGGCGACTACTCGCGACCGGTGACGACGACGAGCAGCGACGAGGTCGGCGTGCTCGCCCGGGCGTTCGCAACCATGTCGCGGGATATCGCGGCGACCGACCAGCAGCGCCGCGAGCTCATCTCGACCGTCTCGCACGAGCTGCGCACCCCGCTCGCGGCCCAGCGGGCGGTGCTCGAGAACCTCGTCGACGGCGTCACCCCGCCCAGTGTCACCACCTTGAGCGCCGCCCTCGCCCAGGCCGAGCGGTTGAGCGACCTCGTCGACGACCTCCTCGACCTCTCCCGGCTCGAGAGCGGGACCATCACACTCGATGTCAGCGACCTCGACGTCGCGGACCTGCTCGAGACCGCCGTCCGCGAGGCACGTCTCGCGGGTCGGGAGGTCACCTTCGAGGTGGCGGTCGCGCAGGGTATGCGCGTGCGCGGTGACCGCGCCCGGCTCACCCAGGTCCTCGCGAACCTCCTGGACAACGCGGCCCGGCACTCGCCTCCGGGCGGCGTGGTCTCGGTGGCCGCAGGCCCCGACCCCGCCTCGTCGGGCACTCGGTGGCACCTCGACGTCGTCGACCGAGGTCCGGGGATCGCCCCTGCCGTCGCCGACCGGATCTTCGACCGCTTCAGCACCGGCGACGAGCACGCCGGGGGCACCGGTCTCGGTCTTGCGATCGCCCGGTGGATCTGCGACCTGCACGGCGGCGAGATCACTCTCGTGCCGGTCGGCTCCGGCGCCCACGTGCGAGTCACCTTGCCCGTCGCCCCCAGCTCGAGCGTCGACATCGGCGCGGGCCCAGACCCCCACCTGCCCACACCACGTACCTCGGAGCGGACCATGACCCAGGCATCGTCGACACCGTCAACCGCAGCAGCCGGAGCGTCGCCGACCCCTTCCGCCGAAGCCTCCGCGACTGCATCCGGAGCCTCCGCGACTGCATCCGGGCCACGATCACCCTGGGTCGGACCGAGGCCCTCGACGCCGGCGGTCGCCGGACCCGTCTTCACCGGGCTGTGGCCGGAGCGGGAGTCCCGGCCGCAACCGGCGCTGCTCCTCGGGTCGCTCGCCGTGGGCGCGGTCGCCGCCCTTCTCGCGGTCGAGCGCAGTCTCGGTCTGGCCGCCTTCGTCGTCCTCCTCCTCGGCGGCGCCCTGGTGTGGCGGGCCAGCGCATACCGACGCTCCCGGTTCACCGTCGTCAGTGCCGTTCTCGCGACCGCCCTCGGTGTGGCGACGATCCTGCGGGCGGCGGAGTGGCTCACGGTGGTCTCCGTCCTACTCGGCGGGGTCGTTGCGGCGACCGCCCTGACGCGGGCCACGAAGGTCTCCGGCATCATCGCCGCGGTGGCGTCCTGGCCACTGTCGGGGCTGCGCGGCCTCCCGCTCCTCGGCCGGACCGTCACGGCGACGAGCCGCCGCGGACTGCTCTGGCCGGTGCTGCGCACGGTGGCGCTGTCGCTCGTGGCGCTCGTCCTCTTCGGGGGGCTGTTCGCCTCGGCCGACGCGATCTTCGGGTCGTGGGCGAGCTCGGTCGTCCCCGACCTGCGCTGGGACAGCCTCATCGCCAGGGTCTTCGTGTTCGTCATGGTGACGGGCATCACGCTGGCCGGGGCCTATCTCGCCCTCAACCCGCCGCACGTCGACGACGTCCTCTCGCCGGCGGCCCGCTCGGTGCGTCGGTGGGAGTGGACGGTGCCCGTCGGCCTCGTCATCGCGCTGTTCGCCGGTTTCCACCTCGCCCAGGCCAGCGCGACGATCCGGGGCCACGACTACGTCCGGGAGACGACCGGCCTTTCGTATGCCGACTATGTCCACCAGGGCTTCGCGCAGCTGACGATCGCGACGATGCTCATGCTCGCCGTCGTCGCGCTCACGCTCCGCAAGGCGGCCACGGACACCCCGTCGGACCGGCTCTGGCTGCGCCTCGCGCTCGGGACCCTCAGCGTCCTCACCCTCGCCGTCGTCGCCTCGGCCCTGTGGCGGATGCACCTGTACCAGCAGGCGTTCGGCTTCACGACCCTGCGGCTCTTCGTCGACGGCTTCGAACTGTGGCTGGGGCTCGTCATCCTCATGGTGCTCGTGTCACTGGTGCCGCTCTCGACGCGCTGGGTGGGCCGCGGGGCCGTGCTCTCGGCGGCAGCGCTCATGGTCGGCCTCTCGGCGCTCAACCCGGACGCCTGGGTGGCGCGCCACAACATCGACCGGTTCGCGTCCACCGGTCAGCTCGACGCGACCTATCTCGCAACCCTCTCCGATGACGCTGTCCCGTCGATCGCGGGGTCGGCCCTGCCGGAGGACCTCAAAGCGTGTGTTCTCCATGTCTCCCCGTACGTCTACCCGCTCTCCGTGTCGGACATTCGGGAGGGCGACGACTGGCTCGAGCTCAACCTCGGGCGCGAGCGGGCCGTCGAGGCCCGCGCATCCGTCCCGGTGCCCGCGGCGCCGCAGTCGTGTGCGAGGTACTACGAGGGCGACGTGCGGGTCCGCGCTGGCTGAGCCTCCGCCCAGACGAGGCACTGCTGCCGAGCCGAGGCGCCTCCGCGCAGCGATGGCGCTATATCGCCTCCGCGGTCGGGGGCGCATGATCCCGCGGCGGTGACCTCCCTTCGGGGCAGGCGACCCGCGCATACAGTTGAGACCATGTCCGTGAACACCGACTTCGCCGGGCGCACCATGCCCCCTGCGGGACCGTTCCCCGTCGACGCCGCGCTCATTGCCGAGTTCGCGGCCGCAGTGGGGGCGAGCGACCCGATCCACTACGACACCGAGGCCGCCCGGGCCAAGGGCTACGGCGACGTCGTCGCGCCGCCGACGATGGCGGTGCGCTTCGAGCAGCAGAGCCAGGCCGCCTACGTCGCCGATCCAGAGGCGCGCATCGACTTCAGCCGGGTGGTCCACGGTGAGCAGTCCTTCACCCACCACCGCCCGATCGTCGCCGGCGACGTGCTCACCGGCACGACGACGGTCACCTCGATCCGCGAGGCCGGTGGTCACGCGATGATCACCGTGACGACCGAGCTCACCGACGCCGACGCCGAGCCGGTCTGCACCGCCGTCTCGACGATCGTCGTCCGGGGAGGGGAGTGACTTGGCACGGTCCAGCTCCGAGGTCAATATCGGTGACACGATCGGCCCGGTCACCGTCCCGGTCGGTCGCGACGCGCTGGTCGCCTATGCGGGCGCCTCGCTCGACCAGAACCCCATCCACCAGGACGAGGAGTTCGCCAAGGGTGTCGGTCTGCCCGACGTCATCGCCCACGGCATGTGGACGATGGGTGCCGCATCGAGCGTCGTCGCCGACTGGGCCTGCGACGCGGGCCGCGTCGAGTCGTTCCGGACCCGCTTCACGAACATGGTCGTCGTCCCTCAGGAAGGCGGCGCCGAGCTCGAGGTGAGCGGCATCGTCTCGAGGGTCGACGACGAGGGCCGCGTGACGGTCGACGTCACCGCCACGGCCGCGGGCGCCAAGGTGCTCGGCCGCTGCATCGCCGTGGTCCGGCTCGACTGATGGTGGACACCCACGAGGGGCACCCGGCGCACACGACCGTCACCGAGGGCGCCCCCATCGCCCCCCTCACGACGATGCGCGTCGGGGGCCCTGCGACCCGGCTGGTCACCGTCGAGAGCACCTACGACCTCGTCGAGGCCGTCCGTGAGGTCGACGACGCCGACGAGCCACTCCTCGTCGTCGGTGGCGGGTCCAACCTCGTCGTGAGCGACGACGGGTTCCCGGGCACCGTCGTCCACGTGCGCACCGAGGGGGTCAGGGTCGAGTCCGCGGACCTCTGCGGCGGCGCGACCGTGCGGGTCGAGGCCGGGACGAACTGGGACGACCTCGTCGCGCGCGCCGTCGACGAGGGATGGGCCGGCATCGAGGCACTCTCGGGGATCCCCGGCTCGACCGGCGCGACGCCGGTGCAGAACGTCGGCGCCTACGGGCAGGAGGTCGCCCAGACCATCGCGCAGGTGCGGGTCTGGGACCGGGTCGACCAGGAGGTGCGGACCTTCACCAACCTCGACTGCGGCTTCACCTACCGCCACTCGATCTTCAAGGGCACCCAGCACCGGGGCCTGGGCCGCTACATCGTGCTCGAGGTCGTCTTCCAGCTCGAGATCGCCGACCTGTCGCGGCCCCTGGTGTATGCCGACCTCGCCCGCCAGCTCGACGTCGAGGTGGGGGAGCGGGTCCCGCTCACCGATGCTCGCGCGGCCGTGCTCGAGCAGCGTCGGCTGCGCGGCATGGTGCTCGACCCGGCCGACCACGACACGTGGAGCTGCGGGTCGTTCTTCACCAACCCGATCCTCACCGTCGGTGAGTTCGAGAACCTCGAGGCCCGTGCGCATACGGTCCTGGGCCCGGACCTCGGCCCGCCCCGCTTCGCCGACCCGCACGGCAACGTCAAGACCTCCGCCGCGTGGCTCATCGACAAGGCCGGCTTCGCCAAGGGGTATGCGCTGCCCGGGTCCGCGGACCCCGCACCTGCGTCGCTGTCCACCAAGCACACCCTCGCGTTGACGAACCGTGGGCACGCCTCGGCGTCCGACATCGTCGCGCTCGCACGGAAGGTCAGGGACGGCGTCGAGCGGACCTTCGGAGTCCGCCTCGTCAACGAACCGGTGCTCATCGGCCTCGACCTCTGAGCGGAAGGGTCAAGGGGCCAGGGGGTCAGAAGGTGCGCGACCCAACCAGGTGTCGATGTCGGCAAGCGCCGCACGCCTGACCCCGGAGGGAGCCCCGCTGGCCCGGATCGAGCCGCGAGCCAGCCCGGCGAGCTCCGCGTCGCTGAAGCCGAGCTCGTTCCTGGCCAGCGCGTACTGGTCGAGCAGGCGGGAGTCGAACAGGAGCGGGTCGTCGGCACCGAGGGCGACGTCGATGCCGGCCTCGACGATCGTCCGCAGCGGAACCGCGTCCGCTGCCCCGTAGACACCCATCGCGAGGTTGCTCCCCGGGCACACCTCGAGCGCCACCCCGGTCCCGGCGACGAGGTCGAGAACCCGCGGGTCCTCGACGGCTCGCACGCCGTGGCCGAGCCGGTCGGGGCCGATCGCCGACAGTGTCGTCTCGACCGCCGCCGGCCCGAGCAGCTCCCCGGCATGCGGCACCAGCGCCAGGCCAGCCCGCTCGGCGATCGCGAACGCGTGCGCGAACTCCTCGGTCACCCCGCGCCGCTCGTCGTTCGAGAGGCCGAAGCCGACGACCGTCCCGGGGCCCTCACCGGCATACCGCGCGGCCAGCCGGGCCAGGGTCCGGGCGTCGAGAGGGTGGCGGATGCGGGAGGCGGCCACGACGATCGCCACCGGTGCCGCGCCGGTCCTGCCCGCTGAGGCCGTCACCGATCGCGCTTCGTCGAGGACGATCTCCAGCGCGGGTGTGATGCCGCCGACGAAGGGCGCATACGAGGTCGGGTCGACCTGCAGCTCCAGCCAGCGGGAGCCCTCTGCGCCGTCGTCCTGGGCGGCCTCACGGACGATCCGCCGCATGTCCTCCTCATCGCGCACGCAGTGCCGGGCCGCGTCGTAGAGCCGCTGGAAGCGGAACCAGCCTCGTTCGTCCCGGCCACCGCTGAGGGTGGGGGGATAGCCGTCGCGCAGCGATTCCGGCAGTCGGACGCCGTGCTTGTCCGCCATGTCTCGGATCGTGGCCACGCGGGCCGATCCGGTGAAGTGCAGGTGCAGGTGCGCCTTGGGGAGCGCGCGCAGTGAGCGGTGGCTCACGGGCGAGGACCCGCTGTCACTCCTCGACGATGCGCATGGCCGACTCCTCGGCCGGCTGCCCTGGATGAGCGAGGTTGACCTCGTCCACCTCGGGCTCGCCGTACCAGTCGTCCTCCGGTTCGATCGCGTCCGGGTCGTCCCCGCCGACGCGGACCGTGTCCAGACCACTCTCGTTGTCGGGGGCGCCGTAAGCGCTGTCCGGGTCCGGGACCTCCTGCACAATGCGCTGGTCGATGGTCTCCTCGTGCGCCTGCTCGTATGCCGTGGTCCCCCACAGCTGCGAGCTGCGGTCGGCGTCAGGAGGGGAGTAGCCGCGATCGAGCGGGTCCTGCGCCTTGCCGTCGCTCTCCAGGTGCTCGAGGGTCTCCTCGGGTTGCAGCTGGTCCTCGCCGTCGAGGCTGTAGCTGCCGAGGTCGTCCGTCAGGTCTTCGCGCCGCTCCGACATGGCTCCACTCTATGCCGAACTCGACGCCGAGAGCCGCTCCGCCGCAGCGAGTGCCACGCACGTCGCGAACCCGGCCATCGCGGTGCGCACCTCGCCCAGGGGCGGGAAGCTCGGCGCGAGCCGGATGTTGGTGTCATCCGGGTCCTCACCGTGGGGGAACGAGGCTCCTGCAGGGGTGAGCGCGATGCCGGCCTCCTTGGCGAGCTGGACCACGCGCGAGGCGATGCCGGGCAGGACATCGACGCTGACGAAGTAGCCGCCGTCGGGGTGGGTCCAGGACGCGATGCCCAGTCCCTCGAGGGAGGCGAGCGCCTCCTGGACGGCGGCGAACTTCGGTGCCAGGCTCTCGCGGTGCTTGACCATGTGGGCGCGCACGCCCGCAGCGTCCTGGAAGAACTCGAGGTGGCGCAGGTGGTTGACCTTGTCCGGGCCGATCGAGGCGAACTGCTGGTGGGAGAGGTGCCACTGGACGTTCTCGACGGACGAGGCGAGGAAGGCCACCCCGGCGCCGGCGAAGGTGATCTTCGAGGTGGACGCGAACATCACGGTCCGGTGCGGGTGCCCGGCCGTCGCGCAGAGCGAGAGGATGTCGGCGCTCTTGACCTCCTCCTCGGTGAGGTGGTGCAGCGCGTAGGCGTTGTCCCAGAAGATCGTGAAGTCCGGCGCCGCGGTGGGCATGGCGGCGAGCTCGGCGGCGACCTCCTGCGTGACCACCGACCCGGTGGGGTTGGCGTAGGTCGGGACGATCCACATCCCCTTGACGGCGGGGTCCTTGACGAGCTCACGGCAGGCTGCGACGTCCGGGCCGTCCTCGCGCATGGGGACGGTGACCATCTCGATGCCGTGATGGGCGAGCATCGTGTAGTGCCGGTCGTAGCCGGGCACGGGGCAGATGAAGGTGACCTTCTCCTCGGCGACCCACGGGCGCTCGCTCGTCACGCCGCCGTGCAGACGAAGACCGACGAGGACGTCGTGCATCATCGTCAGGCTCGAGTTCCCGCCGGCGAGGATCTGGTCGCGATCCACCCCGAGCAGCTCGGCGAAGATGTCCCGGAGCTCGGCCAGCCCCTCGAGCCCGCCGTAGTTGCGGGTGTCCACTCCGCTCGGGCTCTTCGCACCGCCCGGAAGCCGCAGCAGGTCCGCCGCGAGGTCGAGCTGCTCCGCGCTCGGCTTGCCGCGGGTCAGGTCGAGCTTCAGGCCGGTGGCCCTGAGCTCCTCGTATGCGCCCCGCTGGGACTGCAGGAACCGCGCGAGCTCGTCGCTCGCGTAGTCGGCCAGCGGCGTGCGGTGGGTCGGGGCAGGGGTAGCGTTGCTCACCCGACCATCGTTCCAGATCGAGGCGAGCAGCACATACACCATCCAGGCTGCGGGCACCCGGGGGAGGTGCGGATTCAACGGGTGGGAGCGGGCGACGACGGTTCGCGTCGCCCGGCCGCGTGACGTACGATGGTTCATCGGTTGACTTTTGCCAGACTCTTCGGCCTGCCCAAAAGTCTCCCGGTGCGGCGTGACCCCGGCCCAACCCGGACTCGTCGAAGGGCAGTGGCTCAATTGGTAGAGCACCGGTCTCCAAAACCGGCGGTTGGGGGTTCGAGTCCCTCCTGCCCTGCGTAGCTTGCTCCATGGAGTTTGATCCATCAGAACGATGTCCACCCTGCTGAACCGACTGCAACGAATCGACGTGAACTGTGACCGACGTGAGTGCGCGTGAGCGCGACTCCAGCGAGCGGGACCCCGACAAGTCGATGGGTCCCTTCGCCCGGCTCTCGCTCTTCGTCAGCCAGATCCTCGACGAGCTGCGCAAGGTGGTCCGACCCACGCGGTCGGAGCTGCGGAACTACACGGTCGCCGTCATCGCGTTCGTCACGGTGATGATGTTCTTCATCTTCGGGCTGGACTGGGTGTTCAGTCGACTGGTGAACTTCATCTTCGGCGCGAGCTGACCGAGCAGACCCAAGCGCGCCACGGCGCAGGAGCCGGGCCGCTGACCGGACACAAGACTGTGACTGAGAACTAGGAAGGGCGTCGACGCATGTCGAGCGAATGGACCGAGAGCACTGAGACCACCGAGAGCGATGACGCGCAGGTGAGTGCTGTGGACGCTGAGCGCGCCGCTGTCGATGCCGATGTCTTCGCCGCGGGGTCGCCGAACGCCTCCGCGATGCTCGGGGAGCCCGACCTCCCGAGCGCTGACGACGTCGCCGAGGAACGCGCCGCCGAGTCCGTCGACGAGGAGACGGGTGACGGCGACAGTGCGCCCGTGGCGGACGGGGACGCGGCTGAGAGCGCGGACGACGAGGCTGCAAACGCTGCGGAGGAAGGCGCTGTCGACGAGGACGGCGACGTCCTCGAGGCGGCCGATCCGGTCCAGGCCTTCAAGGACGACCTCGCTGCGAAGTTCGGCGACTGGTACGTCATCCACACCTACGCCGGGTACGAGAACCGCGTCAAGGCCAACCTCGAGAACCGCATCGTCTCCCTCAACATGGAGGACTACATCTTCGAGGCCCAGGTGCCGATGGAGGAGGTCACCGAGATCAAGAGCGGCCAGAAGAAGGTCGTCAAGCGGGTTCGCTACACCGGGTACGTCCTCGTCCGGATGGACCTCACCGACTCATCATGGGGCGCCGTCCGGCACACCCCCGGCGTGACCGGCTTCATCGGCAACGCGCACCAGCCCGTGCCGCTGTCCTTCGACGAGGTCTTCGGGATGCTCAAGCCCAAGGACCTCGAGAGCGCCGCAGAGGCTGCGGCCGGCGGCGGCGCACGCGGTGGCGGGAGCCGCAGCGACGACACCCTCGTCGACTTCCACGTGGGTGAGTCCGTCACCGTCATGGAGGGCCCCTTCGAGACCCTGGCCGCGACGATCTCCGAGATCAACGGCGACACCCAGAAGCTCAAGGTCCTCGTCTCCATCTTCGGCCGGGAGACCCCGGTCGAGCTGGCCTTCAACCAGGTCGCCAAGATCTGACCGAGGCCGGCACCCGCGTCGGTGAGAGCTCACCGACGCGACGGCAACCGGGTCATCGCCCCCTGGCGTCGGCCCACGAACAGAAAAGGAACACCAAGGAATGCCTCCCAAGAAGAAGAGGGTCTCCGGCTTCATCAAGCTCCAGATCCAGGCCGGCGCGGCCACTCCGGCTCCGCCCGTCGGTCCGGCGCTCGGTCAGCACGGCGTCAACATCATGGAGTTCGTCAAGGCGTACAACGCTGCGACGGAGAGCCAGCGCGGCAACGTCATCCCCGTGGAGATCACCGTCTACGAGGACCGCTCGTTCACCTTCATCACGAAGACCCCGCCGGCCGCCGAGCTCATCAAGAAGGCCGCCGGCGTGTCCAAGGGCTCCGGCGAGCCGCACAAGACCAAGGTCGCCAAGCTCACCCGGGACCAGGTCCTCGAGATCGCCCGGATGAAGATGGAGGACCTCAACGCCAACGACGAGGAGATGGCGGCACGCATCATCGCCGGCACCGCTCGCTCGATGGGTATCGACACCGAGCTCTGACGAAGGACGGATGCGCATGTTGGGGCCGAGGAACGAGGCACCCGGCCGAAGCGGAGTCCGAGGAAGAGCTCCAACGAGTACAGCGCTCTGAGTTGAAGTCTGGTCTCAGAGCTCACGTGGGAGGGTCAGCGCTTGGCCCGCACCACAATCCCTGACATCACAAGGAGATTCACATGAAGCGCAGCAAGAACTACCGCGCAGCGGCTGACAAGATCGACCTCGCGAAGGTCTACGCCCCGCTCGACGCGGTCCGGCTGGCCAAGAACTCTGCCAAGGCCAGGTACGACGAGACGGTCGAGGTCGCGATGCGGCTCGGCATCGACCCGCGCAAGGCCGACCAGATGGTCCGAGGCACGGTCAACCTGCCGCACGGCACCGGCAAGACCGCTCGCGTCCTCGTCTTCGCCACCGGCGACAAGGCCGAGGCGGCCCGTGAGGCCGGCGCGGACTTCGTCGGCAGCGACGACATGATCGAGAAGATCTCCGGTGGCTGGCTGGACTTCGACGCCGTCGTGGCGACCCCTGACCTCATGGGCAAGGTCGGCCGGCTCGGCAAGGTCCTCGGCCCGCGTGGTCTGATGCCCAACCCGAAGACCGGCACGGTGACGATGGACACCGCCAAGGCTGTCACCGACATCAAGGGCGGCAAGATCGAGTTCCGTGCAGACAAGCACGCGAACCTCCACTTCATCATCGGCAAGGCGTCCTTCGACGAGACCGCTCTCGTCGAGAACTACGCCGTGGCGCTGGAGGAGATCCTCCGGCTCAAGCCGTCCTCGTCCAAGGGCCGCTACATCATGAAGGCGACGATGTCGACGACGATGGGCCCCGGCATCCCGCTCGACGCCGCGCGCACCCGCAACCTCCTCGAGGACGCGGACGCCTGACGGTTCCTGCACCAGGCACCACCACGGCGGCCCCGCTCGAGTCATCGAGCGGGGCCGTCGCGCGTCGCGCGTGTGCTCACCCTGGCGAGATCCGCTGAGCCGGTGGGTGGGCCAGCGGGCGCACACTCCTCGATTTGGTCGGGATGCGCTGGGCGCGTATCGTCATCGGTGACCGAAGACCGCCGGTTGACTCTCGCATCACGACTGAAGCAAGAGTTCCAAGGCTCCCCAGCAGGGGAGGACCAGCGCAGGCCACGACTGCGAAACAGCAGGTGCGCATCGCGCACTCACCCTTTTCGAGCCCCGTGCCCTGTGCCGGGGCTTTTCTGCTGTGTGGCCACGTGCGCAAGAGCACCGGCTGTCGTGTACCGAAGAAGGGAGGCCACGTGGCACGCAAGACCGACAAGGCAGCTGCCATTGCCGAGCTGAAGGAGAAGTTCTCCAGCTCGAACGCGGCCGTTCTCACGGAATACCGTGGGCTCACCGTCAAGCAGCTCTCCGAGCTGCGCGGCGCCCTCCGTGGCAACGCCACCTTCGCCGTGGTCAAGAACACGCTCACCTCGTTGGCCGCCAAGGAGGCGGGAGTCTCCGCTTTCGACGGCCAGCTCACGGGACCGACCGCCATCGCCTTCGTCGAGGGCGATCCGGTCGAGGCCGCAAAGGGTCTGCGTGACTTCTCCAAGGCGAACCCCCTCCTCGTGATCAAGGGCGCCGTCGTCGACGGCAAGACCCTCACTCCCGAGGATGTCAACAAGCTCGCGGACCTCGAGTCCCGCGAGGTTCTTCTGGCCAAGCTGGCTGGGGCGCTCAACGCCTCGCTCAGCCAGGCCGTCTACCTCTTCGCCGCGCCGCTGTCCCAGACGGCTCGCGTGGTCGACGCTCTTCGCGCGAAGATCGAGGCCGAGGGCCCCGATCAGAGCGCGGACTCGCCGGCCGAGGAGGCACCCGCCGAGGCTGCTGCCGAGGCGACTCCCTCCGCAGAGAACACTGCAGCGGAGACCCCAGACGTCGCCGAGGGTGGCGACACCGAGTGACCACGTCCCGCAGCTGCGGGACGAGCTGACTCGATACACATCAACGCCACTCACGGCATACGAAAGAAAGGACGCCCATCATGGCGAAGCTGTCCACCGACGAGCTCCTCGAGGCCTTCAAGGAAATGACGCTCATCGAGCTCTCTGAGTTCGTGAAGCAGTTCGAGGAGACCTTCAACGTCACCGCTGCCGCTCCGGTCGCCGTCGCGGCTGCCGGCGCCCCCGCCGGCGGCGACGCCGGCGTCGAGGAGGAGAAGGACGAGTTCGACGTCGTTCTCGTCGCTGCTGGTGACAAGAAGATCCAGGTCATCAAGGAGGTCCGCTCGCTGACCTCCCTCGGCCTCAAGGAGGCCAAGGACCTCGTCGACGGTGCCCCCAAGCCCGTCCTCGAGAAGGTCGACAAGGCTGCGGCCGACAAGGCGAAGGAAGCCCTCGAGGGCGCCGGCGCCACCGTCGAGCTCAAGTGACCTCGTCCCCGTACGGGGACTGAGACGTACCGCGAACAGCGGGGTGGATCCTTCTGGGATCCGCCCCGCTTGTTCGTGCGACGGGGGTCTCGAGGATCTTCGGTCCGGAGGGCGTCAGCAGCCAGTCGGACTCGGGTACTTGACCTTTTGCTCCGCATTCGCCATCCTCATGGCGATGCAACATTCCGTCGTCGGGTCGCACCGGCGAAGGACTCTGGAACACACCGTGACCTTGGGGGCCACGATCCGGAGGGACCGGTTCGAGCCGGAGGCTTGACACCGGTTGCTTTTCATGCCCACCGTCGGCTAGGATAGATCCTTGCGCCGTCCATGCCCTCCTCCCACCGTTGTGAGCTCGTTTCGCGAGCACCGCTTCGTGCTGCTGAGGCACCGGTCAGTGCAGCTTTCCTGACGTATCTCTACGACGTTCTTCGGCCTTGAGGAAGGACCAATCTTGGCTGCCCCTCGCACAACGTCCACCGCCGGTAAGTCCAACACTGTGACGACCGCCCTAACGGCCTCCGGCCGACTGTCCTTCGGCAAGATCCGCGAGCCTCTCGAGGTCCCCGACCTCCTCGCTCTCCAGACGGAGAGCTTCGACTGGCTGCTCGGCAACGAGCGCTGGCAGGCTCGGGTGGCCAAGGCCAAGGCCGAGGGCCGCACCGACATCCCGGAGCGTTCCGGCCTGGAGGAGATCTTCGAGGAGATCTCCCCGATCGAGGACTTCACCGGCTCGATGTCGCTCAGCTTCCGCGACCACCGCTTCGAAGAGGTCAAGTACTCGATCGAGGACTGCAAGGAGCGCGACCAGACCTACTCGGCGCCCCTCTTCGTCACCGCCGAGTTCATGAACACCACGACCGGCGAGATCAAGAGCCAGACCGTGTTCATGGGCGACTTCCCGCTCATGACCGAGCGCGGCACCTTCATCATCAACGGCACCGAGCGAGTCGTCGTCTCGCAGCTCGTCCGCAGCCCGGGCGTCTACTTCGAGCGCACCGCGGACAAGCTCTCCGACAAGGACGTCTACACGACCAAGGTCATCCCGAGCCGCGGCGCATGGCTGGAGTTCGAGATCGACAAGCGCGACATGGTCGGGGTGCGGGTCGACCGCAAGCGCAAGCAGCCCGTGACGACCCTGCTCAAGGCGCTCGGTCTGACCGAGGCCGAGATCCGCGAGTCGTTCGTTGACCCGTCGGGCGCGACCTACGAGTCGATGGAGCTCACCCTCGAGAAGGACACCCTGGCCGACCAGGACGCCGCCCTGCTCGACCTCTACCGCAAGCTCCGTCCGGGCGAGCCGCCGACGACGGAGGCTGCGCGCAACCTGCTCGACAACCTCTACTTCAACGGCAAGCGCTATGACCTCGCCAAGGTTGGTCGCTACAAGATCAACAAGAAGCTCGGTCTCGACGAGCCGCTCACCGAGTCGGTCCTCTCGGTCGACGACATCGTCGCCGCGATCAAGTACATCTGCGCGCTGCACAACGGCGACACCACCTTCCCCGGCATCCGCGACGGTCAGGACGCCGACCTGCGTGTCGAGGTCGACGACATCGACCACTTCGGCAACCGCCGCCTGCGCAACGTCGGCGAGCTCATCCAGAACCAGGTCCGCACCGGCCTGTCCCGGATGGAGCGCGTCGTCCGCGAGCGGATGACGACCCAGGACGTCGAGGCCATCACGCCGCAGACGCTCATCAACATCCGTCCGGTGGTCGCGTCCATCAAGGAGTTCTTCGGCACCAGCCAGCTCTCCCAGTTCATGGACCAGAACAACCCCCTGGCCGGCCTGACGCACAAGCGCCGTCTCTCCGCGTTGGGCCCGGGCGGACTGTCCCGGGACCGGGCCGGCATGGAGGTCCGCGACGTCCACTCGTCGCACTACGGTCGCATGTGCCCGATCGAGACCCCTGAGGGGCCGAACATCGGCCTCATCGGCTCGCTCGCGTCCTACGGTCGGATCAATGCGTTCGGGTTCATCGAGACCCCCTACCGCAAGATCACGGGCGGCGTCATCTCCGATGAGGTTCACTACCTGTCCGCGGACGAGGAGGACGAGCACGTCATCGCCCAGGCCAACGCCACCCTCTCCGACGACGGCCGTGGGTTCGCCCACGAGCGTGTCCTCGTGCGGGTCAAGGGCGGCGAGGTCGAGTACGTCCCGCGCGAGGAGGTCGACTACATCGACGTCTCCGCACGTCAGATGGTCTCGGCCGCGACGGCGCTCATCCCGTTCCTCGAGCACGACGACGCCAACCGTGCCCTCATGGGCTCGAACATGCAGCGGCAGGCCGTGCCGCTCGTGCGTGCCGAGGCTCCGCTCGTCGGGACCGGTATGGAGTTCCGCGCTGCCATCGACTCCGGTGACGTCGTCGTCGCCGAGAAGGCGGGTGCGGTGACCGAGGTCTCCGCCGACCTCGTCACGGTCGCGGCGGACGACGGCACGACCCGGACCTACCGGATCAACAAGTTCACCCGCTCCAACCAGGGCAACTCCTACAACCAGCGCGTCGTGGTCTCCGAGGGCGACCGCGTGGAGAAGGGTCAGCTCATCGCCGACGGTCCCGCGACCGACGGTGGCGAGATGGCGCTCGGCCGCAACCTGCTCGTGGCATTCATGCCGTGGGAGGGCTACAACTTCGAGGACGCGATCATCCTCTCCCAGCGGCTCGTCCAGGACGACGTCCTCTCCTCGATCCACATCGAGGAGCACGAGGTCGACGCTCGCGACACCAAGCTGGGCCCGGAGGAGATCACCAGGGACATCCCGAACGTCTCCGACGACGTCCTCGCCGACCTCGACGAGCGCGGCATCATCCGCATCGGCGCCGAGGTCCGCGACGGCGACCTGCTCGTCGGCAAGGTCACGCCCAAGGGCGAGACCGAGCTGACCCCGGAGGAGCGTCTGCTCCGGGCGATCTTCGGCGAGAAGGCCCGCGAGGTCCGCGACACCTCACTCAAGGTCCCGCACGGCGAGACCGGCACGGTCATCGCGGTCAAGGTCTTCGAGAAGGACGCGGGCGACGAGCTCGCCCCGGGTGTCAACCAGCTGGTCCGGGTCTACGTCGCGAACAAGCGCAAGATCACCGATGGTGACAAGCTCGCGGGCCGGCACGGCAACAAGGGCGTCATCTCCAAGATCCTTCCGGTCGAGGACATGCCCTTCCTCGAGGACGGCACGCCGGTCGACGTCGTGCTCAACCCCCTCGGTGTGCCCGGTCGAATGAACATCGGCCAGATCCTCGAGCTGCACCTCGGGTGGGCCGCGGCCAACGGCTGGAAGATCGACGGCAACCCGGACTGGGCGACGGCGATCCCCGACGACGCACGAGAGGCCCCACCCGGCACGCGGGTCGCCTCACCGGTGTTCGACGGCGCCAAGGAGGGCGAGATCGTCGGTCTCCTCGACTCGACGCTCGTCACCCGGGACGGCGACCGGCTCATCGGCGCGTCCGGCAAGGCCCGGATGTTCGACGGTCGCTCCGGCGAACCGTTCCCGGACCCCGTCTCGGTCGGCTACATGTACATCCTCAAGCTGCACCACCTCGTGGACGACAAGATCCACGCGCGCAGCACCGGCCCCTACTCGATGATCACCCAGCAGCCGCTCGGCGGAAAGGCCCAGTTCGGCGGCCAGCGCTTCGGTGAGATGGAGGTCTGGGCGCTCGAGGCATACGGGGCCGCCTATGCGCTCCAGGAGCTGCTGACGATCAAGTCCGACGACGTCGTCGGCCGGGTCAAGGTGTACGAGGCGATCGTCAAGGGCGACAACATTCCCGAGCCCGGCATACCCGAGTCGTTCAAGGTCCTCATCAAGGAGATGCAGTCCCTGTGTCTCAACATCGAGGTCCTCTCGAGCGACGGGTCCGCGATCGAGCTGCGCGACAACGAGGACGATGTCTTCCGCGCGGCGGAGGAGCTCGGCATCGACCTGTCGCGTCGCGAGCCCAGCTCCGTCGAAGAGGTCTAGGAGGAGCGCCCCGTCGACATCCTCGACGGGGCGCCTCCTGGCCTGACACCCACCTAGAGACAACCTGACTCACCAAAGAGAAGGAAGCACAGAGTGCTGGACGTTAACTTCTTCGACGAGCTGCGCATTGGCCTGGCGACCGCGGACGACATTCGCGCGTGGAGCCACGGCGAGGTCAAGAAGCCCGAGACCATCAACTACCGCACCCTCAAGCCGGAGAAGGACGGGCTCTTCTGCGAGAAGATCTTCGGTCCCACCCGGGACTGGGAGTGCAACTGCGGCAAGTACAAGCGAGTCCGCTTCAAGGGCATCATCTGCGAGCGCTGCGGCGTCGAGGTGACCCGCGCCGGCGTGCGCCGTGAGCGGATGGGCCACATCGAGCTCGCCGCTCCCGTCACCCACATCTGGTACTTCAAGGGTGTCCCGAGCCGTCTCGGGTACCTTCTCGACCTGGCCCCCAAGGACCTCGAGAAGGTCATCTACTTCGCGGCCTACATGATCACGATGGTCGACGACGAGCAGCGGCACGCCGACCTGCCCTCGCTCGAGGCGCAGATCGAGGTCGAGAAGAAGGAGCTCGAGAACCGCCGTGACGCGGACGTCGAGACCCGGGCCAAGAAGCTCGAGACCGACATCGCCGCGCTCGAGGCCGAAGGCGCCAAGGCCGACGCCAAGCGCAAGGTCCGCGACAGCGCCGAGCGTGAGATGAACCAGATCCGCAAGCGCGCCGACGCCCAGATCGAGCGCCTCCAGCAGGTGTGGGACCGCTTCAAGAACCTCAAGGTCCAGGACCTCGAGGGCGACGAGATGCTCTACCGCGAGATGCGCGACCGCTTCGGTCTGTACTTCGAGGGTGGCATGGGCGCAGCGGCCATCCAGCGGCGCCTGGACACCTTCGACCTCGACGCCGAGTCCGAGTCGCTCCGGGAGACCATCGCGACCGGCAAGGGTCAGCGCAAGACGCGTGCCCTCAAGCGGCTCAAGGTCGTCACCGCCTTCCAGACGACGACGAACAACCCCGTCGGCATGGTGCTCGACGCCGTCCCGGTCATTCCGCCGGACCTGCGTCCGATGGTCCAGCTCGACGGTGGGCGCTTCGCGACCTCGGACCTCAACGACCTCTACCGCCGTGTCATCAACCGCAACAACCGGCTCAAGAGGCTCCTCGACCTCGGCGCTCCCGAGATCATCGTCAACAACGAGAAGCGCATGCTCCAGGAGGCGGTGGACAACCTCTTCGACAACGGTCGTCGGGGTCGCCCCGTCACCGGTCCGGGCAACCGGCCGCTCAAGTCGCTCTCCGACATGCTCAAGGGCAAGCAGGGCCGGTTCCGCCAGAACCTGCTCGGCAAGCGCGTCGACTACTCCGGCCGTTCGGTCATCGTCGTCGGTCCCAAGCTCAAGCTGCACCAGTGCGGCCTGCCCAAGCAGATGGCGCTCGAGCTGTTCAAGCCGTTCGTCATGAAGCGGCTCGTCGACCTCGACCACGCCCAGAACATCAAGAGCGCCAAGCGCATGGTCGAGCGGGCCCGCCCGGTCGTCTGGGACGTCCTCGAAGAGGTCATCACCGAGCACCCGGTGCTGCTCAACCGAGCACCCACGCTGCACCGTCTTGGCATCCAGGCCTTCGAGCCGCAGCTCATCGAGGGCAAGGCGATCCAGATCCACCCGCTCGTCTGCACGGCGTTCAACGCCGACTTCGACGGTGACCAGATGGCTGTGCACGTCCCGCTGTCCGCTGAGGCGCAGGCCGAGTCCCGCATCCTCATGCTGTCGAGCAACAACATCCTCAAGCCGGCCGACGGCCGGCCGGTGACGATGCCGACCCAGGACATGATCATCGGTCTGTATCACCTCACTTCCGAGGTCGAGGACGGCAAGGGCGAAGGACGTCTGTTCTCGACCGTGGGCGAGGCGCAGATGGCCTTCGATGCGGGCAAGATCGCCGTCGGCTCGAAGGTCAAGATCCGTTTCCCGAAGCTCGTTCCCGCGGGAGGTGAAGAGCTGCCCGAGGGGACCGAGCTCGACGAGGAGGGCTACGCATACAACGTCCTCATCGAGACCACGCTCGGTCGCGCGATCTTCAACGGGACCCTGCCGGTCGACTACCCCTACGTCAACGACGTGGCCGACAAGAAGCGCCTCTCCGGGATCGTCAACGACCTCGCCGAGCGCTACACCAAGGCCGAGGTCGCGGCATCGCTCGACGCCCTCAAGGACAACGGCTACTACTGGGCCACCCGTTCGGGCTCGACGGTCGCGATCTCCGATGTCGTCACGCCGCCGCGCAAGATGGAGATCCTCGAGGCCTACGAGACCAAGGCCGACAAGGTCCAGACCCAGTACGAGCGTGGTCTGATCACCGACGACGAGCGCCGTCAGGAGCTCATCGAGATCTGGACCCAGGCCACGAACGAGGTCGCCAAGGAGATGGAGGCCAACATCCCCACGACGAACACCATCTACAAGATGGTGTCCTCGGGCGCCCGAGGCAACTGGATGCAGCTGCGGCAGATCGCCGGTATGCGTGGGTTGGTGTCCAACCCGCGAGGCGACATCATCCCGCGCCCGATCCGGTCGAACTTCCGCGAGGGCCTGTCCGTGCTCGAGTTCTTCATCTCGACGCACGGCTCACGGAAGGGCCTGGCGGACACCGCTCTGCGGACCGCCGACTCCGGGTACCTCACCCGACGCCTCGTCGACGTCTCCCAGGACGTCATCATCCGCGAGGACGACTGTGGCACCGAGCGTGGCCTCACCATGCCGATCGCTCAGGTCAACGAGCGCACCGGCACCAGGTCACTGCACGATGACGTCGAGACCAGCGTCTATGCCCGGACCCTCGCCGAGGACGTCGCCCACGAGGGCGCGACTCTCGCCGACGCCGGCATCGACCTCGGTGACGTCGTCATCGGCGCGCTCTATGCCGCAGGTGTCGACCAGGTCAAGGTCCGCTCGGTCCTGACCTGTGAGAGCAAGGTCGGCACGTGCGCCAAGTGCTACGGGCGCTCGCTCGCGACCGGCAAGCTCGTCGACATCGGCGAGGCGGTCGGCATCATCGCCGCCCAGTCGATCGGCGAGCCCGGCACGCAGCTGACGATGCGGACCTTCCACACCGGTGGTGTGGCCGGTGACGACATCACCCAGGGTCTGCCTCGTGTCGTCGAGCTCTTCGAGGCCCGCACCCCCAAGGGTGTCTCGCCGATCGCCGAGGCGGACGGCCGGGTCACGATCGAGGAGACCGACAAGACCCGTCGCATCCTCCTCACCCCGGACGATGGTTCCGAGGAGCACGCCTTCCCGGTGACCAAGCGTGCGCGGCTGCTCGTCCAGGACGGTCAGCACGTCGAGGTCGGTGCGCAGCTCACCCAGGGTGCGATCGACCCCAAGCAGGTCCTCCGCATCCTCGGCCCGCGCGCGGTGCAGATGCACCTCGTCGACGAGGTCCAGATGGTGTACCGCCAGCAGGGCGTGTCGATCCACGACAAGCACATCGAGGTCATCGTCCGCCAGATGCTTCGCCGGATCACGATCATCGAGTCGGGCGACGCCGACCTGCTGCCGGGACTGCTCGCGGAGCGAGGTCGCTTCGAGGCGGAGAACCGCCGGGTCGTCGCCGAGGGCGGCCGTCCCGCAGCGGGGCGCCCCGAGCTGATGGGCATCACGAAGGCGTCCCTGGCCACCGACTCGTGGCTCTCGGCGGCCTCCTTCCAGGAGACCACCCGGGTGCTCACGGAGGCGGCCATGGAGGCCAAGTCGGACCCGCTGCTCGGCCTCAAGGAGAACGTCATCCTCGGCAAGCTCATCCCCGCTGGGACCGGGCTGTCGCGCTACCGCAACGTCGCGGTGGAGCCGACCGAGGAGGCCAAGGCCGCCATGTACACCCTGCCGACGTACGACCAGTACGACTACGGGATGTTCGGCACCGGCACCGGCGAGGCCATCCGCCTCGACGACACCGAGCTCGGCCTGGACCGGTTCTGACCGGACCGATCCTGACTGGTCGCGAACCGCACGAGGGGCGGTATGCCGGAGGCGACTCCGCGCATACCGCCCCTCGTGGCGTGTCCGGACCTCCGGTGACGGTCGCGCGGGCCGACTCCGCCGCCGGCGAGGTCGTCCTGCGGCGCAGGGGCGGGACCGTCGAGCTCATCGTCGGCGGGGTGTTCGTCATGGACACCGTCGACGTGAGCACCGAGGTCGAGCTCGCGACGCGCACGTTGGCCCGCCACCCCCGCCCTGCCCGCGTCCTCGTCGGGGGCCTCGGACTCGGCTTCACCGTCGAGGCGCTGCTCGCGGACGCACGGGTCGAGCAGGTCGTCGTCGTCGAGATCGCCGAACCCCTCGTCGAGTGGGCGGGCCAGGGGTTGCTCCCCGCCCGCGGCCTGCGTGACCCTCGCGTCGGCTTTCGAGCGGGTGACGTCGGCGCGGCTCTACGCGCCTCACCCGGGGAGTGGGACCTGGTCCTGCTCGACGTCGACAACGGGCCGGGGTTCCTCGTCCGGCAGGAGAACGCCGAGCTGTATGCGCGGGCCGGCCTGCGCGCGGCGGTGGCCTCGCTGCGACCCGGCGGGATCCTCGCCATCTGGTCCTCCCATCGCGCTCCCGAGCTGCTCGGGGCCCTCGAGGCGCTCGGCGCCGGGACCGTGGAGGAGATCCTGCGCACGGTGCGGCGGGAGGGGCGCGAATTCGACTACGCCATCTACCTCACCGCCCGGGACGGGGGCGGACGCACCGATTTGTCCACACCGCACACACCCGAGTAAAGTTGGACGTTGTGTCTGGCTAGGACCAGACGCTGCGGCACGTATCCGCCTCTTCATCGAAGCGGAGGCGTCGCCGAAGGGAGAGTCTTACGCTCACCCGCCCACCTCTTGCCGGGCGCCCCCCACAGACACGGTCCACCGAATCCGGTGACGGCCGCGGTGGCGGGGAGTGCAGGGAAGAGCGCTCGATCCGAGACAGCGGACCTGTCTGTGACAGGCACTGTCGCCGGGGACGGCCAAGACCCAAGGACCCATCGACCCACGCGGGCCGGATGGGACACGACAAGATTACGGAGAACCTAGGTTGCCTACGATCAACCAGCTGGTGCGCAAGGGCCGGCAGGACAAGACCACAAAGGTCAAGACTCCTGCGCTCAAGGGCTCACCGCAGCGCCGCGGCGTCTGCACGCGCGTCTATACGACCACCCCCAAGAAGCCGAACTCTGCCCTGCGCAAGGTCGCCCGAGTGCGCCTGTCGAGCGGCATCGAGGTCACGGCCTACATCCCCGGCGTCGGCCACAACCTCCAGGAGCACTCGATCGTGCTCGTGCGTGGCGGCCGGGTCAAGGACCTTCCCGGCGTCCGCTACAAGATCATCCGCGGCACCCTCGACACCCAGGGTGTGAAGAACCGCCAGCAGGCGCGGTCCCGCTACGGCGCGAAGAAGGAGAAGAAGTAATGCCTCGTAAGGGCCCCGCTCCCAAGCGCCCCCTCGTCGTCGACCCGGTCTACCAGTCGACGCTCGTCACCCAGCTCGTCAACAAGATCCTCCTCGACGGCAAGAAGGCCATCGCCGAGGGCATCGTCTACGGCGCCCTCGAGGGCGTCCGCGAGAAGACCGGCACCGACCCCGTGCAGACCCTCAAGCGCGCGCTCGACAACGTCCGGCCGACCCTCGAGGTCAAGTCCCGCCGCGTCGGTGGTGCGACCTACCAGGTCCCGATCGAGGTCAAGCCGGGTCGCGCGACGACCCTGTCCCTCCGGTGGCTGGTGGGCTACTCCCGGCAGCGTCGCGAGAAGACCATGACCGAGCGCCTCATGAACGAGATCCTCGACGCCTCCAACGGCCTCGGCGCCGCCGTGAAGCGTCGCGAGGACACGCACAAGATGGCCGAGTCCAACAAGGCCTTCGCGCACTACCGCTGGTGAGCCGCTGGTGGTGAGCGGCCACCCACGCCGCTCACCACCGCGCCCGGGCGCCCACAGACAACATCGCTGACGCGACATCATCGCGAAGCGCAGCGAACCGCATACGAACTGAGAGAACGAACGTGGCACAGGATGTCCTGACCGACCTGACCAAGGTCCGCAACATCGGGATCATGGCGCACATCGACGCCGGCAAGACGACGGCGACCGAACGTGTCCTCTTCTACACCGGTGTCAACCGCAAGATGGGCGAGACCCACGACGGAGCGTCGACGACCGACTGGATGGAGCAGGAGAAGGAGCGGGGGATCACGATCACCTCCGCGGCCGTGACCTGCTTCTGGGGCGTAAACCAGATCAACATCATCGACACCCCCGGCCACGTGGACTTCACCGTCGAGGTCGAGCGTTCGCTGCGCGTCCTCGACGGCGCCGTTGCCGTCTTCGACGGCAAGGAGGGCGTCGAGCCCCAGTCCGAGACGGTCTGGCGCCAGGCGGACAAGTACGACGTCCCGCGCATCTGCTTCGTCAACAAGATGGACAAGCTCGGTGCCGACTTCTACTACACGGTGCAGACGATCAAGGACCGCCTCGGTGCGACTCCGCTCGTGCTCCAGCTGCCGATCGGCATCGAGAGCGACTTCGTCGGAGTGGTCGACCTGCTGCTGATGAAGGCGCTCGTCTGGGAGGGCGACTCCAAGGGCGACGTCACCATGGGCGCCAAGTACGAGGTCCAGGAGATCCCCGCGGACCTTCAGGAGAAGGCCGAACAATACCGCCAGGAGCTCGTCGAGACGGTCGCCGAGGCCGACGACGCCCTCATGGAGAAGTACCTCGAGGGCGAGGAGATCTCGATCGAGGAGCTCAAGAAGGGCATCCGCACGCTCACCATCTCCTCGAAGGTCTACCCCGTCATCTGCGGCTCCGCGTTCAAGAACCGCGGCGTCCAGCCGATGCTCGACGCCGTCGTCGACTACCTGCCCAACCCGCTCGACGTCCCCGCGGTCGTCGGTCACGTCCCCGGGCACGAGGCCGAGCACCTCTCGCGCAAGCCCAGCACCGAGGAGCCCTTCGCGGCGCTCGCCTTCAAGGTCGCGACCCACCCGTTCTTCGGGACGCTGACGTTCATCCGCGTCTACTCCGGTCGCATTCACGCGGGCTCTGGCGTCTACAACTCCACCAAGGGCAAGAAGGAGCGCATCGGCAAGCTCTTCCAGATGCACGCCAACAAGGAGAACCCGGTCGACGACGCTCTCACCGGTCACATCTACGCCGCTATCGGCCTGAAGACCACCACGACCGGTGACACCCTGTGCGATCCGGACGCGCAGATCGTCCTGGAGTCGATGACCTTCCCCGAGCCCGTCATCCAGGTGGCCATCGAGCCCAAGACCAAGAGTGACCAGGAGAAGCTCGGCATGGCGATCCAGAAGCTCGCGGAGGAGGACCCGACCTTCCAGGTGCACCACGACGACGACACCGGCCAGACGATCATCGCCGGCATGGGTGAGCTTCACCTCGACATCCTCGTCGACCGGATGCGTCGCGAGTTCAAGGTCGAGGCGAACGTCGGCAAGCCGCAGGTGGCCTACCGCGAGACGATCCGTCGCACGGTCGAGAAGTTCGACTACACCCACAAGAAGCAGACGGGCGGCTCCGGCCAGTTCGCCAAGGTGCAGCTCGGCTTCGCCCCTCTCGTCGCGGCCGAGGGCGAGCTCTACGAGTTCGAGAACAAGGTCACCGGCGGCCGCATCCCCAAGGAGTACATCCCCTCGGTCGACGCCGGCATCCAGGACGCCATGCAGTTCGGCGTGCTCGCCGGGTACCCGATGGTCGGTGTCAAGGCGACCCTGCTCGACGGCGCCTACCACGACGTCGACTCCTCGGAGATGGCGTTCAAGATCGCCGGATCGATGGCGTTCAAGGAGGCCATCCGCAAGGCCGACCCGGTCCTGCTCGAGCCGATGATGCTCGTCGAGGTCCGCACACCCGAGGAGTACATGGGCGACGTCATCGGTGACATCAACTCCCGTCGTGGCCACATCCAGGCCATGGAGGACATCGCCGGCGCCAAGATCGTGCGCGGTCTGGTTCCCCTGTCCGAGATGTTCGGCTACGTCGGCGACCTGAGGTCCAAGACCCAGGGCCGCGCGAACTACTCCATGGAGTTCGACTCCTACGCCGAGGTCCCCAAGGCCGTCGCCGAGGAGATCATCAAGAAGACTCGGGGCGAGTGACCGCTAGACTGGTCGCTGGTCTCTAGACAACACACCGGTGGGCCGCCGGTCGCCCGGTAGCCCACTGCGACAGATCAACAGCACTGAACAGAAATCGACGCCACGTCCACCCGGTCGTGAGGCGTTAAATCCAGGAGTCCTGAGGAGGACAATCAAGTGGCGAAGGCAAAGTTCGAGCGGACCAAGCCGCACGTCAACATCGGCACCATCGGTCACATCGACCACGGTAAGACGACGCTGACTGCTGCGATCTCAAAGGTCCTGCACGACAAGTACCCGGACCTGAACCCGCAGTTCGCGTTCGACGACATCGACAAGGCTCCCGAGGAGAAGCAGCGCGGGATCACCATCTCCATCGCGCACATCGAGTACCAGACGGAGTCGCGGCACTACGCGCACGTTGACTGCCCGGGGCACGCTGACTACATCAAGAACATGATCACGGGTGCGGCCCAGATGGACGGCGCCATCCTCGTGGTCGCGGCGACCGACGGCCCGATGCCGCAGACGAAGGAGCACGTCCTCCTCGCCCGCCAGGTCGGCGTCCCCTACATCGTCGTCGCGCTCAACAAGGCCGACATGGTCGACGACGAGGAGATCATGGAGCTCGTCGAGATGGAGGTGCGCGAGCTCCTCTCCGACTACGAGTTCCCCGGCGACGACCTGCCCGTCGTCAAAGTCTCGGCGCTCAAGGCGCTCGAGGGCGACGAGGAGTGGGGCAAGACCGTCCTCGAGCTCATGGACGCCGTCGACAACTACATCCCCGAGCCGGAGCGTGACATCGACAAGCCGTTCCTCATGCCGGTCGAGGACGTCTTCACGATCACCGGTCGTGGCACGGTCGTCACCGGCCGTATCGAGCGCGGGATCCTCAAGGTCAACGAGGAGATCGAGATCGTCGGCATCCACGAGGGTCCGCCTGCCAAGACCACCGTCACCGGCATCGAGATGTTCCGCAAGCTCCTCGACGAGGGTCGCGCGGGCGAGAACGTCGGTCTGCTTCTTCGTGGCACCAAGCGCGAGGACGTCGAGCGCGGCCAGGTCATCTGCAAGCCGTCGTCGATCACCCCGCACACCGACTTCGAGGCCAACGTCTACATCCTCTCCAAGGACGAGGGTGGCCGGCACACGCCGTTCTACGACAACTACCGTCCGCAGTTCTACTTCCGGACCACGGACGTCACCGGCGTCGTGCACCTGCCCGAGGGCACCGAGATGGTCATGCCCGGTGACAACACCGAGATGAACGTCGAGCTCATTCAGCCGATCGCGATGGAGGACGGCCTCCGCTTCGCCATCCGCGAGGGTGGCCGCACCGTCGGCGCCGGCCGCGTCACCAAGATCACCAAGTGATCTGACGCCGGCTGAGGCTGGCACAACGAGAAGGGCCCCGACTGCACCACGCAGGTGGGGCCCTTCCCGCGTTCGGCAGCTGGGGGTGCTCTCGTGTGTGTCGCGCGGTGGCTAGCCGCCCGACACGAGCGGAACCATGGCGCTGCTGATGCGAACGCCGTCCGGGCTCAGCCACGGGCCCACGATGTCGTGGATGAGTGCCGACGTCTCGGCGTCAGCGGCGATGACCTCGACGTCGAGAAGGCCCTCCGCTCCGCCGCCGGACCCGATGAGACCGATCTCGTCGGCGCGTTCCGAGAGTGCAGCCTGGGCGGACGCGACATCGGCGGCCGTTGGGAGATCCCGCTGCTCGACGCACAGCCCTCCAGGCCAGACCTCCCGCAACGAGGCATGGGCGGCGTCGGGGTCGCCGGTCACGATGACGTTGAAGAGGTTCCGTCCGTCGGAGACCCAGGCGGTGACATACCCGTCGAGCGTCTCCAGCCGCTGGTGCAGCTGCTCCTGGGCCGCCATGTCCTCCGTGAAGGCGGGGTCACCTCCACGGAAGGGGTCATCGCACAGCTGCGGGAAGTCGACCTCACCGGCGGTCGGCATCTCGACGCCCGGCGGTGGCTCGGTGCTGAGCGGCCGGGTGAGCGTGAAGGCGTCGGCCTGCCGGTCGTAGGTTCCCGTTGCGTAGTAGCTCACGTCACTCCAGCGGACACCGCTCTGCTCCTGAGCCTGCACGTCCTCCCACGCGAACTCACCCCGGAGCTCAGGACCGCTGCACTGCGGTGGATATGACGTGGCGACCGGACCGATGCACAGCTCGATGCGGGAGTCGGGGGAGGACTGCATGACGATTCCCCGGGCGACGAGCCCGCCAGCCGAGCCGTCCGCCTGCGGCTCGGAAGTGGCCGACCCGCACGCGGAGAGGGCCGCCATGGCCAGGAACGAGCCCGCGGCGGCGGGGAGGCTGGACCAGCGCATACAGGTGTGACGACGCGAAGGCGATGAGCGTTCCCGCGGCCCCTGCCAACGGACCCGCGGCTACAGGGTGTGTGTCACGCCCTCGGTGAGCAACCGTCGGGCGAGGTCCTCGGCGCTCGGCTCCCCGCGGCTGAGGATGACGGAGCCGTCTCCCGCCCACGTGCGCAGCAGGACGCGAAGGAAGAGCTCGGTGTCGTAGGTCGCTACGTGAACGCGGGACTGCGAAGCCAGTTCCTCAGCCTCGTCCCCGGCGGCCCAGGCGAGGAGCGCGCCGTAGCTGATCGGAGAGCCGTCGGTGAGGAGCGCCGGGTCCTCGTCCTCGGCCTCTGCATAAGGCTCGAACTGGTCGGCGTAGGTGGCCAGCTGGGCCGCCTCGTCCATGACCCCGTCGGGCGGCTGTGTCCCGGCGTTCCGCGCCAGCGCAGCGAGCGTCACGAGGATGGCTCCCGCGCCTGCCCCGGACCCCTCGACGAACTCGGCGAGGACCGCGGTGTCGTCGCTCACGCAGACGTCGGCGCGCTCCCGGGCGTCCACCGCGACGCATCCGCCGACCGACCACACCGCGAGCGCCCAGTATGCGGTTCGCCAGTGCGGCGGTAGGGCCAGGAGAACGACCGAGCCGGGCTCGATGTCGTAGTCCTCCTGCAGGGCGTTGGCGGCCTTGGCCACCCAGTTCGAGAGCACCCGGGCGGACAGCTCGATCCGCTCGCCCCGAGTCGCGGCGTCGGTGTCGTCGTAGGTGGTGATTCGGGGGCCGGCGGCGTCGGACCGCTGCAGGGCACGCAGGAGAGTGTCTGGACGGGTCACCTGGTCAGCCTACGATGCGAATAGCGAAAGGTCTTTACTCAAACCTTGCACACAAGTCAATCTAGCAGCGGCGAAACACCTCCTCGCCGTGCATCTCCTCCTTTCGCACCGGACCCCGATCACTCACAGTGGTCGGGGTTCGGTGGTTCAGGAGCGAAGCGCAGGGTCGAGCGTCGTCGGGGCGGGGGTGACCTTGCAGGCGCGCTCGCCGCGGAGGCGGGTGTGGAGCGCCCACACGAGTGCGGCGACGGCGGCCACGGCGAGGAGTGGCTGCACCGGGGCGAACCACTGCATGGCCCCAGACGTCCCGAGCGCGATGAGGACGATCTTGTTGCACACCGGGCAGCCGACGGCGAAGAAGGTGAGGACGCCGCCGATCATCCCGCGCCGGCTGCCGCTCTCCTCGGTGTCCGTGTTCTCGAGCACGCCGAGTGGGGTCGACTGGCGGACGTAGGTGGCGACGAGCAGGCCGCTGAGAACCGCTGCGGCGAGCAGGGCCGGCCAGTTCCACCACGTCGTGGGGATCTCCCGCCCGAAGACCGGGTTGGGGATGAGCACCGTCGGCAGCCCGATGAGCAGGATCGTTCCGAGTGTGGAGGCGACGGCGACGGCCCAGCGTCGGGCGCCCCAGCCGCGCAGAGTGTCGAGGTGAGCAGCAAGCATCGGCCCAGCCTAGCCCATACCCATGGGGGTATGGATCGGTCAGCCATGGCGGTTCCGCTCGGAGTGGCGCACGCGGAAACGTCGCACACGAGTGCACACTTTTCGACGGACCATGGTGGTCCAGGACGGGAGAACGAATATCCCATGACCGCAGTTGCGGCCGATGTGGCCGGCTTCGAGCCGCTCGACCCGGCTATTCGCGAGCAGTACGCGAACGACGGATTCGTCGTCATCAAGAAACGCCCTCCGCGAGAACGACCGTGCCTATTTCGAGAGCGCCGTCGACCGCATCTACGGCGAGGAGCAGGCCGCCGGGCGAGTGCGTCCGGACCGGTCGATCCACGTCATGGGGTGGCTCCACCGGGACCCGCGCTTCATCGAGCTGCTCACCTGGCCGGCGACCTTTTCCCACATCTGGGGAACGACGGGCTGGAACATCTACACCCATCACAACCACATCGACGTCAACCCGCCCAAGGACGAGCCGCCGTTCTGGAACTGGCACCAGGACGGGTACCGCCAGAACTCCGACCTCGACATGGACATCCGCCCGATGCTCATGACGAAGATCTGCTACGCGCTCACCGACCTCTCCGAGCCCGGATACGGCAACACCAAGGTCATCCCCGGCAGCCACCTCAGCAACACCCTCGCCGGCCGCCCGGAAAGAGAGGGCGACCCGATCAACGAGCCTGACGGAGCCGTGGAGGTGCTGCTCGACCCGGGCGATGCGTTCGTCTTCGACCGGCGCCTCTGGCACAGCCGCTCGATGAACAGGAGCACGCGGACCCGCAAACTCATGTTCATCGGCTACACCTACCGCTGGATCCGGCCGCTCGACGAGGCCGTGGCCGACCAGCGCTCCGCGTGGTTCAGAGGGCTCACGCCGCTCCACCAGCAGCTGCTCGGCTACGGCCCGGACCACGCGTCCTTCTGGGGCATCCGCCAGGACGGCTGGATCGATGACGATATCCCACTTCGCAAGGAGCTCATGGAGCGCGGGCTGCTCGATCGCAGCATTCCCTACCTTCGCTAGCGAAGTTCCCAGGGGGTGCGGCTCAGGCCGCCGCACCCACCGCCGTGGCGCACCGGGCGGCGAGGAGGGACGGACGCGGGCGCCGGGACGGCCGGCTGGTGCGTCGATGCTCATGGGGGCTTCCTTGTCGGGGCGCCGCGGGCAGGACCCGGCACCCTCGATTTGGTCTCCTGGGATGCCTCTGGCAGACTATCGGGGTTGCCTGCTTTGGCCGCATCGCAGCTGTGATGCCGGCCCACACTCGGTGACAACGAATCGAACCACGCAGGGTCGACCGCACAGGTCGCTCGCGTGGGGCGACACACCGACGAGCAGAGCAGGCCGGCAGCTGCCGGATGACAACAGACCTATCTGGTCGCACACACCGATGAGGATCCGTGTGCACCAGAGTGCGACAAGGGCCGACACGCCCGACCTCGGGGGTCGGTGTCATCGCAGTTCAGCAGCCAACACAGTCCTAGAAGCAGTACCCAATGGCAAGGCGAGAGAGAGACGAGAGATGGCGGGACAGAAGATCCGCATCCGCTTGAAGTCGTATGACCACGAGGTCATCGACAGCTCGGCGCGCAAGATCGTCGACACGGTCACCCGTGCCGGCGCCACAGTGGTCGGCCCGGTGCCGCTCCCGACGGAGAAGAACGTCTTCTGCGTCATCCGGTCGCCGCACAAGTACAAGGACAGCCGCGAGCACTTCGAGATGCGCACCCACAAGCGCCTCATCGACATCATCGACCCGACCCCGAAGGCGGTCGACTCGCTGATGCGTCTCGACCTCCCGGCTGACGTCAACATCGAGATCAAGCTCTGAGGCGACGATGACTTCAACTACCACCCGCACGATGAAGGGTCTTCTCGGCGAGAAGCTCGGCATGACCCAGGTCTGGGACGCCGAGAACCGTCTGATCCCCGTCACCGTCATCAAGGCCGGCCCCTGCGTTGTGACGCAGGTGCGCAGCGCCGAGGCCGACGGCTACTCCGCGGTCCAGATCGGCTTCGGCGCGATCGACCCCCGCAAGGTCACCCAGCCGCTCACGGGTCACTTCGACAAAGCCGGCGTCACCCCGCGCCGCCACCTCGTCGAGCTGAGGACCGCGGACGCCGCGGACTACGCACCCGGGCAGGAGCTGACCGCTGAGCTGTTCGAGGCCGGCCAGCTCGTCGACGCGACCGCCACGACCAAGGGCAAGGGCTTCGCCGGCGTCATGAAGCGACACGGCTTCCATGGTGTCTCGTCGAGCCACGGCTCACACAAGAACCACCGCAAGCCGGGCTCGATCGGTGGCGCGTCCACCCCGGGCCGGGTCTTCAAGGGCATGAAGATGGCGGGCCGCATGGGCGGCGAGCGCCAGACCACCCAAAACCTCACGATCCACGCCGTGGACGCAGACAAGGGCCTGCTGCTCATCAAGGGTGCCGTCCCCGGCCCCCGCGGAGCCGTCGTCCTGCTGCGCACGGCTGCCAAGGGAGCCTGATAGACCATGGCAACTGACACGCTCACGACGGTCGACGTCACCCTCCCCCCGGAGATCTTCGACGTCCAGACCAACATCCCGCTCATCCACCAGGTCGTCACCGCCCAGCTCGCCGCGGCGCGCCAGGGCACGCACTCGACCAAGACCCGCGCCGAGGTCAGCGGTGGTGGCCGTAAGCCCTACCGCCAGAAGGGCACCGGTCGAGCCCGTCAGGGCTCCATCCGCGCGCCCCAGTTCGCCGGTGGTGGCGTGGTTCACGGCCCGAAGCCGCGCGACTACAGCCAGCGCACCCCCAAGAAGATGAAGGTCGCCGCCCTGCGCGGCGCCCTCTCCGACCGGGCCCGCCATGGCCGCATCCACGTCGTCGAGGCGATCGTGCCGGGCGACAACCCGTCCGCGAAGGCAGCTGCCGTCGGCCTCGCCTCGCTCAGCGAGCGCAAGAAGCTGCTCGTCGTGCTCGAGCGCGCCGACCTCGTGGGACTGAAGTCGGTCCGCAACGTCGAGAACGTCCACGTCCTCGTGGTCGACCAGCTCAACACCTACGACGTGCTCTGCGCCGACGACATCGTCTTTTCCAAGGCCGCCTACGACCAGTTCGTCTCCGTTGGCCGAACGGCGAACTCAGACGCGACGACCACCGAGAGCGAGGACGCGAAGTGAGCTCCTTCACGACATTCAAGGACCCGCGAGACATCCTCATCTCGCCGGTCGTCTCGGAGAAGTCCTATGGGCTGCTCGACGAGGGGAAGTACACCTTCCTCGTCGACCCGCGCGCCAACAAGACCGAGATCAAGATCGCCGTCGAGCGGATCTTCAAGGTCAAGGTCGACTCCGTCCACACCATGAACCGCAAGGGCAAGGCCCGCCGGACCCGTTTCGGCCTCGGCAAGCGCAAGGACACCAAGCGCGCCATCGTCACCCTGCGCGAAGGTTCGATCGACATCTTCGGGAGCGCAGGCGTCTGACGCCTGCAGCGAAGGGATTAGGGAACCATGGGTATCCGTAAGTACAAGCCGACCACGCCGGGTCGACGCGGCAGTTCTGTCGCCGACTTCGTCGAGGTGACTCGCTCCACGCCGGAGAAGTCGCTCGTGCGCCCGCTCACCAAGAGCGGCGGCCGCAACGCCAGCGGTCGGATCACGACGCGTCACATCGGCGGTGGCCACAAGCGCGCCTACCGCGTCATCGACTTCCGCCGGGCCGACAAGGATGGTGTGCCCGCCAAGGTCGCACACATCGAGTACGACCCGAACCGCACGGCACGCATCGCGCTGCTGCACTACGCGGACGGAGAGAAGCGCTACATCCTCGCGCCGAACCGGCTCGGGCAGGGCGACCGGGTGGAGAACGGCCCAGGCGCCGACATCAAGCCCGGTAACAACCTGCCGTTGCGCAATATCCCGACCGGAACGGTCGTCCACGCCGTGGAGCTCCGTCCGGGCGGGGGTGCCAAGCTCGCCCGTTCGGCCGGCATGCGCGTCCAGCTCGTCGCCAAGGACGGACCCTACGCCCAGCTGCGTCTGCCGTCGGGCGAGATTCGCAACGTCGACCTGCGCTGCCGCGCCACCGTCGGTGAGGTGGGCAACGCCGAGCAGTCCAACATCAACTGGGGCAAGGCCGGCCGCATGCGGTGGAAGGGCAAGCGCCCGACCGTCCGTGGGGTCGCGATGAACCCGGTCGACCACCCGCACGGTGGTGGCGAGGGCAAGACCTCCGGAGGCCGGCACCCGGTCAGCCCGTGGGGTCAGGCCGAGGGCCGCACCCGTCGCCCCGGCAAGGCCAGCGACAAGATGATCGTCCGCCGCCGCCGCACTGGCAAGAAGCGCTGACAGGAGCCTGAAAGATGCCTCGTAGTCTCAAGAAGGGCCCCTTCATTGACGACCACCTTCAGAAGAAGGTGGACGTTCAGAACGAAGCGGGCTCCAAGAACGTCATCAAGACCTGGTCGCGTCGTTCGGTCATCAGTCCGGACATGCTCGGCCACACCTTCGCCGTCCACGACGGTCGCAAGCACGTCCCGGTGTTCGTCACCGAGTCGATGGTCGGCCACAAGCTCGGCGAGTTCGCCCCGACGCGGACCTTCAGGGGTCACGTCAAGGACGACAAGAAGGGACGTCGTCGCTGATGGCCACCCCCAATGTCACCCAGGAAGAGCAGGCCATGGAAGCTCGCGCCGTCGCACGGCACGTGCGCGTCACGCCGATGAAGGCGCGACGCATCGTCAACCTCATCCGCGGCAAGCAGGCCGTCGAGGCCATGACCGCGCTCCAGTTCGCTCCGCAGTCCGCGAGCGATCCGGTGCGCAAGGTGCTGCAGAGCGCCATCGCCAACGCGCGTTTCCTCGCCGACCAGAACGCCGCCGCGTTCGACGAGCGTGACCTCGTTGTCACGGAGGCCTACGTCGACGAGGGCCCGACCATGAAGCGGTTCCGTCCGCGCGCCCAGGGCCGCGCCTCGCGCATCAACAAGCGCACGAGCCACATCACCGTGATCGTCAGGTCCGCGGACCCGACGACCAAGAAGACAGCCAAGAAGAACGGAGGCAATCGCTGATGGGACAGAAGGTCAACCCGCACGGCTTCCGTCTCGGCATCACGACCGAGCACAAGAGCCGATGGTTCGCCGACTCGACGAACGAGGGCCAGCGCTACCGCGACTACGTCAAGGAGGACGTGGCGATCCGCAAGCTCATGTCCGAGGGCATGGAGCGCGCCGGTATCTCCCGCGTCGAGATCGAGCGCACCCGTGACCGGGTTCGTGTCGACATCCACACCGCTCGCCCCGGCATCGTGATCGGCCGCCGAGGCGCCGAGGCGGACCGCATCCGCGGTGAGCTCGAGAAGCTCACCGGTAAGCAGGTCCAGCTCAACATCCTCGAGGTCAAGAACCCCGAGATCGATGCTCAGCTCGTCGCGCAGGGCGTCGCCGAGCAGCTCTCAGCGCGAGTGTCGTTCCGTCGGGCCATGCGCAAGGGTATGCAGTCCGCCACGCGGGCCGGCGCCAAGGGCATCCGCGTCCAGGTCTCCGGCCGCCTCGGCGGCGCCGAGATGAGCCGCACCGAGTTCTACCGCGAGGGTCGCGTGCCGCTGCACACTCTGCGTGCACAGATCGACTACGGCTTCTACGAGGCCCGCACGACGTTCGGTCGCATCGGCGTCAAGGTCTGGATCTACAAGGGTGACCTCACCGCACGTGAGCTCGCCGCCCAGCAGGCCGCGGCACCTCGCCCGTCTCGCGGCCCCCGCCGCGACGGTGCCGACCGCCCCGCTCGTGCTCGTCGTCCCGAGCGGACCGACGCGCCGGCCGAGGTGAGCGTCGAGGCCACCGCACCGGCGGCTGCCCAGGCCGCGCCGGCAACGGAGGCGCCCGCAACCCCTGAGGGAGGAAACAGCTGATGTTGATTCCTCGTCGAGTCAAGCACCGCAAGCAGCATCACCCCGGTCGGAGTGGCGCGGCCAAGGGCGGCACCAAGGTCGCCTTCGGTGAGTACGGCATCCAGGCCCTCGAGCCCGCCTATGTCACGAACCGGCAGATCGAGTCAGCGCGTATCGCGATGACCCGCTACATCCGCCGTGGCGGAAAGGTCTGGATCAACATCTATCCCGACCGCCCGATCACGAAGAAGCCGGCCGAGACCCGCATGGGTTCCGGCAAGGGCTCCCCGGAGTGGTGGGTGGCCAACGTCAAGCCCGGGCGCATCATGTTCGAGCTCTCCGGTGTCCCGGAGGAGGTCGCTCGCGAAGCCATGCGTCTCGCGATGCACAAGCTGCCCATGAAGTGCCGTTTCGTCAAGCGTGAAGGTGGTGACATCTGATGGCCGTTGGAAGCAAGGACCTCGCCTCCGAGCAGTTGCGTGGTATGGACGACGACCGTCTCGTCGACGAGCTGCGCAAGGCCAAGGAGGAGCTGTTCAACCTGCGGTTCCAGTCCGCCACGGGTCAGCTCGACAACCACGGACGGCTCCGTGCGGTCCGTAAGGACATCGCTCGGATCTACACCGAGATGCGTGAGCGGGAGCTCGGCATCGGTTCTGCGCCGGCGTCGCCGAAGTCTGAAGAGAAGACCGCTGAGAAGGCGGAGGCCAAGTGATGGCCGAGGAGAAGAACAGCGTGAGCGACACCACGACCACCGACACCACGACCACCGACACGGTGGCAGAGCAGCGCAGCGACCGTAAGTCCCGCCAGGGCTACGTCGTCAGCGACAAGATGGACAAGACCGTTGTGGTCGAGGTCGAGGACCGCGTCAAGCACGCGCTCTACGGCAAGGTGATCCGGCGGTCCTCCAAGGTCAAGGCTCACGACGAGCAGAACGCCGCCGGTGTCGGCGACCGCGTTCTCATCATGGAGACCCGCCCACTCAGCGCGACCAAGCGCTGGCGCATCGTGGAGATCCTTGAGAAGGCCAAGTAGTAGCAGGCCACCGCCTTGTGGGGGCCTCACCCCCACACCCCCAGCCGTTCGGCAAGGCTCCGTGGCCCGGCCCGGAGAACCAGCACGACAGTAGGAGATAAGACAAGTGATCCAGCAAGAGTCGCGACTGCGAGTCGCCGACAACACGGGAGCCAAAGAGCTCCTGTGCATCCGCGTGCTCGGTGGCTCCGGCCGCCGCTACGCGGGTATCGGTGACACGATCGTCGCCACCGTCAAGGACGCCATCCCAGGCGGCAACGTCAAGAAGGGCGACGTCGTCAAGGCGGTCATCGTTCGCACCACCAAGGAGCGCCGTCGGCCTGATGGCTCGTACATCAAGTTCGACGAGAACGCCGCAGTCATCCTCAAGGGTGACGGCGACCCGCGCGGCACCCGCATCTTCGGCCCCGTCGGCCGCGAGCTTCGGGAGAAGCGCTTCATGAAGATCATCTCGCTCGCTCCGGAGGTGCTCTGACTCATGGCCAACAACAGCAAGCACACCAAGGCGAAGATGAAGATCAAGAAGGGCGACACCGTCCAGGTGCTCACCGGCAAGGACAAGACGAAGACGGGCAAGGTCATCGCCGTCTTCCCCGAGAATCAGCGGGTGCTCGTCGAGGGCATCAACCGTGTCACGCGGCACACCAAGGCCGGCACCGAGCGCGGTTCCCGCACCGGTGGTCTCGTCGTGCAGGAGGCGTCGATCCACGTGAGCAACGTGGCCGTCGTCGACCCGAGCGACAACAAGCCGACCCGGATCAAGACCAAGGTCGAGACCGTCGAGCGCGACGGTCGCATGAAGGCGAGCCGTACCCGCGTCGGTGCGCGCTCCGGTAAGGACCTCTGATGACTGAGACGAGCACAGTGACCACCGCCGAGTCCCCCGAGGGTCCGCGGCTCAAGGCGCGCTACCACGCCGAGATCCGCGAGACGCTTCGATCGGAGTTCGGCTTCGCCAACCCGATGCAGATCCCGGGCGTGACCAAGGTCATCGTCAACATGGGTGTCGGCGAGGCGGCTCGGGACAGCAAGCTCATCGACGGCGCGATCCGTGACCTCACGGCGATCACCGGCCAGAAGCCGATCGTGACGAAGGCCCGCAAGTCCATCGCCCAGTTCAAGTTGCGTGAGGGGATGCCGATCGGCGCCCACACGACGCTCCGCGGCGACCGTATGTGGGAGTTCCTCGACCGCCTCGTGACCATTGCCCTGCCGCGTATCCGCGACTTCCGCGGACTGTCGCCGAAGCAGTTCGACGGCCGCGGCAACTACACCTTCGGTCTGACGGAGCAGTCGGTGTTCCACGAGATCGACCAGGACAAGATCGACCGCGTACGCGGCATGGACATCACTGTCGTCACCACCGCGACCAATGACGACGAGGGTCGTGCGCTTCTCAAGGCGCTCGGCTTCCCGTTCAAGGAGAACTGATCTCATGGCAAAGACCGCCCTGAAGAACAAGGCCGCCAAGACCCCGAAGTTCAAGGTCCGGGGGTACACCCGGTGCCAACGGTGCGGGCGTCCCCACTCGGTCTACCGCAAGTTCGGACTCTGCCGGATCTGCCTGCGGGAGATGGCTCACCGAGGTGAGCTTCCCGGTGTAACGAAGTCCAGCTGGTAACCCACCCATTTTCGTACGACATCAATCCATCTACATCGAAGGTCCGAACCGCGAGTATCGCGGTGAGGAAACCACGGTGAGAAGGGGCGGAGAAGCCCAATGACAATGACTGACCCGATCGCGGACATGCTGACCCGCGTCCGGAACGCCAACTCGGCGCAGAAGGACGAGGTGGCCATGCCGTTCTCGAAGCTGAAGTCGCACATCGCGGAGATCCTCGAGGCCGAGGGCTACATCGGCGGCTGGTCCGTCGAGGACGCGGAGGTCGGCAAGACCCTCACGATCCAGCTCAAGTACGGCCCGAACCGCGAGCGTTCGATCGCCGGCGTGCGACGGGTTTCCAAGCCCGGTCTGCGCGTCTATGCCAAGTCCACGGGCCTTCCCAAGGTGCTCGGCGGACTCGGCGTCGCCATCATTTCCACGTCGTCTGGCCTCCTCACGGATCGGCAGGCGGCCCAAAAGGGTGTGGGCGGGGAAGTCCTCGCCTACGTCTGGTAAGGGGTATTCGACATGTCGCGTATCGGACGACTACCCGTTGCCATCCCCGGCGGGGTCGACATCACGATCGACGGCCAGACCGTCACGGTCAAGGGCCCGAAGGGTCAGCTGTCCCACGAAGTGGCCGCTCCCATCACCGTCAACAAGGGTGAGGCCGGCATCCAGGTCACGCGCCCGAACGACGAGCGGGCATCCCGCTCGCTGCACGGCCTGACCAGGACGCTGATCAACAACATGGTGCTGGGGGTGACCGAGGGCTATGAGAAGCGCCTCGAGATCCACGGCACCGGCTACCGCGTTCAGGCGAGGGGCTCGAACCTCGAGTTCGCCCTCGGCTACTCGCACTCCATCACTGTCGAGCCCCCGACCGGAATCACCTTCGCGGTGGAGAACCAGACCCGGTTCGCGGTCCAGGGCATCGACAAGCAGCTCGTCGGCGAAGTCGCCGCGAACATCCGCAAACTGCGCAAGCCCGACCCCTACAAGGCCAAGGGCATTCGCTATGCGGGAGAGCACATCCGCCGCAAGGTTGGAAAGGCAGGCAAGTAAGCCATGGCGATGATCGTCAAGCGCGCCAAAGGCAGGGTGGCCGCGCGCGGCCGCCGTCACCTGCGCGTCCGCAAGCGTCTCTCCGGTACCACCGAGCGTCCCCGTCTCGTCGTGTCCCGTTCGACCCGGCACGTCTTCGTCCAGGTCATCGACGACACGGTGGGCAAGACCCTCGCATCGGCCTCGACGATGGAGGCGGACCTGCGCTCCTTCGATGGGGACAAGACCGCCAAGGCGAAGAAGGTCGGTGAGCTCATCGCTGAGCGCGCCAAGTCGGCCGGCGTCGATGCGGTCGTCTTCGACCGGGCCGGGAACAAGTACCACGGTCGTGTCGCCGCCATCGCCGAGGGTGCCCGCGAGGCCGGGCTCTCCCTGTGATGCCCACGACCGTGAACAGCAAAGGACTGAAGAGATGAGGAACATCTGATGCCAGGACCCCAGCGTCGAGGCACGGGTGCCGTAGGCGAGCGCAGCGAGCGTCCGGACCGCCGCGGCGACCGTAATGACCGTCGTGATGGCCGTCGCGACGCCCCCGAGAAGAACGCCTACCTAGAGCGCGTCGTGACCATCAACCGGGTCGCGAAGGTCGTCAAGGGTGGCCGCCGGTTCAGCTTCACCGCGCTCGTCGTCGTCGGTGACGGCGACGGCACCGTGGGTGTCGGCTACGGCAAGGCCAAGGAGGTGCCCGCGGCGATCGCCAAGGGCGTCGAGGAGGCCAAGAAGCAGTTCTTCAAGGTTCCCCGGATCCAGGGGACCATCCCGCACCCTGTCCAGGGTGAGAAGGCGGCCGGTGTCGTCATGCTCCGGCCCGCGTCTCCTGGTACCGGTGTCATCGCCGGCGGCCCGGTCCGCGCGGTGCTCGAGTGCGCCGGCGTCCACGACGTGCTGTCCAAGTCGCTCGGCTCGGACAACGCGATCAACATCGTCCACGCGACCGTGGCGGCACTCAAGGGCCTCGAGCGTCCTGAGGCCGTCGCCGCGCGCCGTGGCAAGCCCCTCGACGAGGTGGCACCCGCCGCGATGCTGCGTGCTCAGGCCGCCGGTCGCGCGGAGGCACAGGCTGCCTCCGACAAGGCGGGTGGGTGACGATGGCACGCCTCAAGGTGACCCAGATTCGTTCCGAGATCGGTGGCAAGCAGAACCAGCGTGAGACGCTGCGCAGCCTCGGTCTGAAGCGCATTGGCGACACTGTCGTCAAGGAGGACCGCCCCGAGATTCGTGGGATGGTCAAGACCGTGACCCATCTCGTCACGGTCGAGGAGGTCGAGTGATCATGGCTGAGTCCAAGGCCAGCAAGAGCGCCCAGCGCGCAGAGGGTTCCGAGTCCCGCCCCGAGGGAGCGTCCCTCAAGGTGCACCACCTGCGTCCGGCTCCCGGAGCCAAGACCGCCAAGATCCGCGTCGGTCGTGGTGAAGGTGGCAGGAGGGGCAAGACCGCCGGTCGTGGCACGAAGGGCACCAAGGCCCGCTACCAGGTCAAGGCGAGCTTCGAGGGTGGATCCACCCCGATCCACATGCGCCTGCCCAAGCTGCGCGGCTTCAAGAACCCGTTCAAGACCGAGTACCAGGTCGTCAACCTGGACAAGATCGATGCCCTCTACCCCGAAGGTGGCGACGTGACCGTCGCTGACCTCGTTGCCAAGGGTGCCGTCCGCAAGGACGCTCCCGTCAAGGTCCTCGGCACCGGAGAGATCAGCGTCAAGGTCTCTGTCGCCGTCGATGCCGTCTCCGCGACGGCCAAGGACAAGATCGAGGCCGCAGGTGGGTCTGTCACCACTGTGTGACGACCTCCTCGGTAGACATCACATTCGCCCGATGCCGCAGCGCCGACGCATGTCGCGCCTGCGGCATCGGGCGTTTGGTGGCTGACCCGAGGGCACGTACGCTCGACTACGGACGTATGCTCTCGTCCATATGCGGCCGCCACGGCGGCTCGCCTCACACGCTTTTCTTGGAGGACTAGGTGCTCTCAGCATTCGGCCGGGCATTCAAGACGCCCGACCTGCGTCGAAAGCTGCTCTTCACGCTGAGCATCATCACGCTCTACCGGCTCGGGACCCACGTGCCCACCCCGGGCGTGAGCTACACCCTGGTGCAGCAGTGCGTCGCAGGTGCCGACACCTCCAGCGGCTTCCTCGGCCTCGCCAACATGTTCAGTGGCGGCGCCATGCTCAACATCTCGATCTTCGCGCTCGGGATCATGCCGTACATCACGGCCAGCATCATCACCCAGCTCCTCACCGTCGTGATCCCGCGGTTCGAGGCCCTCAAGAAGGAAGGTCAGGCCGGCCAGGCCAAGATGACGCAGTACACGCGTTATCTCACCATCGCGCTGGCCGTCCTCCAGTCCTCGACGCTCATCACCTTCGCGCGAAACCCTTCGCAGCTGTTCGGCAACCCGGCCTGCACCAACATCCTCACGGATGACTCGACGGTGACGATCCTCATCATGGTGCTCACGATGACGGCGGGCACCGGTCTGATCATGTGGCTCGGCGAGCTCGTCACCGACAAGGGTGTCGGCAACGGCATGTCGATCCTCATCTTCACCTCGATCGCGGCGTACTTCCCGACCTCGCTGAACCAGATCCGGCAGAGCGACGGGTGGGACGTCTTCGCCGCTGTCATCGCGATCGGCTTCCTCATCATCGCCCTGGTCGTCTTCGTCGAGCAGAGCCAGCGGCGGGTCCCGGTCCAGTACGCCAAGCGCATGGTGGGGCGGCAGATGTATGGGGGAACGTCCACCTACATCCCGCTCAAGGTCAACATGGCGGGGGGCATCCCCGTCATCTTCGCCAGCTCCCTCATCATGCTTCCGGTCATGATCGCCCAGTTCAGCACTCCCGCGCTCGGGGTGGACCCGCCGACCTGGGTGCGACTGGTGAACACCTACTTCGGCGGCCAGGGTTCGCACCCGGTCTACATGATCAGCTTCGTCGCCCTCATCGTCTTCTTCACGTTCTTCTATGTCTCGATCACCTTCAACCCGACCGAGGTGGCGGACAACATGAAGCGCTACGGAGGCTTCATTCCCGGGATCCGCGCTGGGCGACCCACAGCGCAGTACCTCTCCTATGTGATCAACCGGATCACGGTGCCCGGTGCGATCTACCTGGCGCTGATCTCCCTGATCCCACTCATCGCGCTACGCCTGATCAACGCCGACCAGAACTTCCCGTTCGGTGGGACGTCGATCCTCATCATCGTCGGCGTGGGTCTGGAGACGCTCAAGCAGATCGAGTCCCAGCTTCAACAGCGACACTACGAAGGGTTCCTGAGGTAATCATCATGCGTCTCATCATTCTTGGCCCCCCCGGTGCCGGCAAAGGCACTCAGGCGTCCCGGATAGCGGAGCACTACGGCATTCCCGCAATCTCGACCGGCGACATCTTCCGCGCCAACATCAAGAACGAGACCGAGCTCGGCAAGCAGGTCAAGGAGATCCTTGCCTCTGGCGGCTACGTGTCCGATGACATCACCAACGCAATCGTCGAGAACCGGCTGGATGAGGCTGACTGCGAGCGGGGGTTCCTCCTTGACGGCTACCCGCGCACGACGGCCCAGGTGACCGCTCTCGACGCCATGCTCGCCAAGTCGGACAAGCCGCTGGAACGGGTGCTCGAGCTCATCGTGGAGGACGAGGCGGTCGTGGACCGACTGCTCAAGCGTGCCGAGATCGAGGGGCGGGTCGACGACACGGAGGAGGTCATCCGGGAGCGGATGGCGATCTACCACCGCGAGACCAAGCCGCTCTCCGACGCCTACCGCGAGCGGGGCCTGCTCGTCGAGGTCGACGGACTCGGTGACATCGACGATGTCACCAGGCGGATCGTCGAGGCGCTCTCCTGAGCGGCGCCCTCGCTCAGGTTCGGACAACCTGATGGGCTTCTTCCGCCGCGAGCGGATCGAGGGCAAGACCCTGGAGCAGCTGCGCGTCATGCGGGCGGCCGGACAGGTCGTCGCGGAGACCTTGGCGATGCTGGGGGAGCAGGTGCAGCCGGGCATGACGACGCAGGAGCTCGACACCTTCGCGGAGAACTTCATCCGCCGCTCCGGTGCCGAACCGTCGTTCCTCGGGTACCACGGGTTCACCGGCACGATCTGCGCGAGCGTCAACGAGGAGATCGTCCACGGGATCCCGGGCACCCGGGTCCTGGCCGCGGGGGACCTGATCTCGATCGACTGCGGCGCGATCGTTGACGGGTGGCACGGGGATGCCGCCATCTCGCTCATCGTCGGTGGTCGCGAGCACGGCCGGCCCGAGGACCTCGCCCTCATCGACGCGACCGAGGCCGCGCTGTATGCGGGGATCGCCGCGCTGGCTGTCGGCCGGCCGCTCTACGACGTCGGGGCGGCAGTCGAGGACGAGATCGCCGCCGCGGGCGAGAGGGACGGCCGGACGTACGGCATCGTTGAGGACTACGTCGGCCACGGGATCGGCACGGCCATGCACATGGACCCTCAGGTGCCGAACTACCGCTGCCGCGAGAAGGGCCCACTCGTCACCGAGGGCACGACCGTGGCGATCGAGCCGATGGTCACCCTGGGGGACCAGGCCAACACCGTGCTCGAGGACGACTGGACGGTCATCACGCTCGATAGGGCCCGAGCGGCACACTGGGAGCACTCGGTGGCTGCGACCAGCGAGGGGATCCTCGTCCTCACCGCACTCGATGGGGGCGAGGCCAGGCTCGCCGAGCTCGGAGTCCCCTTCGCCCGCCTCGGCTGAGGCGATTTCCGGCTCAGTGCTCTCTGGCGTAGAATAGTGCGTCGGTGTTGTGCGCCCCCCCGGGCCACGCAGTGCGCCGGCCCACAGCCTCGGTACTCCCGGGGCGAAGCATGCCGGTGCAACCATCCGGACAACCGTGAGCAGAAAGAGGATATGGCCAAGAAGGACGGTGTCATCGAGGTCGAGGGCACGATCGTCGAAGCTCTCCCGAACGCAATGTTCCGGGTCGAGCTGACCAACGGTCACAAGGTTCTCGCACACATCTCGGGCAAGATGAGACAGCACTACATCCGGATCCTCCCTGAGGACCGCGTGGTCGTCGAGTTGAGCCCCTACGACCTGTCCCGCGGTCGGATCGTCTTCCGCTACCGCTGAGCGGGATGACGGGCGCTCCGCCCGTCGACCGGTCAACACAACCCAGCAAGCCCCGTACACCGAGCCCTTCGGTGCACGGGACGGATCGATGAGCAAGGCGAGAAGCACATGAAGGTTCAGCCGAGCGTCAAGAAGATCTGTGACAAGTGCAAGGTGATCCGCCGTCACGGTCGGGTCATGGTGATCTGCGAGAACCTGCGTCACAAGCAGCGTCAGGGCTGATCAGCCGGCGTCTCAGAGCTTCGCGCTGACATACGCAACCCCCTCGGAACCCGCGGCAGCGGGCACTGAGAACAACTGAAGATCGACAACTGAACACCCTTATACGCAGCACCCGCCCCCGCGCGCGGCCGTTCCCCGGCCAGATGCGGATGCCACTCTCGGTCCCGGAGGCCGAGAACCGGCGCTCGACGGACCAGCACCTCCCAGCCGGGAGTAGCCCGTTGAGACCTCCCGCCGGATCGGTGCTGACCCAGACCTCCGGGGTGAACACGAAAAGGAACCATCAGCAGATGGCACGTCTCGTTGGAGTCGATCTGCCGCGTGATAAGCGCGTCGAGATCGCATTGACCTATATCTTCGGCGTGGGCCGCACGAGCGCAGTCAAGGCGCTCGAGGCAACCGGCGTCGACCCGCACACCCGCGTCAAGGACCTCGGCGACGAGCAGCTCGTCGCGCTCCGTGACTGGATCGAGGACAACCTCAAGGTGGAAGGTGACCTGCGCCGTGAGGTCCAGGCCGACATCCGCCGCAAGGTCGAGATCGGCAGCTACGAGGGGATCCGGCACCGTCGTGGACTCCCCGTGCGCGGTCAGCGCACCAAGACCAATGCACGCACCCGCAAGGGACCCAAGCGCACCGTCGCCGGCAAGAAGAAGGTTGGTAAGTAATGCCTCCCAAGGGCCGCACTGCGGGCGCCAAGAAGGTGCGCCGCAAGGAGAAGAAGAACGTCGCCGCGGGCCAGGCCCACATCAAGAGCACGTTCAACAACACGATCATCTCGATCACCGACCCCTCTGGAGCGGTGATCTCGTGGGCCTCGGCCGGCCAGGTCGGCTTCAAGGGCTCGCGCAAGTCCACTCCGTACGCCGCGCAGATGGCCGCCGAGGCTGCCGCCCGTCGCGCGATGGAGCACGGCATGCGCAAGGTCGACGTCTTCGTCAAGGGCCCCGGCTCCGGTCGTGAGACCGCGATCCGCTCCCTCACTGCGGCAGGTCTCGAGGTCGGCACCATCTCCGACGTCACGCCGTCCCCGCACAACGGTGTCCGCCCCTCGAAGCGCCGCCGCGTCTGACGCACGCGCGCTTCACGGCACCCCACACTGCATCCGCAGACTTGCAAAGGAAGACATAGAACATGGCCCGCTATACCGGCCCCATCACAAAGAAGTCGCGTCGGCTCAAGACCGACCTCGTCGGTGGTGACAAGAACTTCGAGCTCCGTCCCTTCCCGCCCGGCCAGCACGGCCGTCGCCGGATCCAGGAGAAGGAGTACCTCACCCAGCTCCAGGAGAAGCAGAAGGCTCGCTTCACCTACGGCGTCATGGAGAAGCAGTTCCGCCGCTACTACAAGGAGGCGGCCACCCGCCCCGGCAAGACCGGTGAGAACCTCCTGACGATCCTCGAGTCCCGTCTCGACAACGTCGTCTACCGCGCCGGCCTCGCCCGGACGCGCCGCCAGTCGCGTCAGCTCGTGACCCACGGTCACTTCGAGGTCAACGGCGTGCGCGTCGACGTCCCGTCCTACCGGGTCGAGCCGTACGACATCATCACCGTCCGCAAGCAGAGCGTGAACGCGTTCCCGATCACGGTGGCGCGTGAGTCGTTCGGCGATCGACCCATCCCCGCGTGGATGCACGTGAGCCCCGAGAGCCTGCAGATCCTCATCCACCAGCTCCCGGTCCGTGCGCAGATCGACACGGTCCTCACCGAGCAGCTGATCGTCGAGCTCTACTCCAAGAACTAGCCCGGTCCCACCTTTCTCTCCCAGGGAGCCAACCTTCTCCTTCCGGACGGAATCCTTCCCTCCCGAAGCTGCAGGTTCTCGCCCAGGGAGATAAAGGGTGGCAGGCACACGCGTGCGGAATACAGACAGAGGTATGCCCGCACGGCCGGTCCTCGCACCGGCACCTGATCTGGCGTCAAATAGCGGTCGCCAGTCGAAAGGAATGAATCCGTGCTCATCGCACAGCGTCCCACTCTCAGCGAAGAGGTCATCTCCGAGTACCGCTCCCGCTTCGCGCTCGAGCCACTCGAGCCGGGCTTCGGCTATACCCTCGGCAACTCCCTGCGCCGCACGCTCCTCTCGAGCATTCCCGGTGCCGCCGTGACGAGCATCCGCGTCGACGGCGTGCTCCACGAGTTCTCCACAATCCCCGGGGTCAAGGAGGATGTCACCGAGATCATCCTCAACCTCAAGGGTCTCGTCGTCTCCTCGGAGCACGACGAGCCGGTCGTCATGTACCTGCGCAAGCAGGGTGCCGGAGCCGTCACCGCGGCCGACATCGCCCCGCCGGCGGGTGTCGAGGTGCACAACCCGGACCTGCACATCGCGACGCTCAACGACAAGGGCACCGTCGAGATGGAGCTCACCGTCGAGCGTGGCCGTGGCTATGTCTCGGCTGCGCAGAACAAGAGCGGCGACCAGGAGATCGGCCGGATCCCGGTCGACTCGATCTACAGCCCGGTCCTCAACGTCAAGTACGACGTCGAGGCCACTCGAGTGGAGCAGCGCACCGACTTCGACAAGCTCGTCCTCGACGTCGAGACGAAGAACTGCATGCTGCCCCGTGACGCCATGGCCTCTGCGGGCAAGACGCTCGTCGAGCTCTTCGGCCTGGTGCGTGAGCTCAATGCCGAGGCCGAGGGCATCGACATGGGACCGTCCCCGACCGATGCCGCGCTCGCAGCGGACCTCGCGCTGCCGATCGAGGACCTCGACCTCACCGTGCGGTCCTACAACTGCCTCAAGCGTGAGGGCATCCACACGGTCGGTGAGCTCGTCTCCCGCAGCGAGGCCGACCTGCTGGACATCCGCAACTTCGGCGCCAAGTCCATCGACGAGGTCAAGGCCAAGCTCGTCGGCATGGGTCTCGGACTCAAGGACAGCCCGCCCGGATTCGACCCGAGTGCGATCATGTCCAACTACGACGACGACGACTTCGAGGAGTTCGAGGTCGACCCCGAGGCCGAGGGCGTGTCCTTCGCCGAGGACGAGCAGTACTGACCTCTTGCAGGCCGACCTCTTCCCGGCCTCTTCACTAAGGAGCTAATCCATGCCCACCCCCACCAAGGGTCCGCGTCTCGGCGGCGGCCCGGCGCACGAGCGCCTCATGCTGGCCAACCTCGCGACCTCGCTCTTCGAGCACGACTCGATCACGACGACCGAGACCAAGGCGAAGCGGGTCCGCCCCCTCGCCGAGCGCATGATCACGTTCGCCAAGCGCGGTGACCTGCATGCGCGTCGCCGCGTGATGACGGTCATCCGCGACAAGAGTGTCGTGCACCGCCTGTTCACCGAGATCGCGCCGGACATGGCCGAGCGTGAGGGTGGCTACACCCGGGTCACCAAGGTCGCACCCCGCAAGGGTGACAACGCGCCCATGGCGGTCATCGAGCTCGTCCGCGAGCCGGTCGCGAAGAAGGCCACCGTCAAGGAGGCCGAGGCTGCCACCAAGCGGGCCGCCAAGGACGCCAAGGCCGCGAAGAAGCAGGACAAGGCCAAGAGCACCGAGGCCGACAAGTCCACCGAGACCACCGAGGCTCCGGACGCTGCCGCGGTCGAGCTGCCCGAGGGTGCGGTCGCGGCAACCGAGGACGGCTCGGCCCCCGAGGGCTACGACGTCAAGGGAAACGCCAAGAGCGGGCTCTACCACGTCGCCGGCTCGCAGTGGTACGACGCGACCGAGGCCGAGTTCTGGTTCGCCTCGGCCGAGGACGCTGAGAAGGCCGGCTTCGAGCCGGCCGGCGGCGCCGAGAAGCAGCAGGTCGACGACGAGGGCTCCTCGGACGACTGACCGCATACCCCGAAGGCCCCCCGATCGCTCGGGGGGCCTTCGGGCGTTGTGGTGACTGTGGACGGATGTCTCACCCGCCTAGGTTCGAGGACGACGACCCGCTTCTGGTCGAACTGCGTGACATCGCGCTGTCCCTGCCCGTGGCTGCGGAGAAGATCAGCCACGGGCGGCCGACGTTCTTCACGCGCAAGGTCTTCGCGATCTTCGGGGGAGTGGTCACCGACTGGACCGAGGTAGCCGAGCTCGTCGAGGAGTCCTTCCGGCAGACGGCTCCGATCTCGAGGGGTTCGCGACCTGGATGCGGGCGGGTCTGGCTAGGGTGGTCGGGTGCGGATCCGTCTCGACCTCGGCTACGACGGCACCGACTTCTCCGGTTGGGCGGCCCAGCCGGGCCGGCGCACGGTGCAGGGAGAGCTGACCGCGGCTCTGGCGATGATCCTGCGGGCACCCGAGCCGCTGTTCGTGACGTGCGCGGGGCGCACCGATGCGGGAGTCCACGCCCGCGGTCAGGTGGCCCACGTCGACGTGCCGGACGAGGAGTATGCGAGGGTCGCCGGCCGCAGCTCACGCACCCCGGCCGAGGCGCTGGCCACGCGCCTGCGCGGCGTGCTTCCACGGGACATCACCGTGCGCAGGGTGAGCGAGGGGCCGGACGGCTTCGACGCGCGCTTCTCGGCCACCTCTCGACGGTACCGCTACCGGCTCTGCGACGACTCTGCCCACCTCGACCCGCTGCGGCTGCGCGAGACCGTCCTGCACCCGAAGCCGCTTGACGCCGTCGCGATGGCTGCGGCGGCCGAGCGCCTGACCGGCCTGCACGACTTCGCGGCCTTCTGCCGGAGGCGCGAGGGGGCGACGACGATCCGCACCCTGCTGCGGTACGAGTGGGAGCGGGTCGGCGAGGGCCACCTGGTCGCCACCCTCGTGGCGGACGCCTTCTGCCACAGCATGGTGCGGGCCCTGGTCGGGGCTGTCGTGCCGGTGGGTGAGGGTCGGGTCCCGGTGGAGTTCGCGGGCGACCTCTTGGCCGCGGGGGTGCGTGACGCCCGGGCGAAGGTGATGCCCCCGCACGGCCTCGTCCTCGAGGAGGTCACCTATCCGCCGGACGGCGAGTTGGCGACCCGGGCGGCCGTGGCACGCCGTACCCGCGTCCGCGCCGAGATCGGGTGACGCGCGGCAAAGTCGGGTGACACGGCCTCGGGTCGTGCCGGAGACTGGTGCCTCGTGGGCCATCTCGACCTCAACGCGGTGACGTTCCGGCTGCCCGACGGCCGGACGCTCCTGCGCGACATCACGGTCCGGGTCGGCGACGGCGCCAAGGTCGCGCTCATCGGGCCGAACGGGACCGGTAAGACGACCCTCACCCGCATCATCGCGGGGGATCTCGACCCGGCCGAGGGCGCGGTGACCCGCAGCGGAGGCCTCGCCGTGATGCGGCAGTTCATCGGCACCGTCCGCGACGCGTCAACGGTGCGCGACCTGCTCCTCTCGGTCGCTCCCGAGCGGGTCCGCTCGGCCGCTGCCGAGATCGACCGCACCGAGCTGCTCATGATGGAGCGGGACGAGGTGGCCGACCAGCTCGCCTACGCTCAGGCCCTGGCCGACTGGGCGGACTCCGGCGGCTACGAGTGGGAGACCCGTGCGGACGTCTGCACGGTCGCGGCCCTCGGTGTGCCCTTCGCGAGGGCCCAGTGGCGCGCGGTCTCGACCCTTTCCGGCGGGGAGCAGAAGCGGGTCGTCCTCGAGGCCCTGCTGCGCGGTCCCGAGGACGTCCTGCTGCTCGACGAGCCGGACAACTACCTCGACGTGCCGGGCAAGCACTGGCTGGAGGCGCAGCTCACGGCCTCACCGAAGACCGTCCTGTTCGTCAGCCACGACCGCGAGCTCCTCGACACGGTCGCGACCCGGATCGCCACGCTCGAGCCGGGTCGTGGTGGTAACACGATCTGGGTCCACCCGGGGCGCTTCGCCACCTACGAGCAGGCTCGCGAGGACCGCAACGCCAAGCTCGAGGAGCGCCGCCGGCGATGGGACGAGGAGCATGCCAAGCTCAAGGCGCTCGTCATCATGTACCGCCAGAAGGCCGCCTACAACTCCGACATGGCTCCGAAGCTCCAGGCCGCCGAGACGCGGCTGCGCAGGTTCGAGGAGGCCGGGCCCCCGGAGGCGGTCCCGCTCCGGCAGAAGGTGTCGATGCGCCTCGTCGGCGGCCGCACCGCGAAGCGGGCCGTCATCGCGACCGGGCTCGAGCTGCGCGCCGGTGAGGAGGACGCCGGCGCTGACCTGATGCGTCCATTCAGCACCGAGATCTGGTTCGGCGAGCGGGTCGGCGTCCTCGGCAGCAACGGCTCGGGCAAGTCCCACTTCCTCCGCCTGCTCGCCGCAGGGGGTAGCGACCCCGACGTGGAGCACCAGCCCGTCGGCGACCATCGCCCGGCTCCCGTCGCCCATCACGGCACGGTCCGGCTCGGCTCGAGGGTCCGTCCGGGCTGGTTCGCCCAGACCCACGATGTGCCCTCCCTGCACGGTCGGACGCTCCTCGAGATCCTCCACCGCGGGGACGAGCACCGGGCGGGCATGCCGCGCGACCTCGCTTCGCGTGCCCTCGATCGTTACGGGCTGGCGGGTGCGGCGGAGCAGGTCTTCGACTCGCTCTCCGGAGGTCAGCAGGCCCGACTGCAGATCCTCATGCTCGAGCTGTCCGGGGCCACGCTGCTGCTCCTCGACGAGCCCACCGACAACCTCGACCTGCACTCGGCGGAGGCGCTCGAGGACGCGCTCGCCGCATACGAGGGCACGGTGCTGGCCGTCACGCACGACCGGTGGTTCGCGCGCGGTCTGGACCGGTTCCTCGTGTTCCGCTCCGACGGGCGGGTCGTCGAGAGCGACGAGCCGGTCTGGGACGAGGCCCGGGTCACGCGGACGCGCTAGCTGTCGCGGGTCTGCCATTCGCCTTGGCTCGCCGGGTCGGCCACAATGGCGGCCGTGACCAGTCCCGAAGAGCAACCTCACCACATACACGCGCAGAACGGTGACGCGCAGGCCGCCTCGGACGCCGGCGACCTTGGCCTCGGACTCGACCCAGCTGAGCTGGCCGCCACGTTGCGAGTGCTCGAGCAGCTCCACACGCTCGACCCTGGCCATCCCGACATCCACACCGTCAAGCGCGCGAGCTCGCGGATGTACAAGCAGGTCCGGGTCGCTCGACGCCGGGCGGCGAAGCGTCCCGGCCTCGAGCACGACCTGGCTATCCTTGAGCGCACCGCGACCGGATCGCCGATGCGTATCGACGACGAGACCAAGGGGATCCCGCTGGTCTCCTCGACGGCTGGCGAGCACGCGGGTGAGCACGCGGGTGAGCTCGTCAATCCTCGCGGGTGCTACATCTGCAAGAGCGACTACACGCTCGTGGACGGCTTCTATCATTGGCTCTGCCCCAGGTGCGCCGCGATGAGCCACACCAAGCGCGACCAGTCCACCGACCTGCGCGGCAAGAGGGCCCTGCTGACCGGCGGCCGCGCCAAGATCGGGATGTACATCGCCCTCCGCCTCCTCCGCGACGGGGCGCACCTGACGATCACGACCCGGTTCCCCCACGACGCGGCGCGACGCTTCAGCATGCATGCGGACGCCGCGGCCTGGATCCACCGCCTCAAGATCGTCGGCATCGACCTGCGTGACCCCACCCAGGTCGTCGCACTCGCGGACGAGGTAGTAACCGCCGGGCCGCTCGACATCCTCATCAACAACGCCGCCCAGACCGTGCGGCGCAGCCCGGGAGCGTATGCGCAGCTCATCGAGCGCGAGGAGACGCCGCTGACGAAGGATCTCGCCATGCCTGAGCTGGTCACCTTCGACCGGATCAGCGAAGCCCATCCGGCCAGTCTGGTGAGCACCCTCGGGAGCCATCGCGCCCCTCACCACGACGGGGAGAGCGAGTCCGATGCAGCACTGGCCCTCGCCCAACGCAGCGCCGCCCAGATGACCGCCATGGCGCTCACTGCAGGTGGGGCGAGCCTGGCGGCACACGAGGCGGGCACTGCGGTCGATGCCGGGGGGCTCCTGCCGGACCTGCAGCGCACGAACAGCTGGACCCATACGGTCGACCAGGTCGACCCGCTGGAGCTGCTCGAGGTCCAGCTCTGCAACGCGACCGCGCCATTCATTCTCGTCTCTCGCCTGCGCCCGGCGATGCGGGCTGCCGTCCACGGCGGCGCGCGGCGCGCATACGTCGTCAACGTCTCGGCGATGGAGGGGCAGTTCTCCCGCCGATACAAGGGTGCCGGCCACCCGCATACGAACATGGCCAAGGCGGCCCTGAACATGCTCACCCGCACAAGTGCGGAGGAGATGTTCCAGACCGACGTGATCCTTATGACGGCAGTCGACACCGGCTGGATCACAGATGAGCGCCCCCACCAGGAGAAGCTACGGATGGCGCAGGAGGGGTGGCACGCGCCGCTGGACCTCGTCGATGGCGCCGCTCGTGTCTATGACCCGATCGTTCAAGGCGAGGCCGGGGCCGATCTGCGTGGCGTCTTCCTGAAGGACTACAAACCCCACCCGTGGTGAGGGCGATGTCGGGGTGATCGGTCGCGCCAGGGTCCGATGTCGACGTTGATCACCGGAAGGCCGACGGCGCAGGTGGCCCGAGGACGGTGACCCTCAGGTCCTAGGCTCGGTCCATGACGGAGCCTGCCCTGTCTCACCGGCTCGCCGCCACTCTCGGAGGCGCGCTCGTGGCAGTCCTCCTTTCCGTGATGATGGCAACGAGCCGGCCGGCCGATAGCCCACCTGCCGGGCGGCGTCGTCGCCGGCACCACGCAGGGCCAGCGCTCCCTGCGGGAACCACTCACCCGCGAGCGGTTCTACTTCGTCATGACCGACCGCTTCGCCAATGGCGACCCGTCCAACGACACCGGCGGCCTCGAGGGGGATCGCCTCGGCACCGGCTTCGACCCCACGGACAAGGGCTTCTTCCACGGCGGTGACCTACGGGGCATCCAGGACCGCCTCGACTACATCCGGGGACTCGGCACGACGGCCATCTGGCTGACCCCGGTCTTCGTCAACAAGCCCGTGCAGGGCTCGCCGGGTGCCGAGTCCGCGGGCTACCACGGGTACTGGATCACCGACTTCACCCGGATCGACCCGCACGTCGGGAGCAACGAGGAGATGGAGGAGCTCATCGCCGCTGCGCACGATCGTGGGATGAAGGTCTTCTTCGACATCGTGACCAACCACACGGCAGACGTCATCGCCTATGAGGAGGGGCGCTACTCCTATGTCGACAAGGCCACGAGTCCCTACGTCGACGCGGAGGGAACGCCCTTCGACGACAAGGACTATGTGGGGAGCGAGGACTTCCCGACGCTCGACGCCGCGACGTCCTTCCCGCACACCCTGGTCTGGCGCGACCCAGCGGACGCGACGGTGAAGGCGCCGGGCTGGCTCAACGACCCGACGATGTACCACAACCGGGGTGACTCGACCTTCGAGGGGGAGTCGAGCGAGTACGGCGACTTCTTCGGCCTCGACGACCTCTTCACGGAGCGTCCCGAGGTCGTCGGCGGGATGAGCGACATCTACCGCGCCTGGATCCGCCTCGGAGTCGACGGGTTCCGGATCGACACGGTCAAGCACGTCAACATCGAGTTCTGGCAGGAGTTCTCGCGTGCGATGGCCGGAGAGGCCCGGGCGGCCGGCAACGACGACTTCTTCATGTTCGGCGAGGTCTACGACGCCAGAGCGGACGTCGTGTCCAGGTACACGACCGAGGCCGGACTCCAGGCCACACTCGACTTCGGTTTCCAGGCGGCCGCTTCCTCGTGGTTGCGCTCCGGCAGCAGCCGCACTCTGGCGGATCTGCTTGCGGCCGACGACTGGTTCACCGACGCGGACTCCAACGTGTACTCGCTGCCGACCTTCCTCGGCAACCACGACATGGGTCGCATCGCGATGATGCTCAAGGGCCTGAGCCGGGACGAGGAGGTGTGGCTGCAACGGGTCATGCTCGGCCACTCCCTCCTCTATCTCATGAGAGGGCAGCCGGTCGTCTACTACGGGGACGAACAGGGCTTCGTCGGCGGCGGCGGGGACAAGGAGGCCCGGCAGAGCCTGTTCGCCACCGAGGTGGAACAGTATGTGCAGGAGGAGGTGCTCGGTGGCTCACCCGGCTCGCGGGACCGGTACGACGAGGACCACCCGGTCTATCGGCACATCGCTGACCTCGCCCGGCTCCGGGACGAGCACCCCGCGCTCGCCGACGGGATGATCCAGGGGACGTATGCGTCAGACGGGCCGGGCGTCGTCGCCTTCAGCCGGGTCGACCGTGAGACGGACGTCGAGTACGTCGTGGCGCTCAACAACACCACGCGACCCTCGACGGTCACGGTTGGGACCCTCACCCCGGACACGGCCTATCGCACGATCTGGGGAGAGCACGCCCAGGTCCGGTCGACGGCTGAGCACACCATGGACCTCGACGTGCCGGCTCTGGGTGCCGTCGTGCTTCGGGCCACCCGAGCCGTCCCGCAGGCCGACACCGCACCTCGCGGCCGCTTCACCGTGCTCGGCGAGACAGCCGCCTCCGCGAGCCCGAGGCGGCGTTTCGAGGTCGAGGTGGACGGTCGCGCCCCGGTCGAGGTGGCCTTCCAGCGTCGCGTGGACGAGGGCGGGTGGGAGCTCGTGGGCATCGACGACAACCGGCCGTACGCGGTGTGGGATGCCCTTCCTGTGGGAGTGGACGTCGCCTACCGAGCGGTGGTGCGGGACCTCGCCGGACGGACGACCCTCATCGACGCCGGTGTGCTCTCCTCACCCCAGTCCACCGCGGGGGCCCGGGTCTCGGCCCCCGGCAGCTTCCAGGACGAGCTCGGCTGCACCGCCGACTGGCAACCGGACTGCGTCGTGACGACCCTCACCGACGACGACGGGGACGGCGTCTTCACCTGGACCACCGAGGACATCCCTGCAGGGGTCGTGGGAGCTCAAGATCGCCCTCGACCAGTCTTGGCAGGAGAACTACGGCGCTGACGGAGTCCGGGATGGTGAGAACATCCGGCTGGTCGTGCCGGAGGACGGCCGCACCATCACGATCGGCTACGACAGCAGGACCCACGCCGTGACGACCGACGTCCGCTGAGCGGCTCGATGAGGCTCTACGACCCGATCCTCACGTCGGTTCCGCTCAGCTCGACCCGGAAGCCGTCCTGGTGCACTTCGACGTCGTCGAGGCGCATTCCGTCCGGGATGCCGGTGACGGTGTGCCGGATGGTGACGAAGGTGCGCACGGCAGCGCTCGCGACCCGGTCGAGCCACTCGAAGGACCCGAGGTCGACCGTCTCAGGCTCGATGACGAGCTGGCCGTCCACGGCCCGCACCCGGCCGGTGGCCTCGATCGGCACCTGCCGTCCGAGGATCTCGACGGTGCGGCGCAGCCCGGTCAGCTCACCGTCCGGATAGAGCTCGATGCCGTCGCCGATCTGCTCCGCGGTGGTCTCGAAGGGCAGCGTGGCGACGAGGTCCAGTCGGTCGGCGCGCAGTCCGTCGGGTGTGAGCCGCACTCCTGAGCCGCTGGCCGTGACGTCCCGCAGCGGGCCGTCGGTGGTGCGGACGTCGCCGCTGCTCAGCTCGACGTCGCTCAGCCACGTCTCTCCCGGGCCGACGGCGGGGGGAGACGCTGGCGATGTGACCTGTGCCCTCGGACTGCTCGGTGCGACGGCAGGCCCGGCCGGGGTCGAGACGATGAGGAGGAGGACAGCAGCGACGACGAGCAACGACAGGATGCCGGCACCGAAGCCGAGGGCGAAGGAACGACGGTTCATCGGTTGTGTCTCATCTCAGCCCAGGTCGTAGTCGACGACCACCGGTGCGTGGTCGCTCCACCGGAGGGCATACGTCGCGGCCCGCCCGACGACCGCGCGTGAGGCGCGGTCGGCCAGCGGCTGGGTGGCCAGGTGGTAGTCGATACGCCATCCTGCATCGTTGTCGAAGGCCCTGCCCCGCCAGGACCACCACGTGTATGGCCCGGGGCCGGGTCCGTGCAGGCGACGATTGACGTCGACGACGTGGGCGCCGAGCCACCGGTCGAGCGTCGCTCGCTCGTCCTCGAGAAATCCCGCCTTGCCGAGGTTGCCCTTCCAGTTCTTCAGATCCGCCTCGGTGTGCGCCACGTTGAGGTCACCGGTGAGCACGGCGCTCGCTCCGGTCTCGCTCCACGCGGCCAGCCGCTTCTCGACCGCCGCGAGGAACGCATACTTCTCGTCCTGCCGGGCGGTGAGTGCCCCGCCCGTGTGGACGTAGGCCGCGGCAACGGTCACCGGACCGTTCTCAACTGCAACATCGGCCTCGATCCACCGACCCTGGGCGGCGAAGTCCGGGTCGGCGATCGGCCTGACCTCGAGAAAGGGAGCGCGGGACAGGATCGCGACACCGGCATGGCCCTTGGCCGCGGTCGAGGGAGCGTGGGCGAGATGCCAGTCGCCGAGACCGGCGTCGCGCAGAACGGCCCGGAGCTGGTCGTCGCCGGCACGGATCTCCTGGAGCGAGAGCACGTCGGCGTCCTGCGCGCGCAGCCAGGCGAGGCCCCCGCGCCGGGCCGCGGCCCGGATCCCGTTGACGTTGGCGGTGATGATGCGCATGGTCCGGCCATCCTCACATGCGCCTCAGCTCGGCTCGCCGAGCGGTCGGGCGGCCAAGGGTCCAAGTTGGTTAAAGGCCAGGTCAGGGTTCGTCCAAGTCCCTAGCGGGCCTCGCGGTCGTCGTCCTAGGGTGGGCCTCGGTCGCCGATCCGCCGGCGGCCAGAGGTTTGCGAGAGGCAGCCATGACCGTCCCCAGCCCACGCCGTCACCGCGCCCGTTGGTATGTGGTGCTCTCGGCGGCCACCTTGCTCGCCGGAGGGGCCCTCGCCGCTGCTCCGGTCGCCATCGCGGCGTCCGAGCCGGTCACCCTCGTCGGCTCGCTGCAGGACGAGCTCGGCTGCGAGATGGACTGGGACCCGACCTGCACGGCGACCCAGCTGTCCACCGCGGACGGCACGCTGTACACCGCCGACTTCACCGTCCCGGCGGGCAGCTACGACTTCAAGGTCGCCCTCGGCGGGGGCTGGGACGAGAACTACGGCGCGGGCGGGGTCCTGGACGGCGCGGACCTGCCGCTCGTGCTCGAAGCAGACGCGCGCCTGCGCTTCACCTTCGACGACGACACCGACGTCGTCTCGGTCGTTCCGCTCGACCTGGCCGGGGGCGCGACCAAGGCGGATGTCGCATACGCACTGGACTCGCTGCGTGAGCCACTCACGCGTGAGCGCTTCTACTTCGTCATGGCCGACCGGTTCGCCAACGGTGACAAGGCCAACGACACCGGTGGGCTGACCGGCGGTCCCCTCCAGACCGGGTTCGACCCCACCCACCGCGGCTTCTACCACGGTGGGGATCTCAAGGGCCTGCGCCAGAAGCTCGACTACATCAAGGGCCTCGGGACCACGGCGATCTGGTTGACCCCGAGCTTCAAGAACAAGCCGGTCCAGGGCGGGCCCGGTGAGGAGAGCGCCGGGTACCACGGCTACTGGGTGACGGACTTCACCCAGATCGACCCACACCTCGGCACGAACGAGGACATGAAGGTCCTCGTCGACGCGGCCCATGCCAAGGGAATGAAGGTGTTCTTCGACATCATCACCAACCACACGGCGGACGTCATCGACTACGAGGAGGGGCCTGACAACAACTACCGGTACATCTCCAAGGAGACCCAGCCCTATCTGGATGCGGAGGGAAACGAGTTCGACGACCGGGACTACATCGGCAAGCCGTTCCCGCTCATGGACCCGGAGACGTCATTCCCCTACACGCCGTTCTACCACTCCGAGGAGGACGCGACATTGCGCACACCGGAGTGGCTGAACGACATCACGGTGTACCACAACCGTGGTGACTCCGTCTGGGCCGGCGAATCCAACACCTACGGCGACTTCATCGGCCTGGACGACCTGTTCACCGAGCGCCCCGAGGTCGTCGAGGGGATGAGCGAGATCTACAAGACGTGGGTGGAGTTCGGGATAGACGGGTTTCGGATCGACACGGTCAAGCACGTCAACATGGAGTTCTGGCAGGAGTTCGTCCCAGCCATCCTCGGTGACGCCGACCGCATCGGCAACGACGACTTCTTCGCCTTCGGCGAGGTCTTCGACGGCAACCCCGCCTACCTCTCCCAGTTCACCACCGAGGGCATGCTTCAGGCGACCCTCGACTTCGGGTTCCAGGCCAAGGGCGTCGACTTCGCCAAGGGCGCGGCCACGACGTCGATCGCGGACTTCTTCGCGCTCGACGACTGGTACACGGACACCGACAGCAACGCCTACCAGCTGCCGACCTTCCTCGGAAACCACGACATGGGTCGCGTCGCGATGTTCCTGCAGGGCGCGGCGACGGACGACCGCCAGCTGATGGATCGCGTCAAGCTCGCCAACTCGCTCATGTACCTCACCCGCGGCAACCCGGTGACCTACTACGGCGACGAGCAGGGGTTCATCGGCACCGGCAACGACCAGCTCGCCCGTCAGGACATGTTCGCCAGCCAGGTGGCGGTCTACAACGCCGAGAAGGTCCTCGGCGGCCCGAGCGGGTCCATGGACCGGTACAACACCGGCCATGAGCTCTATCGCCACCTCGCCGAGCTGTCGAAGGTCCGTGAGGCGCATCCGGCGCTGGCGGACGGCGTCCAGGAGACCCGGTATGCGGCGGACGGGCCGGGCCTGTTCGTCACCTCCCGCTATGACCACCGAGCCGGGGTCGAGTACCTCGTCGCGATCAACAACTCCACGACGCCCGCAGCCGCCACGGTGGAGACGTGGAACAAGAACGAGCAGTTCAAGCCTGTCTACGGCTCCCGCTCGATGGTGAAGGCGGGCAAGGACCAGACAGTTGCGCTCACCGTGCCGGCTCTCTCTGCGACGGTCTGGCGGTCCAGCTCGAAGGTGGACCGGCCGCCGGCCGGGCCGTCGGTGACGATGACGACCGTGGCCGGTCTGACCGTGGGCGGACGCGCGCAGATCGCGGCTGACATCCCGGTGAACACCCCGGTCGACGCAACGTTCCTCTACCGCCCGGTGGGTACGAGCGAGTGGCGCGTCATCGGGACGGACGACAACGCGCCGTTCCGCGTCTTCCACGATGTCTCTGGTCTGCCGAAGGGTTCGATCCTCGAGTACCGCGTCGTGGCGAAGGACCGTCAGGACCGCATCGGCGTCTCGGGCACCTGGGCGGTGGTGGGCACGCCCACTCCCGGCGACGCCGGCAGTGGCGGCAACGACCCGGTCGAGCAGCCCGGCGCCGTGAGCGTTCCCGGCTCGCACAACTTCGAGATGGGGTGCTCGGGCGACTGGGATCCCGCTTGCGACCAGGCGCAGCTCTCCCTCGACAGCGCGGACGGGATCTGGAAGGGCACCTGGGACATCCCGTCCGGGCAGTGGGCCTACAAGGC
>JBHEPF010000135.1:0-19794 GCA_046260445.1 Dermatophilaceae bacterium | reverse complement strand
TACGTGACCGACGTGATCGCTGCGGGTGCCGACGTCGACGGGGCGGGCATCCCGGACGAGCAGAACGTCGTCGCCGAGTACCCGATCGTGGTGACCACCGAGGCCCCCAACCCCCGAGCCGGTCAGGCGTTCGTCGACTTCGTCCTCGACGACGCCGGTCGGTCCGTGCTCAGCGATCACGGGTTCGTGGCACCATGACCACCGCGGCGCGGCGACGCGCTCGGCGGGAGCGACTGCCCATCCCTGCGCTGGTGCTGGCCGGCCTGGCGATCGCGTTCTTCGCGCTGCCGTTCCTCGGTCTGCTGTGGCGTGCGCCGTGGCGCAGCCTCGGCGACGTGCTCGGCAGCTCGACGGTTCGGGACGCGCTGTGGCTCTCGATCCGGACCTCGCTCGCCGCCACCGTCGTCACCGTGTTACTCGGCGTGCCCCTCGCATGGCTGCTCGCCCGTGTCGACTTCCCCGGCCGCGGGGTGGTCCGCGCGATCGCAACGCTGTCGATGGTGCTCCCCCCGGTGGTCGGTGGCGTCGCGCTGTTCGCCTCCTTCGGCCGGCGGGGGCTGTTCGGTCAGTACCTCGACGGGTGGTTCGGGATCCGCCTCCCGTTCACGACCGCTGGTGTCGTCGTGGCCCAGGCGTTCGTCGCGATGCCGTTCCTCGTGCTCACCGTCGAAGCGGCGCTCCGACAGTACGACCACCGCTTCGAGGACGCCGCCCGCACGCTCGGCGCGAGCCGCTGGTACGTGTTCTCGCGGGTGACGCTCCCGGCAGTCCGTCCGGCACTGGTCGCCGGCGCCGTGCTCGCGTGGGCCAGGGCGCTCGGGGAGTTCGGGGCGACGATCACCTTCGCCGGCAACCTCTCCGGACGCACGCAGACCGCACCGCTCGCGGTCTATGTCGCGCTCCAGGACGACCCGCAGGCCGCCATCGCCCTCTCCATCGCCATGCTCGTGGTCTCGATCGCCATCCTCGGCGTGCTCCGGGGGAGGTGGCTGGGATGAGCCTCGACAGCCGTGTGCTGGCCCGGCGGGGTGACTTCGACGTCGACGTCCCGCTCGCCGCCGAGGCGGGGACGGTCGTCGCGCTCCTCGGGCCCAACGGGTCGGGCAAGACGACCACTCTCGACGCTCTCGCCGGGCTGTTGCCTCTCGAGGCGGGCCACGTCCGGGTGGGGGGACAGGTCTGGGCGGACGCGCATACCTCCATGCCGCCGCAGGAGCGCAGCACCGGGATGGTCGCCTCGCAGCACCTGCTCTTCCCCCACCTCAGCGCCCTCGACAACGTCGCCTTCGGGCCGCGAAGCAGAGGTATGCGTCGGGTCGCCGCCCGCGCCCGCGCCCAGTCCGAGCTCGACGCGCTCGGGATCGGGGAGCTCTCGATGCGTCGACCGGCCGATCTCTCGCACGGTCAGGCCCAGCGGGCCGCTCTCGCCCGTGCGCTGGCCACCGACCCGGCAGTCCTTCTGCTCGACGAGCCGCTGTCGGCTCTGGACCCCTCGACCCGAGCGGAGGTCCGCGCCGGGCTGGCCCACCGGCTCGCCGGGTTCAGCGGTGTCACCGTCCTCGTCACCCACGACCCCCTCGACGCGCTCACCCTCGCCGACCGGCTGGTGTTCATCGACTCGGGCCGCGTGGTCCAGGAGGGCGCCCCCGGCGAGGTGGTCGCGCGGCCGCGCAACTCCTACGTCGCGCATGTCGTCGGTCTCAACCTGTATGCGGGTCGGGCCTCGTCCGGGTCCGTCGTGGCCACCGTCCTGGGTCCGGTCGTCACCGCCGGCCACAACCACCGGGGGCCGTCGTGGGTGTCGTTCGCGCCGGCCGCGGTCTCTCTGTATCCGACCCGACCCGGCGGCTCGCCGCGCAACGTGTGGCCGACGACGGTGCGCTCGATCGAGATCATCGGTCAGACCGCTCGGGTCCGGCTGGAGGTGCTTCAGTCCCTCGAACCACTCGTCGCAGAGGTGACGACTGCCTCCGTCGCGGAGCTCCGCCTGCATACCGGCACCGAGATCTGGGCGACCGTGAAGGCGACCGAGGTGCGCGCCTATCCCGCGTGACCTCGACCCGGCAGACTGGTCCTCGATGGAGACCATCGACGAAGCGATCGCGGCCATGGACGGTCTTATCGACCGCGCCCTCGACACCGGTGACCCGCGTGGCTACTTCACCTGCGTCTACCGGTCGGTGACCGCGCGGGTCCGGGACGGTATCCGCGCCGGGGAGTTCGACGACTGCGAGCGCATGGAGCGCTTCGACGTCGCCTTCGCCCGGCTCTATCTCGACGCTGCCGAGGGCTTCGACGCCGGGACCGAGATCTCGCAGTCCTGGCGGGTGGTCTTCGAGGCGCCGCCCACCGCGCTGGCCCTGCAGCACGTCATGGTCGGCATGAACGCCCACATCAACCTCGATCTCGGTCTCGCCGCCGCCCAGGTGCAACGCGAAGCGGTCGCCGAGCTGCAGGCCGACTTCGAGCGGCTCAACGACGTCCTGGCCGCCATGATCGACCGGATGCAGGACGCGCTCACCCATACGGCCCCGTGGACCGCCGTCGCCGACCAGTGGACAGGTCGGGTCGACGAGCTCGTGTCGGGGTGGTCGATCGAGTATGCGCGGGGCCGGGCCTGGTCGTTCGCCGAGCAGCTGGCCGCGCTGGAGGGTGAGGAGCACGACGCCCTCGTCGCCGCCCGCGACGCCCGGGTCGCAGCCCTGGGCGCACGGATCGACGACCCGCCGCTGCCGCTGCGCTGGTTCACCGGCTGGGCGGCGACGCAGGAGAGGGCCGACCTGCGCGCGGTCGCGGCTGTGCTGTTGACCTGACACCGGCTTAGCATCGACCCATGCCAGCAACGAGGCTGATGCCCACCGAGATCGGTCACGACCTGATCGACCTCACCCGAGAGATCGCCGACAAGGAGCTCCGACCGAAGGTCGACGCTGCCGAGCGAGCAGCCGCGCCGGATGCAGCGTCGCAGCTGTCCGGCGGCGCGGACGACGCCTTCCCGCGCGAGGTCTTCCGGACCCTCGGTGAGGCGGGACTGCTCTCGCTCCCCTACCCGGAGGAGTGCGGCGGGGGCGGCCAGTCCTACGAGGTCTACCTCCAGGTTCTCGAAGAGATCGGGGCGGCATGGATGTCCGTCGCTGTCGGTGTCTCGGTCCACGCGCTCACATGCTATCCCGTCGCGACCTATGGCACGGAGGAGCAGCGTGACCGACTGCTGCCGGAGATGCTCTCGGGAGACCAGCTCGGCGCATACTGCCTGTCCGAGCCGCTCGCCGGCTCCGACGTCGGGTCGATGACGACTCGCGCGACCCGTGATGGAGACACCTACCGGATCAAGGGACGCAAGGCGTGGATCAGCCATGCCGGGCACGCAGACTTCTACACGACCTTCGCCCGGACCTCGGACGACGGCGGACGCGGGCTGTCCTGTTTCGTCGTGCCGGCCGATGCGCCGGGACTCTCGTTCGGCGCCCCGGAGCGCAAGATGGGGCTGCACTGCGACACGGTCCGCGAAGTGATCTTCGAGGACGTGCCCGTCGCCGCGGACCGCCGGATCGGCGAGGAGGGCCAAGGGATGGCGATCGCGCTCTCCGCGCTGGACGCCGGCCGTCTCGGCATCGCCGCGACCTCGACGGGACTCGCGCAGTCGGCCCTCGATGTCGCGGTCTCGTATGCGAAGGACCGCCACCAGTTCGGACGCCCCATCGCGAGCAACCAGGGCCTGGCCTTCCTGCTCGCCGACATGGAGGCAGCGGTGACGTCCGGGCGGGCCACCTATCTGCACGCGGCCCGACTTCGCGATGCGGGGCATCCCTTCGCCAAGGAGGCCGCCGTCGCCAAGCTCGTCGCCACCGACGCGGCGATGCGGGTCACGACCGACGCGGTGCAGGTGCTCGGTGGCGCCGGCTACACCCAGGACTGGCCGGTCGAGCGGTACATGCGCGAGGCCAAGGTCACCCAGATCTTCGAGGGGACCAACCAGATCCAGCGGCTTGTCATCTCCCGCCACCTGCTCGGCTGAGCCGATCGGCTGTCGGCCCAGAGTGCCTACTACTCCGAGTGCCTACTACTCCGACGTTGACTCCCACCCTGAACCTGGCCACGGAAGGTCACTCATGAAGATCACCGACACGACCGTCGCACTCGTCACCGGCGGCGCCTCTGGGCTCGGCGGCGCGACCGCCGAGCGGCTCGCTGCCGATGGCGCTGCGGTCGTCATCGTCGACCTGCCCGGCAGCGCCGGCGAGCAGGCGGCGAATCGGCTCGGGCAGCGGGCCCGCTTCTGCGCCGCCGACGTCCGCGACCCGGACGCCGTCCAGGCCGCCATCGACACCGCCCGAGAGCTCGGCGAGCTGCGCATCGCGGTGAGCTGCGCCGGTGTCGCCACGCCTGGGCGGGTGGTCGGTCGCAAGGGGCCGCTCGACCTGGAGACGTTCCGGACGGTCGTCGACATCAACCTCATCGGCACCTTCAACGTCCTGCGACTCGCGGCAGCAGCCATGCTCGAGAACGACCCCGTCGACGGGGACCGCGGCGTCATCGTCAACACCGCCTCGATCGCGGCGTTCGACGGGCAGATCGGCCAGGCCGCATATGCAGCGAGCAAGGGCGGCGTCGTCGGCCTCACGCTCAGTGCCGCCCGAGACCTCGCGGACAAGCTCATCCGCGTCGTCACCGTCGCGCCCGGGACCTTCGAGACCCCGATGCTCGCCGGGCTGCCCGAGGAGGCCCGGCAGGTCCTCGCCGAGCAGGTGCCGCACCCGGCCCGGCTCGGCGACCCGGCCGAGTTCGCCTCACTCGTCCGGCACATCGTCGACAACTCGATGCTCAACGGCGAGGTCATCCGTCTCGACGGCGCCCTGCGCATGCCGCCGCGCTGAGGCGGTTGACCTCGCCTCCTCCTGTCGGCCCTTGTGCTCAGCCTTGCAGCCACCGCTCCTCGGCGATCGAGCTCCCACCGTCGACGACGACCACCTGTCCGTTGACGTAGGCCGCTCCGGGCGAGGCGAGCCAGACGATCGCGCTCGCCACCTCCCCCGCCGTGCCGGATCGCCGGGGCGGACTCACCGCTCCCTCCCGCACCTCGCTCTCGGTCTGCGAGCCGGTCGCGATCCATCCCGGCGCCACGGCGTTGGACGTGATCCCGAAACCTGCCTCGTCGACCGCCACGGCGCGGGTGAGGCCGACCATGCCGGCCTTGGCCGCCGCATACGCCACCTCCGAGCGCATCGCCATGACCGCGCCGGTGACGCTGGAGACGTTGACGACCCGCCCGCGACCGGACGCGCGCAGGTGCGGCAGGGCCGCCCGCGTCATGAGGTATGCGGTGGTCAGGTTGCGCTCGAGCGAGGCCTGCCAGCGGGCCGGGTCGGTGGCGGTCAGGTCACCCTCGAGGTAGTCACCGTCCCCCACGGTGACCATCCCCGCGTTGTTGACGAGGATGTCGAGCCGACCGAAGCGCTCGACCGCAGCCGCGACCACCGACGCGGCCTGCGCCGGATCGGTGAGATCCGCGACGACACCGGCCGCCTCGATCCCCTCGGACGCCAGCTCTGCGGCGCGCTCGTCGATGCGCGCGCTCGTCGCAGAGACGACCACCGCGGCACCGCACAGGCCGAGGAGGCGAGCCGCCGCATACCCGATCCCGGAGGGGCTGCCCCCTCCGGTGACCAGGGCCACCGTCCCGCGCAGGTCGAAGGCCGCAGGCAGGCCCGGACCGCCTGCACCGGCCCGACCGTCCTGACTCGTCATCACCGTCTCCTCTCGTCTCCGTGCCCCTAGTGTGGCCGAACCGATGCGTGCGGCGCCCACGGCATACTGCGCGGTGAGGAGGCGAGGACATGGCGCACACGACGGCGCACCGCTGCTCGTCATGCACACGGGCCGCGTGAAGATCTCCCGGGTCGCCCCGGACGGTCACGGGCAGATCGTGCGGGTACTGGGACCGGGTGACTACCGACCGAAGCCGCCTAGACCTGGGTCACGTCGCGGGTGACCTGCCATCGGCGGCGGCGCTGCCCCGTCTCCTCAGTTCTTCACGCTCTTTCCGCCCCGTGCTCGCGTGTCGTTCACCGGATGTTGCACCGGCCACCGCTATACAGGAACAGGACCGGGCCAAGTATGAGTTGGCCCGGTCAAATGCGTTCTGGGGGGTGCCGTCGTCGAGGCAGTCCTAGTCGACGTCCCGCGAGATCCCAGGCAGTAGCGTCTCGCCACCCCGCAGCCGCTCGAGGCTGCCGGGGACGCCTTCGAGAAAGACCTTCGACTTCTGGCGGTAGCGCCACACCTGCAGCGCACCGAAGAGCCAGAAGAAGAACATCACCGACATCGCGACGCGGAAGTGGTCGAGGGTGTACGTCGACGGACCGCCCGGTGCCACGACGTCGAGCACGAACCCGATGAGCCACATCGCTCCGAGCGAGGCGACGAAGCCGCCCATGTTGACGACCCCGGTCGCGCGGCCGAGGTGCGCGGGGTGGTGGAAGGTGCGCGCCATGTCGAAGCTCACCATCGACACCGGTCCGCCCGCGGCCGTGACGATGACGAGCAGGGCGAGCAGCCAGAGCGGTGCAGGCCCGGGCCACAGCAGGACGACCGCCCACATGACCATGATCGCGAGCACGATCCCGAGGACGACCCACGACCGGTGATAGGGGTGCTGAGCGACGAACCGACCGGTGAGCGGTCCGACGATGAGGGCCGTCACGGTCATGAGCATGATGAGCGAGCTCGCGACGGCCGACGACAGCCCTTGGCCCGCCACGAGGAACGGGTACCCCCAGAGCAGGCCGAACACGTTCGCGCCGAACATCGACGTGAAGTGCGAGTACATCCCCAGTCGGGTCCCGGGGTTCTGCCAGATGTCGCGCATCGTCCACGCCAGCGCCCGCACCTTGATCTTCTCGATCGACTGGCCGCTGTAGGGCGTGTCCTTGACGACCGCGATCACCCCGATGATGACGGCGAACCCCAGTGAGGCGGCGAACGCGAAGGAGGGGGTCCAACCGAAGCGAGCCAGCGCATACGAGAGCGGCGCGGCGGCCGAGAGGGCCCCGAACTGGCCGAGCATCCCCGTCAGCTGGGTGACGAACGGCGCCTGCTTGACCCGGAACCACAGCGCCACCAGGCGCATGAGCGAGATGAAGATCATCGCGTCGCCGGCCCCGAGAAGCACCCTGGCGAACACGCCGGCCTCGAAGGTCCCGGCGAACGCGAACCACAGTTGCCCCGCGGTCATGAGCGCGAGCCCGACGAGGATGAGCTTCTTCGCTCCGTAGCGGTCGAGGAGCACGCCGACGGGGATCTGCATCAGCGCATACACGGACAGCTGGAGGACCGTGAAGGTCGACAGCTGGGCCGCCGTGATGTCGAACCGGTCGACCGCCAGCAGACCGGCGACTCCGAGAGAGGTCCGGTGGAAGACCGCCAGGATGTATGCGGCCAGCGCCACCGCCCAGATGACCCATGCTCTGCGGCGGCCGATGTTGTGGATCTGCCGCTTGAGCGGCGAGGTCACCCCGCGTGCTCGGCGAAGGCGTCCTCGAGGATGTCGAGACCCTCGTGGAGGAGCTCGTCGGGGGCGGAGAGTGGCGGAAGGAACCGGAAGACGTTGCCGAACGTGCCGCAGGTCAGGGTGACCAGGCCCTGGCTGTGGCAGTGCTTGTTGATCGCAGCCGTGAGGGCGGCGTCGGGGGTCTTGGCGTCGAGATCGCTCACGAGCTCGACCGCGAGCATGGCGCCTCGCCCACGGAGGTCGCCGATGACGCCGTACTTGTCGGCCAGGGTCTCGAGCCGGGGCCGGAAGATCGACTCGACCGCACGGGCCCGACCGCAGGCGTCGGTCTCCTCCATCCATGCGATCGAGGCGAGCCCTGCAGCGCAGGCGACCGGGTTGCCGCCGTAGGTGCCACCCAGTCCGCCCGGGTGGATGGAGTCCATAACGTCGGCGCGGCCGGTGACCCCGGCGAGGGGCATCCCGCCGGCGATGCCCTTGGCCGTGGTGACAAGGTCGGGCACGATGCCCTCGTGGTCGCTGGCGAACCAGTCGCCGGTGCGGGCGAAGCCGGTCTGCACCTCGTCGGCGATGAGGAGGATGCCGTGCTCGCGGCAGAACTGCTCGACCTTGAGGAGGAACCCCGGCGCGGGCACGATGAACCCGCCCTCACCCTGGATCGGCTCGATGATGACGGCCGCGCAGTTCTCCTCCCCCACCTGCGCGTGGACCAACGAGGCGAACTCGGCGAAGGCCTCCTCTGCGCACGCCTCCGGTCCGGTGGGCCAGCGGTAAGGGTAGGCCATGGGCACCCGGTAGATCTCGCCCGCGAACGGGCCGAACCGGTGCTTGTAGGGCATGTTCTTCGACGTCAGCCCCATCGTGAGGTTGGTCCGTCCGTGATAGGCGTGGTCGAAGGCCACGACGGCGTTTCGCCCGGTGTGGTGACGAGCGACCTTCACCGCGTTCTCGACCGCCTCGGCGCCGCTGTTGAAGAGCGCGGTTCGCTTCTCACCATCCCCGGGGGTGAGCTCGTTGAGCTTCTCGGCGACCGCCACGTACTCCTCGTAGGGCGTGACCATGAAGCAGGTATGCGTGAAGTCGGCGATCTGCTTCTGCACCGCCTCGACGACCTTGGGGTTGCCGTTGCCGACCGTCGTCACAGCGATTCCGGCACCGAAGTCGATGAGTTGGTTGCCGTCGACGTCGACGAGGATTCCGCCCTCGCCGCGCACGATGTAGGCCGGAAGCCCGGTGCCCACTCCGGCCGAGACGGCCGCGGCCTTGCGAGCGGCCAGCTCGGCTGACTTCGGGCCGGGGACGGAGGTAGCGAGGACGCGCTTCTGCTCGATCACGCTCTGATCATAGGACTGAGCGGGGTTGCCCCGGCAGGGGTCGCACAGGACGCGTCGAGGAGCCGAGGTCAGCCGCGAAGCTTCTTCGTCGCCGCGACGAGCATGTCGAACAGGGCCTCGAGCTCACCGAGGTGCCGCTCGTGAGGGCGGAACTCGCCGTCGGTCCACTCGGTGTTCGTCGAGAGGGCGACCTGCGCGCGGACCCCGAACTGCTGGAAGTTCGCCACGACCGGACGCCAGTGCTCGACGGCCCGCACTCCCCCGGCCCCGCCGTACGAGACGAACGCGACGGGCTTGCCGACCCACTCCGGGGCGAGCGAGTCGTAGGCGTTCTTGAAAGCTCCGGGGACACCGTGGTTGTACTCGGGCGTGACGAAGATGAAGGCGTCGCACGCGTCGACGGCCGCACTCCACTCGCGCACCTGCGACGAGTCGTAGACCCGGTTTGCGCTCCCCGGCTGGACGTTGGTCGTCAGTAGCGGAACGTTGAAGCTCTTGAGGTCGATTAGCTCATAGCTCGCGTCACCGCGATCGCCCGCTACCTCGTGGACCCACCGCCCGACGCTCTCGCCCTTGCGGCCCTCGCGGATGGACCCGATGATGATGCCGACCTTCATGACTCTCCTTGACGTGTCACCTAATTTGCGGAGAGCCTACCCCGTGCGCGACCCGGCTCTCTACGGTCTCCCGCTGCGGGAGAGCTCACGCTCGAGGTTGGACGCGAAGCGGTTGCCCATCTGCTGGACGACCGCGTGCATCGCCGGCTCGATGACTCGCGCGGACCACCTCGGCGCCGGCAGCATCGCATGCACGGTCAGCCCGATCGCGAGCTCCGTCCGGTGCGCGTCGAGGGCGTCGAGGGAGTACCAGCCGTCGGCCCCGGCCAGCTCTCGTCCATCCGGATCGTGCGTGAAGTCGATCCGCTCCGGCTCCTGGAGGTTCATGGCCTCGGTGAAGTGGGCTGCGAACTCACCTCCGGGATAGGGGATGCCGTGCAGCTCCCACACCCACGTGCCGGCGTCGACGACGATGATCCCCCGCAGGAACGGCGTCATCTCCGCCACCTGGTCGGGGTCCGAGACGAGCGACCAGATGCGGTCCTGCGAGTAGGGGATCTCGGCGGTGGAGGTGATCGATGTCTTGAAGCGGTTCACAGACCACACCGTATGCGCGTGCGGCCTCTTCGCGCGCCGTCACCGAGTCCGGATTGGCCGGCCGCAACGTCCGCTCGGGTAGGGAGCCGGCGGCACGGGGTGCGACGATGGGGTGGTGAGCGCGGGCACCAACTTCGATCTCGCCGTGGTCGGGCTGGGCCCAGCAGGGCGGGCGCTCGCCTCCAGGAGCGCGGCTCACGGGCTGTCGGTGCTGGCACTCGACCCGCGTCCGGATGCGGTGTGGAGCCCCACCTACGGGATCTGGGCCGACGAGCTCGGCGACCTGCCGGAGTCGGTCGTCCGGACGCGCGTCGTGGGCCCCGAGCTCCGCGCACGCGGTCGCCACACGCTCCGTCGGGACTACCTCGTCCTCGACAACGCCGCTCTCCAGCAGGCACTCCCTCTGGACGCGATCGAGGTGCGGCGCGCACGGTTGGACGACGGTGGGACATCCGCGCTGCGGGGCCCGGGGCCGGGGCAGGCCCGGGTCGTCGTCGACGCGCGCGGCGCACGGCCCGATGGGCTCGTGCCGGACGACCCAGCCGCCGCGCAGACCGCATACGGGATCGTCGTGCCGGTCGACGAGGCCACCCCGGCTCTCGATGGGGCCACGGGCCTGCTCATGGACTGGCGCACCGACTGGGCGGGCGGCGATGCTCCGCACGGGCCGCCGACCTTCCTGTACGGGATCCCCCTCGGCGACGACCGAGTGCTTCTCGAGGAGACCTGTCTGGCAGCAGCCCCCGGCCTGCCGATCCGCGAACTGAGAGCCCGGCTGCATCGACGGCTGGTCGCGCGCGGGGTCCGGCCGACGGCCATCGAGCACCCCCTCGAGCGCGAGATCGTCCGCATCCCCATGCGCGGCCGGGGCGAGCGGCCTCGCGAGGGTGTGCTCGCGGTCGGGACCGCCGGTCGGGGTGGCAACCTCGTGACGGGGTACTCGGTTGCGCACTCCCTGGCCCGCGCCGACGCGCTGGCTGCGTCCATAGCGAACTCCCTCGCGAACGGTCGACGCCCGGCCAGCGCCGATCCGGCGATGCCGGCCGACCTGTTCCGTGAGATGGGGCTGCGAGCCCTGCTCAGACTCGACGTCGACGGCACGCTGGAGCTGTTCGATGCGTTCGGGCGCCTCCCCACCGCGGCCCAACGGGACTTCATGTCCCGGGACTCCGCAGCACTCGGCCTGGCAGCTGCGATGTGGGGGATGTTCGCCCGGATGCCGCTCACGGCCAAGGGCCGGCTCATCGCGGCGACGCTGGGGCCCCCGGCCGTGAGGCGCTGACCGGAGAACGGGTGAGGCTCCTGCTTGAGAGTTGGCGAAGGGCCTCGAACCCTCAACCCCCTATGCAGCGGCCTCGATGGGCCCTCCCCTCGGGGAACGCGTACTGGCGTGGATCGACCAACCAACAGCCATGAATGCACGAAGAGCCAGGCTCGACTCCGTCACCCGAACGATCGGCGACCGAACCGCTGGTCCATGACGGGTCATGACCCACGAAGTCTCCATCGCTGCCAACGCCGACGGCCGCCGCCGCACCAACCTCGCCGGGCGCACCATCATGGTCGACGCCCTGCGCCCGTCGACCTTCATGGAAACACCACCTCTCGTCCCACCATCCCGCCGACTCGGGGTCGGCCAGGAAAAACCTTTGGGCCCTGTGGGGGCTGACTCGGTCAGGCGACCTGCAGCAGCACCTGGCCGCCGGTCACCGCGGTCCCGGCGGAGACGAGGACGGCGGAGACGGTGCCGGCGTGTGGCGCGGCGATCTCGGTCTCCATCTTCATCGCCTCCAGCACGATCACCACCTCGCCGGCCTCGATGCTCTGCCCCTCCTCGACCAGGACGCGCGCGACCGTCCCGGCCAGGGGCGCCTGCACACTCTTGCCGTCAGCGGGTGCGCCCGCGGCGGGCGCCCTCTGGTGCGGCGGGGAGAAGGTGCCGCCGCTCATGAAGATCGCGCCGAGCGGCGTGTGGGGCTCCTCCTCGACCTCGACCTCGACGTCGTATGCCACGCCGTTGACTGTCACCTTGAGCTGCATGTCTTCTACCTCGGCCGGGGGATGTTGTGGTGGGCCTGGACGACGACCCGGCCCTGCTGGGCATAGGCCTGGCCGGTGCGATAGTGCATCTGCTTGATCTTGGCGCGGTGCCCGAGGAACGCCGCCACCGCCGCGGAGATGGCGATCGCCACGTCCTCGGGCACGCCGGGGTTCTGCTCGCGGCGATGGGCCAGCTCGGCCTCGAGCTGGGCCACGCGCTCCGACAGCGACCGGACCGCCTCGACCAGCTCGGCGACCGACTGCCCCTGCGTGTTTGTGGAGCCGGTGCCCGGCGCGCTCATGTCGGGCCCAGCCCATGCTTCTTGGCCGGCCTGATGGTGCGCTTGGTGATCAGGATCTCCAGCGCCCTCGACACGTGCTCGCGGGTCCGCGCGGGCTCGATGATGTCGTCGACAAGCCCGCGGGCAGCCGCCACATACGGCGTCGAGAACGTCGAGCGGTACTCCTCCACCAGCTCGGCCCGGCGCCGTTGCGGGTCCTCGGCCTCGGCGATCTCCCGCCGGAAGACGATCTCCGCGGCGCCCTCGGCTCCCATCACCGCGATCTCCGCCGTTGGCCAGGCGAAGACCTTGTCGGCACCGAGGTCCTTCGAGCACATCGCGACGTAGGCCCCGCCGTAGGCCTTGCGGAGCACGACGGTGATCTTGGGGACCGACGCGGCCGAGTAGGCGTAGAGGAGCTTCGCGCCATGACGGATGATCCCGTTGTGCTCCTGGGCGACACCCGGCAGGAAGCCGGGGACGTCCACGAGGGTGAGCAGGGGGATGTTGAACGCGTTGCAGAAGCGCACGAATGCCGACGCTTTGTCCGAGGCGTTGATGTCGAGCACCCCGGAGAGCACCGTCGGCTGGTTGGCCACGATCCCCACGGTCCGTCCGATGACCCGGCCGAAGCCGATGACGATGTTGCCGGCGTAGCCGGCCTGGACCTCGAGGAAGTCACCGCGGTCGACGAGGCGGGCGATGACCTCGCGCACGTCGTAGCCCTTCTTGTCCGAGGTCGGCAGGACGCCGGGCAGCTCCGGGTCGGGCTCGACGACGTGGTCGGGGTCGACGATCGGCGGATCTTCGGAGTTGTTCTGAGGCAGGAAGCTCAGCAGCTTCTTGGCGATGAGCACCGCCTGCTCGTCGTCGTCGGCGACGAAGTGGGTGACCCCCGAGAGGGCCATGTGGGTGTCGGCGCCACCGAGCTCGTCGGAGGTGACCTGCTCGCCCGTCACCTGGGCGATGACGTTGGGCCCGGTGATGAACATGTGGGCCTGTCGGGTCTGGATGATGAAGTCCGTCAGCGCCGGGGAGTAGGCGGCGCCACCTGCGCACGGGCCCGCGATGATCGAGATCTGCGGGACCACCCCGGAGAGCAGGACGTTGTTGTAGAACACGCGGCCGTAACCGGCCAGGGAACCGATCCCCTCCTGGACGCGGGCACCACCCGAGTCGTTGATGAACACGAACGGCGTGCCGGTGCCGAGACTCGCGCGCAGTGTCGCCGCGACCTTGTTGGAGTGGATCTCCCCCGCGCTGCCACCGGCGACCGTGAAGTCCTGGCTGGCGACGTGGACCGGTCGGCCCAGCACGGCGCCCTCGCCGGTGACCACACCATCGGCCGGCAGGTCGGCCCGGTCGAGCCCGAAGTAGGTCGACTGGTGGCGGGCGAACATGCCCGTCTCCTCGAAGGTGCCGGGGTCGAGCAGCGCCGTGACCCGCTCGCGGGCGGTCAGCTTGCCGGCCGCGTGCTGTTTCTGCATGCGGTCCTCGCCGCCGCCTTTCTCTATCTCCCGGCGGCGGGCGAGCAGGTCTGCGGTGCGGTCCTCCATCGAGGCCTGATGCTGCTTCTTCTTGCTCACGTCGGCCTCAGGCTCTCTCGACGGTGACGGAATGCGCCCTGCCGTCCATGGTCACGGAGTAGTTGATGGGCCCCTTGACCGGACCGCCCGATGACTTGGACAGCTCGTCGGTCGCCAGTTCGGCGGGGTCCTTGCCGACGTTCCTCGGCCCCTCCGGCCGCTCGACGAAGAAGCCGGGAGCGACGCCCGGGAACATCGCATACGTCAGCACGTCCTCGTCGGTCCCGTCGAAGCCCTCGAGCGCGCTGGCCTCGATGACGAGCCTCTCCCACTCGGGAGGGATCAGGTCGGCCGGTCGGACGTCGATCGACTCCTTGCCGGCCTGGAGCCGCGCGGCCTCGACGATCGCAGGGTCGCGTTCACCGAGCGTCTCGCCGTAGTAGCCGAGCATGAGGTCGGCGAACTCCGCGGTGAGGACCTTGTAGGGCCCCATGAGCACGTTAAACACGGCCTGGGTGCCGACGATCTGGCTGGACGGCGTCACCAACGGGGGGAACCCCGCCACCTCGCGCACCCTCGGCACCTCGAGGAGCACCTCCCGAAGCCGGTCACCCGCTCCCTGCTGGCGCAGCTGGCTCTCCATGTTGGAGATCATGCCTCCAGGGATCTGGCTCTTGAAGATCTCGGTCTCCACGCCGGTGATGGCGGACATGAACTGGGTGTACCTCGGGCGCACCTCGGCGAAGTGGTCCTTGATCTTCAGCAGCCGGTCGTCGTCGAGGCTGGTCGTGTAGGGCGTCCCGCGAAGCATCTCGACCAGCGACTCGGTGGGGTTGTGGCCGGGGCCGAGCGAGATCGAGGAGATGGCGGTGTCGACGACGTCGGCGCCGGCCTCGATCGCCTTCATCAGGCTGACCAGGGTCACGCCGGTCGTGGCGTGGCAGTGGACGTGGATGCGCACGTCGGCACCGAGGTCGTCCTTGATCGCCTTGACGATGTCGTAGGCCGGCTGCGGCTTGAGCAGCGCGGCCATGTCCTTGATGCACAGCGAGTCGCAGCCCAGTTCCATCAGGTCGCGAGCCATCTGGACGTAGCCCTCGACGGTGTGCAGCGGGCTCTCGGTGTAGCAGATGGTGCCTTGGGCGTGCTTGTCCACGCGACGCACCGCGGCGATCGACTGCTTGACGTTGCGCACGTCGTTGAGGGCGTCGAAGACGCGGTAGACGTCCATGCCGTTCTCGGCGGACTTCTCGACGAAGCGGTTGACGACGCCGTCCTCGTAGTGGCGGTAGCCCAGCAGGTTCTGCCCACGCAGCAGCATCTGCAGGCGGCTGTTGGGCATCAGCTCGCGGAACGTGCGCAGCCGCTCCCACGGATCCTCGTTGAGGAACCGGATGCACGCGTCGTACGTCGCACCGCCCCAGCACTCGACCGACCAGTAGCCGGCCGCGTCGATGTCGGCGCAGGCGTCGACCATGTCCTCAAGCGCCATCCGGGTCGCCATCAGGCTCTGGTGGGCATCGCGCAGGACCAACTCCGTGACCCCGACCTCGCGCGGCGTCGTCGTCTCTGTCATGTCCCCATCCTGGCATCTGGCGCGCGAAACAGGGAACCAGCAACAGTGTTGGCGTACGTCCCCCGGATTCGTTGCCATCATCGGGGCCGTTGGCTGCGTGCGGTCAGCCCTCTTCGGGAAGCTCGGTGCGCCACGGGGGGAATCCTCTCGGCGGCCGGCTGTCCTGCAAGGTCACACGGTCTTCGTGCACGGATCAGGCGTCACGTATCGCCGGTCGCGGCGCTGGCCTGCTGTTCGCCCGCTCGTACTGGCCGTCGCTTTGCCTGGAAGACACATTCTTGGGGTTTGGCTGGATGCGCCCATGAGTTGGGGTAGGTGAGCCTGGCGTCATGGCGAGATGCCCTGCCGTGGTGAGAGATTGGGGCCGCGGACTGGATGCGGCCTCCGAGCCCGTGGCTCATTGCTACCGTGCGGCGCCTCCGTGCGGGATGACCACGCGCACGCCATCCGGGAGGAGCTCGCCCTCGACGAGCGCGTCGCCCAGCCACAGCTCGATGGAGCCCGCCAACTCTTCGGGGTGGCTGAAGTTCACTGCGTGAGCGGCCTTCTCGATCAGTGCCACGGTCACGTGCTCGGGGGAGAGCCGGGCGACCTCGCGCACTCGCGTCGGCGGGGCCATCAGCGGATCCCGGCCCCCCAGAACCGCCAGCGTCGGCACCGGGGTGCGCACCAGTCGCTCCAGCGACGGGTAGCGGGTCAGCTCGTGAAACAGGCGCAGACCGTTCAGCGGCCCGAACCTGACGTAGTCGGGCACCGCCACGGGAAGCATCCGCGGGCTCTCCCGTATCCCGTCCAGGGCGAGCTGGCCCAGCGCCCGGAGGAGGGGCTGGTTCTGCACGCCGCCCGCCGGCGAGACGAGGACCAGGCGATGCACGCGATCGGGCGCCGCGTGCGCCACCTCGACGCTGATGGAGCAGCCCATCGAGTTGCCCACCAGGACGGCTTTGTCGATGTCCAGAGCGTCCAGGACCGCCACCAGCGCCTCGGCCAGAGCAGGAATGCCCAGGACATGCTCCCGGCGCTCGCTGCGCCCATAACCCGGCAGATCGGGAACCACATTGATCCACTGCCCGGCCAACCTGCGGGCCGTCGGCATCAGGTACTCGCCAGAGATCGCGAAGCCGTGAACGTGGACGATCGGCACGCCCGTTCCACCCCTGCTGCGCCGACAGTGGATCGACTTCCCCTCGACCAACAGCCGCTCCGTCACCCAACCCGCCTCGGTCGACACGACCGAATCGTCTCACGGCAGGCAGGGGCACGCCACGGTCAGCGCCGACAGCTGGGACTGGTCACAGCGCTCGTATCACACGGCCGCAGCCACGCGGTACAGGGCACCGATGACGTGCTTCGCTTGCAGCCTTCACGGCACTGAAGACACGGCTTTCAGGTGCGTCCATGCGGGCGCCGTGACACTGCCTTCGTGGGCGGTCTGATGCAGCGTCAAAGTGGTGCTACGTGACACTGGTCGTGGGACCTGTGTCCGGCCGGACTCGGTCCAGGTGCTCGACGGGATTTCTCTTCAGCAGGCTGCCCACGAGCGTGATCGCTGTGGCTCTCGTTCGGTTTGCGGTCCTACACCGCGATGCGCAAGCACGTCGCGGCCTGGCCGAAGCGGACCTGGGCGGTCGAGGGCAGCAACGACGCAAGGCCGCCGCTGGCGCAGCGGCTGCTGGCCGACGGCGAGCATGTGGTTGACGTGTTTGCCACGCTGTCAGCGCGGGCGCGGCGGTTCCAGGCGGTCAACCGGTTGCCGCGGCTCGACGTTGATGGACCTTCCCTGTGTCGGGCCGGCCGTGGCCGCACGCATGCCCTCCGCCTCGAGGCGGCGGCAGGTCTTGAAGGAAGGACATGAGTGCGGTGATATCGCTGCAGAAGGGCAATTTCAACTCTCACAATAGAAAACTCTCACAATAGAGCTGGAGAAGGAACCGAACCCTCAACCCTCTGTTTACAAGACAGGGTTTGAAATCTCGCTGCATGTCTCTGAACTGAGATTATGTCTCCAATGCTCGGACCAAAAGGGCTGCCGTGCAATATACGTGCGATAGGCAGCCGCTTCCGAGTCTCGCTCTGGCGTGTGCGGCGTCACGGCAAGAGCCCTCCGGTTGCGTCGAGGACCTCTCGGTGTCTGCGCACTTGGGCCAGCGAAGTGACCCCTTCCGCCCAGATTGGGCTACCAGGAAACCAACGATTTCCAACCTCGAGGGCTGTTCTTCCCACCTAGTGCCGACCGCGCCGGTTGACGCCGGTGAGGCCTTGGCTCCGCCTGACCTTCCGCCGTCGACCCTCAGGGTGCGGTGGTGAGCTCTGGATGGCGGGTGGGGTCGGTGACGACCGCTTGGGCGAGGTCGCTGAGCCGTTGGTGGTTGGCGCGGGCGTATGCGCGCATCAGGTCGAATGCGGCGTCGACGCTGATGCCGTGGGTTCTGGCCAGGACGCCCTTGGCCTGCTCGATGGTGATCCGGCTGTTCAGGGCGCTCTGCAGCTGTTCGGTGAGGATCTCGGAGCTGTGGATGGTGCGTTCCTGGAGAAGCGCGATGGTGGCGATGTCGGCCAGGCCCTGGATGATGCGGACGTCAGCGGGGTCGAGGTGGCCGAGGTCAGTGCTGAACAGGTTCAGTGCCCCGATCACCTGCTGGCGGTGGCGAAGGGGGAAGGCGTGCACGGACTGGAAACCGGCCTCGACGGCACGCGGGGCGAACAACGGCCAGCGGTGCCGCGCATGGTGCAGGTCGCTGTTGACCACGGCGGCGCCGGTGCGGAAGCAGTCCAGGCACGGGCCCTCCAGGTACTGAAGCTGGAAGAGCTCCAACAGTTTCACGTTGGTCGCCGAGGACGCCATGTACTGCAGCTGCCCGTGCGGGTCGGCCAGAAGCAGACCGACAGAGGCTGCGTCGCTGACCTCCGCGGTGTGTCGGGTCAGGGACTCCAGGAACTCCACGACGTCGAAGTCGTCGACGAGGGTGTCAGCAACCTCAACGAAGACCTCGGCCAGGCGATCAACGGCCATCATGCTGTCCGCCTCCCCTCGTGTGGAGTGCCAGCGCCGTCGCTAATGGTTGGTTCATGTCGTGTCACGTTCCAGTGTCAGTTTACCGGCCACGATGTCTTTGGCAACAGCGCTGATGGTTCGCCCTTCGGCGTAGGCATGGGCCCGCAGGCGGGCCAGCGCCTCCTCGATACCTGCGCCGAGGTCGACCATCACCATGCCCTGAGCCTGGTAGACCTCCAGTCGGTTGGCCAGTGCACCATCGACGTCGGGGGAGGACAGGTTGTCTCCGGCGCGCGCCTGGCCGTCCACCAGGAGGCTCATCGCGACGTCGGCGAAGGTGAATGCCTGGGTCAGGGCGTCGGGGGTGAGCGACCCCGTCTCGGCGCGGTAGATGTCCAGCGCCCCCGCCCGCGCGGCCCCAACCTGCAGGGGAAACGCGAACACGGCTCGCACGCCACGCTGCTGGGCTGCTGGGGCATACCCGGGCCAGCGACGGCTGCCGTGCGTGCCCAGGTCGGGCTCCAGCACCGGCCGTCGCGAGTTGTAGGCATCGATGCAAGGCCCCTCGCCCAGCGCGAACTGGAGCTCCTCGAGCACCCTGATGTTCGCGTCGGAAGCGGCGATGGTCCCGCCGCCATAGGTATCGTCTGTGAGGAGGCTGAGCCCGACGCCCGACGCCGGAATGACCCGCGTGAGAGCCGAGCACAGCCGTTCCAGCCGATCGGAGCTGGCTGGGCGCCCCCCCGCACCGCGCGGTTCGTCATCGATGAGCTGGTTGGCGTGGGCCAGCCGAGCCGCGTGGTCATCCATCACGACCACCGACGCGTGACTGCACCGCCCAGACGCAGGAATTGCAGAACGCCCTGGGTGGCTGCGGGACGTGCCTTGCGGCGCCGGAATCCAGACGAACACCCCCGGGGGAACATGACCTCGTCGATGGACTGACCGTGCCGGTACCGAAACTCGTCGTTCACGTCCATCCTCTTCCGTGCGCATAGGGGCAGTGAAGTGCCGGGTCCATGGTGACCGTGTCCTGCGCAACGAGGGTATCGGCAACCATCCTGGCCAGAGCCGGCGATCTTCCTCCCGCACGCGGCGGCCCGGCCGGGTGAGGACACCGCCGGGTACGACTGGGGACGACTTCTGTCAGGCCCCGGAGTGCCTCATGTCAAGATGCCCGCGAAAGGGGACCGGTGCCTCAGTTAGGAAATGCCCGCGAAACAAGGTGGTGCCTGGAGGGGTGGTCAGGAGGCTTTGACTCGGATGCCTTTTCTGACTTCGGGTAGGGCTGAGGGGAAGGCTGCGAGGTAGAGCTGGTCGGTCTTGTCGGCGGCGAGTTTCATCAGAACCGTTTGTAGGTCGGCGATCTGGTGGGCGA
>JBHEPF010000107.1:0-3512 GCA_046260445.1 Dermatophilaceae bacterium | reverse complement strand
CCGTGCAGAAGTTCGTCAGCCGGACCGGGTGATCCGCCAGAGGGCGAAGACGGTGTCGCCGATGACGGCGCCGCCCCGCCAGTCCAGAGCACTGGCGAGGGGTGCGGTGGTGAGGAACAGGTCGCTCACCGCGCCGACGAGGAGCGGTGCTGTCGTCACGGCGAGCTCGTCGACGAGCCCGGCCTGCAGAAGGGTCGTCAACAGCTGCGGGCCGCCCTCGCAGAGCACGGAGCGGACGCCGCGGTCGTGGAGCGTCTGCAGGAGAAGGGCGACGTCGACGGAGCCCTCCCCGCAGACCAGCCGCTCGACTCCCGGTTGCTCCTCCGCCTGCGCGTGCGTCGCGAGGAAGGCGTCTCCGCGGGGGATGCCGTCGTCGTGAGTGGGGGAGTCGAGCACCGAGGTCGGCATCTCGCCCGAGTTCGACACGACGACGAGATCCGGAGCGGTGCCGCCCGGTGGTGCCTCCAGGCGCGGGTAGCCCTCGCCGCGCACCGTCCCCGCCCCGACCACGACGGCATCGGCCAGGAACCGCAGGACGTCGAAGACGCGCTTGTCCGCCGGGTCGTTGATCGAGGAGCTCGTGCCGTCCTCGCCGCTCACTCGCCCGTCGACGGTGGTGATGAAGTTGGCCCGCACGAAGGGACGGGTGCCGTCCTCGGAGGAAGCGGGCACCGCATACAAGGTGCGCAGCTGGGTGTCATCGGGGTCGGTGAGGAACACGCTCGCCAGTCTGGCATCGTGCGAGCCACCCGCTGAGGGATGGCGCGTGCCAAACTCAGGCGCTATGGCGAGCAACGACGACGCGACACGACCGGTCACCTTCCGTGAGGCTCTGCGGGCCGGACCGTACTTCGACCTCAGCGCGCTGGACCCACGCTCGACTCCCGGGTTCGACGGGGACAAGGAGGTGGCCGAGGCGCTCATGCCGGGCCTGGCCGAGCGGGCGAGCGACCTGCAGGAGCAGCTCTACGCCGAGTCCAGGACCGGCGGGAACCGCAAGATCCTGCTCGTCATCCAGGGCATGGACACCTCCGGCAAGGGCGGGATCATGCGTCACGTCGTCGGGGCCATGGACCCGCAGGGTTCCCAGATCACGTCGTTCAAGGCGCCCTCGGAGGAGGAGAGGAAGCATCACTTCCTCTGGCGCATCCGCAAGGCGCTTCCCACGCCGGGAATGATCGGTGTCTTCGACCGCTCGCACTATGAGGACGCGCTCATCGTGCGCGTCCACGACCTCGTCCCCGAGGAGCAGTGGAGCAAGCGCTATGACGAGATCAACGATTTTGAAGCGGAGGTCGCGGCCGACGGCACGACGATCATCAAGGTGATGATGCACCTCAGCAGCGACGAGCAGAAGGCCCGGCTCATGGAGCGGCTCGACCGGCCGGACAAGCACTGGAAGTTCAACCCCGGCGACATCGACGAGCGCACACACTGGGACGCCTACCAGGAGGCGTACCAGGCCGTCATCGAGAAGTGCTCGACGGAGATCGCGCCCTGGTACGTCGTGCCCGCCGACCGCAAGTGGTATGCGCGGCTCGCCGTGATGAACCTCCTCGACGAGCACCTGGCGACCCTGGGCCTGCAGTGGCCCACTGCCGACTTCGACGTCGAGGAGCAGAAGGCACGGCTCGCGGCGACGTGACTCGCGCCTGGGAGCCTCCTCCCGGGTCCTGAAGCCGTGCTCCCATACCGTTGGGTCTCGTGAGCACGATCGGGACGGCTGCGCGACAGTCCAGGGAGGCCTTCGGGCGACTCCCGGGGCTTGCGGCCGCCTGGCAGCTGCTCGTCGAGACGATTCGGGTGTGCCTGAGGTATCGCGTCACGGGGTTGGCGTCCGAGGCGGGGTTCTTCGCTCTGCTCTCGCTTCCGCCGCTCATCCTGGGCCTCTTCGGCGGGCTCGGCTACCTCGGACGGTGGCTGGGTGAGGACACCGTCGGCCAGGTGCGACAGAGCATCCAGACGTATGCCGAGCGCTTCCTCACCGACGACCTCATTGCCTCGACCATCATCCCGACCGTCGACAACGTCCTCCAGGACGGCCGGGCCGACCTCATCTCGCTCGGCTTCCTCATCTCGCTCTGGTCCGGCTCGCGCGCCCTCAACGTCTTCGTCGACACCATCGCGATCATGTACGGCCAGGCCGGGGTGCGTGGGATCCTTCCCACCCGGGCACTGTCTTTCTCGCTCTACCTCCTCGCGCTCATCGTCGGGATCGTCACGATCCCGCTCGTCCTTCTCGGCCCCTCGGTCGTCGGGCGGATCCTGCCCGAGCAGTGGGCGTTCCTGGAGTGGCTGTACTGGCCGGTGGTCACCCTTCTCACCGTTGCCAGCCTGACCAGCCTCTACCACGTCTCCACTCCGCGCCGCAGCCCGTGGTCGCGTGACCTGCCCGGCGCCCTGCTCACTCTCGCGCTGTGGGTCCTCGCCTCATTCGTCGTCCGAGGGGTCATCGCGGCCTCGCTGGGTGGCACATCGATCTATGGGCCGCTCTCAGCGCCGATCGTGCTGCTCATCTGGTTGTATTTCCTGGCCATCTCAGTCCTCATCGGTGCCGGCCTCAACGCCGCCGTGCGTCACCTGTATCCCTCGCCGGACACGCGCCGGTTGCGGGAGCGGGTCCTCAGCTGGTTACGGCGCCGGCCTGCGGGGGATGACAGTGGCGAGGAGAGCCTCGAGGACTGGCTCGAAGTGCCGACCGCGCCGTCCCACAGACATCTCACCACTGAGGAGATCGCGGTGGAGCAACAGGTCCTCTCTCGCCGCGCGCGCGTGACGAACGGTCTGCGCGAACGCGTCCGACGACGCAACGGTCACTGAGCGTTCCGGTTTGGAATAGCGCCGGGCATCGGTTAATGTCTCCCTGCACCCGGCAACGGGTGCCAGTGCGGATGTAGCTCAGTTGGTAGAGCGCAACCTTGCCAAGGTTGAGGTCGCCGGTTCGAGGCCGGTCATCCGCTCGGAAGGGAATGACCGCCTTCACGGTGGAGTGGCCGAGAGGCGAGGCAGCGGCCTGCAAAGCCGTTTACACGGGTTCAAATCCCGTCTCCACCTCGACTCCAATGCCGCCCAGCCAGGTCGGCGTTCGGACCCCCAGACGGGCGATTGGCGCAGCGGTAGCGCGCTTCCTTGACACGGAAGAGGTCACTGGTTCAAACCCAGTATCGCCCACCATCAGAAAACGGCCCCTGACCTGCGGAAACGCGAGTCAGGGGCCGTTGTCAGTTCGGGGTTGCATCGGATATGCATCGGATCGATCGGGATTGGCAGGGTGGGGACTGCTGCCGGCGGCATGGGTCAGGTCGGCCTGCAGTTGGCTCTTGACTCGCAAGGCAGGGATGTGGGCCGACGGCACGCGCCGCCAAGGATGGGCAGAACTCCGCGACTCAACTCTTCGTAGACGACGACGGTGCCGTTGATGGTCGAGCGGCCGAGCGCCACGTCCTGCGCTCGAGGAGCAGTGCGGCTTGCGGGATAGTGATCGCCAACCGCTCGTGCGGCCATCTCAGCGA
>JBHEPF010000099.1:0-9211 GCA_046260445.1 Dermatophilaceae bacterium | reverse complement strand
GGATCGACGGGGTCACGGTGTAGCTCTTCGCCTTGTTGTCGTAGTTGCGGATCGTCACCGTCCTCGTCATCGTCACCGTGTCGGCGACGTCGACGAAGCCGAAGCTCAACGTGCCGGACGCCACATCGCTGGCCCATGCGGCCGCAGGTGCCTTGACCGCATCGTCGACGCGGACCTCACCACCGCCGATCCGGGTGATGGGAGCAAGGGCTCCCGTCAGCGGGTCGTTGACGATGTCGCGGTACCCGTTGTTCACGAGGAGAGACTTCACCTCGAGCGGGGTGAGCCCGTGGCCCACGGCGCGCCCGTTCGAACGTCCATTGGGAGTGGCCTTCACGCCGCCGGAGGCCTCGAGGACCAGAGCGGCCGCGCCGGCCACCATCGGAGCGGCGCCTGAGGTGCCGCCGAACGGTCCCTCATCGGTGCCGGACCCGGCGATCGCGGAGACCGAGGCGCCGGGCGCGCCGATCTCGGGCTTGATGAGGGTGGTGTCCTCGTGCTGCGGACCACGGGACGACGATCCGACGATGGTGCCATCGAGAGGAATGCCCACCGCAGGGTCGAAACGGACGACGGTGTTCGGCAGTCCGCTCTTGAGTCGGTTCGCGACCGCCTGGCTGACCATGTAGCCGGGGATGACGATCGGCCGCTCGCCACCGTCGCCGCCTTCGAACGGGTCGCCGGGGGCGACGAGGCCGATGAGGCCGATGAGGCCACCGGCGTCGCCGATGTTCTTGACCTTCGCGCTGAAGTTGCAGGCGCCGCGGTCGACGAGAACGATCGTGTCCGCGAGCGAGTCCGGGCCGAACGGGTCACAGCCGAGGAGGTTGCCGCCGGCCCCGTTGCCGTACTGCACCGGTGCCTCGATGACGGCGGTCAGCTCTGCCGACCAGGGCTGCCACACTGCCGGGAACTCCCCGACAATGTTCTCAGGGGCAAGGATCTGCATCAGCGGAAGGAACCCACCCGGCACCGCGGTTTGGGCCACCGACAGCGCACTCGGCGTAGCAGCCGGGGTGCCGTTCGCATACGGCTTGTCACCGCTGTTGCCGGCGGAGGCGACGGTGAGGACGCCCGCCTTGGTGGCGTTCTCCACGGCGGCCGAGAGGTCGTCGTCGAACGGCTGGCCGTAGGAGGAACCGAGCGACATGTTGATGATGTTCACGCGGTCGTTCAGCTTGCCGTCGCCGTTGGGGTCGAGGGAGAACTCCATGCCCTGGATGAGCGCGATGCCCGAGCAGGACGTCGAGACCGAGGAGCACACCTTGACGGCGTAGAGGTCCGCGTCCGGGGCGACGCCACCCATGCCACCGATGATGTGCGCGACATGGGTGCCATGGCCACCCTCGGGGCCATCATCGAGGGGATCGGGGTCCGGCGCCTCAGGGCCGTTGGGCCACACGCTGCCGACAAAGTCGTACCCGCCGATCACCTTCTTGGTCGGGAAGGTGCCGGGCTCGATGACGTTCGGATTGTTATTATCGTATTCGGTCACGGAGCCGGAGCCGCCAAGCGCCGCGTGGGTGTAGTCGATGCCGCTGTCGAGGACGGCGACCTTGATGCCCTTGCCGGTGAAGCCGCTGTCCTGCACCGCGGTGGCCCCGATGTAGGGCACGGTCTCGGATAGGTCGAGCTCGTAGCTGCCGACCGGTGCGATCCTGGCCACTGCGGGATCGTTGGCCAACCGTGGCAGCGCAGCCGCATCGATCTCGACGAAGACGGCGTTGAGCGCGATCTGGGTCTGGGCGAGCAGCCTGGCTCCCTTGTCGAGCTGCGTGACACGCTTCATCAGGTCGCTCTGCTGCTTGCGCAGGTCCTGCCTGGCCTTCGGCGATGCCGCGTCGGTCAGGTTCTGCTCGGAAACCGACGGCGCCTTGAGCCGGACGATGACCGCGCTCGTCCCGGTCTCACCGACCAGGCTCTGGTCCAGCGCGCCCACGGAGATGCCGTCACGACTCACGGCCTCGTCGAGCTTGAGGTCGGCGAGGTGGGCCGGCAGTGCCCGGTCCGCCCTGTCCTGCGGCGCCGCCAGGGCCGGGACTTGTCCCAGGGCTGCGAGTGAGGTGGCCAACAACGGGACGACGCCCGTCAACAACAGTTTTCTCTTCATCGAGGTGCCTTCTCTGCCGAGGATGGATGGCACCGATGTGCGAGAGGTCATCCCGTTTGCCGGGCTTGGTGCCGTGACCTGCAGCACACCGTACTGCTCATCCGGCCCGGTGTCGCGGGATAGCGATGATGCGCCCGTCGGGGGGCTCCACTGGTGAGGTCTCGTCGCACCTCACGTGCGACCGCGGGTGGCCCAGGCGCGCGAGAAGAGGACGAACGGGCCGTCGGGCAGCAGAGCGCGGCACCGGTGTACGGCTGCCCCCACTCGTCAAAGCCGGCGTGCTCGCGTTCGATCGACAGGATCGTCTCCTCGACATCGCGCAGACCCGCCGCGGCGAACAGCTCCGGAAGATGCCCCTGTCGCGCACCGGCAAGGTGCGACTCGTCGGGTCCACGCCCGGGACCGACGCGGCCCGACGTCGAGCACTCGGTGGCTCATCTCCAGGCCGGCCAGGTCCGCCAGCCGTGGCGCGAGCAGCCGGGCATACCGGCCCATGAAGCGGTCGTACGCCTCGGCGGCGACGTCGAAGCTCACCGCGGAAATACACGTCGACACGCAAAGAGCGAGGGCCGGCTGCATCGCCGGAGGCAGCCCTGTCAGTCGTTGTCGACGCGGGCCCGGTCCTCGACGGTGAGCCATGGGTGCGACGACGTCGGCACCGGCTCGGTCGCCTCGGCACCGGCCGTCGCCCGCGCCTTGGCGAGCTTCTCGCCGATCTTCTCGTATGCGCTGGCTCGCTCCTGCGGCGTCGTCGCGTTGGTCTGGAGGAAGGTCAGCGTGCGCGCGGCGTCGGCGACGACCCGCTGCTCGTCCCGGGCGACGGTCGAGACGACGTGTGCCGACGCATACTCCTCGGCTGCGCGCAGCGCCTGGTCGAACTGGGCGACCGCCCGGCCGTAGTCGGTGGCGAGGATGTCGAGGACGTGGGTCGGAGGCTGCATCGTGCGTAGGTCATCGCACCGGAACATCGCGTCGACGGCGGTCTTGGTGAGCGGGTGCTCCAGGTCGGCCATCGTCGGGCTGGATGCGGCGGCGTCGGCGTCGCGCTGATAGCGCAGCAGCCGACGGGTGAGCTCACGGTCATGCTCGAGCAGGCCGTTCCACTCCTGGGGGAAGGCACCGAGGTGACGGCGCATCCGTCGGGTCGTTCGGGCCGGCCCGAACGGCACGGACGCCACGACCGCGTCGCGGCGCCGACGCAGCCGCGTGGTCACCGGGTCGCTCGTCAGCCACATCACGAGAGCGGCGATGCCGATGGCGCCGACGGCGAGCAGCCGGTACAGGACCCAGCCGACCGTGGCGAGGGTGCCCGACCCGCCGGTGCTCGCGATGACCAGACCGACGATGGCGTCGGGCGCGAGGAGGGCGAAGCCGCTGACCGAGACCGTCGCCAGTGCGATGCGCCGGTGCCGCTCACGACGCGGCTGCAGCCGAGCGCTGAAGCGGGAGCGGACATAATGCGTCGTCCCCCACGCGAGGCCACCGAGCCCGAGCAGGCCGATGAGCGCTGCGAGCATGTGGGTCTCCTTCTCAGGTCGTTACGTCCATTCTCACCCAACGCGGGCGAGCCGACGAGTGTTCCGCGAGGAGGCTCACCTCCCGCTGCGCGTGCTCACTCCCACTCGATCGTGCCGGGCGGCTTCGACGTCACGTCGAGCACCACCCGGTTGACCTCGGGCACCTCGTTGGTGATCCGCGTCGAGATCTTGGCCAGCACGTCGTAGGGCACGCGCGTCCAGTCCGCCGTCATGGCATCCTCGGAAGAGACCGGCCGCAGCACGATCGGGTGGCCATAGGTGCGCCCGTCCCCCTGGACGCCGACCGACCGGACATCGGCCAGCAGGACGACCGGGCACTGCCAGATCTCCTGGTCCAGACCGGCGGCCGTCAGCTCGTGCCTGGCGATCTGGTCGGCTGCCCGCAGCACCGCGAGCCGCTCCTCGGTCACCTCGCCGACGATGCGTATGCCGAGGCCGGGTCCCGGGAACGGCTGCCGCTTGACGATGGCCTCGGGCACCCCTAGCTCGGTGCCGACCGCCCGCACCTCGTCCTTGAAGAGCAGGCGCAGTGGCTCGACGAGCTTGAACTGCAGGTCCTCGGGCAGCCCGCCGACGTTGTGGTGGCTCTTGATGTTCGCCGTGCCAGAGCCCCCGCCGGACTCGACGACGTCGGGATAGAGCGTGCCCTGGACGAGGAACTCCACCGGGTGGTCGTCCGAGCCCTGGTGAGCCCCGACGATGTCGCGCGCCGCCTGCTCGAAGACCCGGATGAACTCGCGGCCGATGATCTTGCGCTTCTCCTCCGGGTCGCTCACTCCGGCGAGCGCGGAGAGGAACCGCTCGCGGGCGTCGACGACGACGAGGTCAACGCCGGTCGCGGCGACGAAGTCCTCCTCGACCTGCTCCGCCTCGTTGGCCCGCAGCAGGCCGTGGTCGACGAAGACACAGGTGAGCTGGTCGCCGACCGCCTGCTGCACGAGCGCCGCCGCGACGGACGAGTCCACCCCGCCGGACAGCGCGCAGATGACCCGCGCCTCCCCGATCTGCTCGCGCACCGAGCCGACGAGCTTCTCGACGACGTTCGCGGCCGTCCAGTCGCCCGCGAGCCCGGCGCCCCTTAGCAGGAAGTTCTCGAGCACCCTCTGCCCGAACGTCGAGTGGATGACCTCCGGGTGCCACTGCACTCCGTACAGCCGACGCTCGTCGTCCTCGAACGCCGCGACAGGTGTGCCGCCGGTGGCAGCGGTGACGCGCATCCCGGCCGGGGCGTGGCTCACCGAGTCGCCGTGGCTCATCCAGACCGACTGCTCGGACGGCTGTCCGTTGAAGAGGGTGGACGACGCGTTGAGGATCCGCGCGGGCGTCGAGCCGTACTCACTCAACCCGGTGCGCTCGACCGTGCCCCCCAACGCCTGGGCCATCGCCTGGAAGCCGTAGCACATCCCGAACACCGGCACCCCGGCCTCGAGCACGGCCCGGTCGAGTGAGGGGGCGTTCGACGCATACACCGAGGATGGTCCGCCCGAGAGGACGATCGCCGCTGGGTCCTTGGCGAGCATCTCCTCGACCGGCATCGTGTGCGGCACGACCTCGGAGAAGCAGCGTGCCTCGCGTACGCGCCGGGCGATGAGCTGGGCGTACTGGGCACCGAAATCGACGACGAGGACGGGCCTCGCGGTCATGGGGGCGTCACTCACGCCGCAACCTTATCCGCGGTCAGCGGCTCGATCTCTGCTGCCACCCGGCGCTCGAGGATGAACGCGACGAACGGGATGCACGAGCCGAGGAGGATGAGGCCGATCCGCACGAGCGACCAGCCGACCTTGAAACCGAGGTTGGTCGTCGCGGCGACGAGCACCATGAAGATGAGGCCGTGCACAGGGCTCCACCAGGTGAGGACCGGGTTGTCGAAGCCGTACTTGAGCACCATCTCGGCGATGAGGACGAACATCGCGATGCCGGCCGCGATGGCCGACACCTTGAAGAAGCCCAGCGCCTTCGCGATGGCCTGGGGTCTGGCGGTCGGAGTGGGCACGTCACCTTGTCCTTGAGGTCGGGGCGGGAGTCGAGAGGGTATGCGCGGGAGCCGGCTCGTCGAGGCTCGCCTGATCTGTGGTCGGCTCGTCTGTGGTCGGCTGGTCTGTGGTCGGCTGGATGGTCGCCGCCTCGAGCTCGTCCGTGTGCGCCTGACGTACCGCACGCCACCACAGGAAGAAGCCGAACGCGGCGAAGACCCACCATTGCACCGCATACATGGCGTTCCGGAGGTTGAGCTCGCTCGAGTCACCGGTCGGGGGCGGCACTCGGGTGAGTCCGTCGAGGGCGGCGGGCTGACCGGCCACCTGCTCCGCGGTGGCGAAGACGAAAGCGTTGTAGACCTCGGTGTCCCACGCGTTGACGAGCATGCTCAGGTCGATCGCCCGGTAGATCCCCTCGGGCAGGCCGGCCTCGCTGCGAGGCGACTCGCTCGGTGCGAGGCCCCCCGCGATCGCGACCTCACCCGTCGGCGGCTCGGGTGCAGCCGCGGCGTCGGCGACGAACCCGCGCAGGACCGGCAGCGACGCTCCGGTCTCGGTGACGACGAGCGGCGCCACGACCCAGAAGCCGGGCTCGCCGTCCAGGCGGCGGTCGGTGACGAGGAACTGTTGCTCCGGGACATACGTGCCCGTCGCCGTGACCCTGCGGGTGGACCCGTCCGGCGGGAAGGAACTCTGCGGGTCGACGACCTCGGTGATCGGCGAGACCGGGAGCGCGGCGGCGCGCTCGATCGCCTCTGCGCGAGCCTCGGCCCGCGCCTCCTCGAGCTGCCAGACCCCGAGGTAGCCGCAGATGGCCGCGAAGACCACAGCGAGCAGGAGAGCGCCCAGCCACTTCGGCTGCGACGCGGTGCGGATCATGCGGGCCTCTGGCAATCTGGGACGCGGTCGGGCGGGCGCAGACACTCTCCTGCGCGGCGGATTGAACCGATCTCACGGTACCCCGCTGTCCTGGGAACCCCCACGCCCGGGTTTGCCGGGTGGGCGCACTCTCCCCGAGGGCGGCGCGGGACTTCGTCCCTGACGCGGTCGTTCGCGGCCGACGCGGGACTTCGCCGATGACACCGTAATTGCTAGGGCATGACCCAAGCGCCGCGTGGGCTGCGAACATCTGCGACAGTCCCGAACGTCTGCGACAACCCGCGTGAGCGACCGCGAGCCGCGAGTTATCCACAATCGGGACGATCCGCCCAGCGCGCCGGAGCAGTTCCTGCGAACCTGACCGTCATGGATCGACGACTGCAGACTCTTGCCGCCACGCAGTACGGAGTGTTCAGCGCCGCGGACGCCGCGAGAGTCGGCGTCAGCCCTGACGAGCTCGCCACGCTCTCCCGGCGGCGAGAGATCGTGCGGGTCCGGCGTGGCGCCTACGTCCTGTCGAATGCGTTTGCGGTGGCCGAGCCGAGCGAGACGTACCTCCTCCGGGTCAGAGCCGTCCTCCGCACCCGGCCGAAGCAGGACCGGGCGAGCCATCAGTCGGCGCTGCCGCTGCTCGGGATCGGCAGCTACGACGTCCCTTCGGACGTCATCGCGGTGGAGACCCGTCAGGTCACCCGACGACGAGTGCGGGCCGGGCTCGCCACCCACCCTTGGACCGGCGGCGACACCTGGTCGCGGGGGGAGTTCCGAAGTGTCAGCCCCGCGGTCGCGTGCGCTCAGGTCGCCCTCGTCGCTGGGTTCGTCGCCGCAGTCTGCGCGATGGACAGCGCGCAGCACCTCGGTCTCTGCACGAGAGCCGAACTCCATGAGGCGGCCACCACAATCGGCGGACCGCGCACGCGCACCATTGAGCGCGCCATCCTGGCGAGCGACCCGGACGCGGAGTCCGTCGGTGAGTCCCGGACGCGCATCATCCTCACTGACGGCGGCTTCTCGATGCGAAGCCAGGAGGACCTCCGCGACGACGATGGATTCATCGGACGGGTGGACTTCCTCGTCGACGACTGTGTGATCGTCGAGTTCGACGGCATGGTCAAGTACTCGGGAACCACGGGCCAGGCCGCCCTGGCCCGGGAGAAGATCCGCGAGGATCGCCTGCGTCGGCGGGGCTATGAGGTAGAGCGGGTCATTTGGGGCGAGCTCGACGACCCGGTCTCCCTCGTGCTCCGAATCGAGCATTCTCGTCGCGTGGCTCGTGAACGCCGGTCCGCGCGCGAGCGCGTCAGGACGTGACGCATACGACCGACGCGGAGTGTCGTGCCTGCTGCGCAACTTCGAGCCTGACACGGGACTTCGCCGATGACAACGCAATTGCTAGGGCATGACCCACGTGCCGCAGCGGATGCGAAGGTCCGCAGCAACCGCGAAGGACGGGTCAGCGGAAGGCGGACTCGCCGGTGAGCGCCTGGCCGATGACGAGCTGGTGCACCTCGGAGGTGCCCTCGTAGGTGAGGACGGACTCGAGGTTGTTGGCGTGCCGCATGACCGGGTAGTCGAGGGTGATCCCGTTGGCGGCCAGCAGCGTCCGGCACTCGCGGGCGATGGCGATCGCCTCGCGGGCGCTGTTCAGCTTGCCGAGGCTCACCTGCTCGTTGCGCACACCGACGGTGTCCTTGAGCCTGCCCAGGTGCAGGGCCAAAAGCATCGCCTTGCCGAGCTCCAGCGTCATGTCCGCGAGCTTGGCCTGCGTCAGCTGGTATGCGGCGAGCGGCTTGTCGAAGATCTCCCGCTCCTTGCAGTAGTCGATCGTCACCTCGAGACAGTCCCGCGCGGCACCGAGCGAGCCGAAGATGATCCCGAACCGCGCCTCGGACAGGCACGACAGCGGGCCGGCGAGCCCACGGGCCTCGGGCAGCATCGCCGAGGCCGGCAGCCGGACGTCCTCGAGCACCAGCTCGGCGGTGACCGAGGCCCGCAGCGACATCTTGCGAGTGATCTCGTTCGCCGTGAAGCCGGCGGTGTCGGTCGGCACGACGAACCCCCGGATCCCGTCATCCGTGCGGGCCCAGACGACCGCGACGTCGGCGATGGAGCCGTTCGTGATCCACATCTTCGAGCCGCCCAGCACCCAGTCGTCGCCATCCCTCTTGGCCGACGTGCGCATCCCGCCGGGGTTGGACCCGAAGTCCGCCTCGGTCAGCCCGAAGCAGCCGATCGCGTCCCCGGCCGCCATCCGGGGCAGCCACTCCTGCTTCTGCCCCTCGCTGCCGAACCGCCAGATCGCGAACATCGCCAGGGACCCCTGCACGGAGACCAGCGAGCGCACCCCACTGTCGACCGCCTCGAGCTCCATGCAGGCCAGCCCGTATGCGGTGGCCGAGGTGCCTGCGCAGCCGTACCCCTCGAGATGCATGCCGAGCAGCCCGAGCCCGCCGAGCTCCTTGGTGAGCTCGCGCGCCGGGATCGACGCGTTCTCGTACCACCCCGCGATGTGCGGACGGACCCGGTCGGCGAGCACGGCGCGCACCGTGTCCCGCATGTCCTTGGCCTCGGAGTCGATGAGGCCGTCGATGGCGAAGAGGTCGAGGGGGTGCTGGCTCATGACGCCAGTTTGGCACTCTCCACATGGGTGTAGCGCTGGACCGCGTGACGCTGCGGCGGGACCGGGTCGATCCGCCGGTATGCAT
>JBHEPF010000093.1:0-32815 GCA_046260445.1 Dermatophilaceae bacterium | reverse complement strand
CCCGGCGGAGCCGCTCAAGCACCCCGATGAGGGCCGCCTGGTCGGCGACCGTCCCGTCGAGGACGACCTGGTCGGGGCGCCAGTGCAGGCCGAGGTCCGCCAGCTCGACCACCTCCTCCGGTGGAAGCGACCCCTCGGCGTAGATGCAGATGTCGATCGACGTCACTTCGCCTCCTTTCGTCAACCGGGTCCGACCATGTTCCTCCCGAGCCCCGGGCCGGCGTACCACCCGATTCAGGTGTCCTTCGCGGTGTCGCGGTCGCCCTGGGACTGAGCCGTCCCTACCTCACTGCTCCGATCGCGTTCGTCGGGGCCACCCGCTTCGGGTGGCCCGGGCCCGCGCCCCGCGGCGCATGATGTCGTTCATGGTGCGTTTCCTGGCGCGAACGGCGCTGTATCTACTGGCCAATGCCGTGGGGTTGCTCGCGGCCGCCTACCTCCTCGACGGGTTCACCCTCAATCCGCTCGGCTTCGTCGTCAGTGTCCTGGTCTTCACGGCCGTCGAGACGCTGCTGGGTCCGTTCGTCGTGAAGATGGCCTTCCAGTACGCACCCGCGCTGCGTGGTGGGATCGCCCTGGTGACGACCTTCGTCGGTCTGCTCATCACGAGCGTTCTCACCGACGGGGTGCGGCTCGAGGGTGCGATGACGTGGCTTCTCGCTCCGTTCATCGTGTGGGCCTTCGTCCTCGTCGCGGCCATCCTCCTGCCGTTGGTGCTGTTCCAGAAGGTTCTGAGCGAGGCACGCGACTGAGCGTTCGGAGCGTGCCCGCGCGGTCCTAGAGTTGAGGGATGACGAAGCAACCCAAGGCAGACAAGCAGAACACGTCAGGGGTCGCCGCGAGCGACGGCGAGCGGGTCGTCGTGGTCACGCCCGGTGGGATGGGGGTCGCCGAGCACGGGTCAGCACGAGGAGGCAGCGGCGAGCGTGGTGAGCGCGGCCCCACCGACCTCGTCGAGCAGCCCGCCAAGGTCATGCGGATCGGCTCGATGGTGAAGTCCCTCCTCGAGGAGGTCCGCAATGCGCCCCTCGACGACGCCGGGCGGGCCCATCTCGCTCAGGTGCATGCCCGCTCGATCGCCGAGCTCAAGGACGGTCTCGCTCCCGAGCTCGTCGCAGAGCTGGATCGCATCGCCCTGCCCTTCAGCGACGACAGCCCGAGCGATGCCGAGCTGCGGATCGCCCAGGCCCAGCTCGTGGGCTGGCTCGAGGGCCTCTTCCACGGGATCCAGACCGCCTTGGTCGCCCAGCAGATGGCCGCCCAGGCACAGCTGCAGCAGATGCGTCAGCTCCCACCGGGGATGCACCAGGGCCAACCGCCCTCGGGTGACCCACAGCAGGCGCAGCCCCAGGATCCTCCGCACGAGGGCACCGGGCAGTACCTCTGAGCCAGTCCGGGCCGCTGTTCCGCACTGCCCGCCGGCACCCTTGACTCGGTATGCATACCGGGTATACATTGCGTTGAGCAGCATGCATACCGAGTATGCTCAACTCACCCCGAGGGATCTCCGATGTCTGTCAGGTACGGGCTGCTCGCCCTGCTCGCGACGGAGCCGATGTACGGCGCCCGGCTGCGCTCGGAGTTCGAGGCGCGCACCGGTGGCACGTGGCCGCTCAACGTCGGGCAGGTCTATACGACCCTCGGCCGACTGGAGCGCGACGGTCTCGTCGAGTCCGTCGGTGAGCCGGACGATGAGGGGCGGATCGCATACCGACTGACCGATGAGGGTCGCGGGGCGATCGGTGCCTGGTGGTCCGTGCCGGTCGACCGGTCCGAGTCTCCGCGCGACGAGCTCGTCATCAAGCTCGCCCTGGCCGTCACGGTGCCGGGTGTCGATGTGGCTCGCGTCGTCCAGGTCCAACGCACGGCGACCCTGGGGCACCTGCGCGACCTCACCCGGCTCAAGGTGCGAGCGGCCCCGAGTCACGACGGTCCCAATGAGCACGCGTGGCGGCTCGTCCTCGACAACCACATCTTCGCCGCTGAGGCCGAGGTCCGCTGGCTCGACCACGTCGAAGCGGATCTGGCCCGCGTCTCGGTGCGACCACGACGGCCCTCCCTCCCCGAGCCGAGGGACACCCCCACGGCATCCTCGCCCACACAGAAGGTCTAGGTGGATCCCATGGCCGACACCCAGCCCGCGCTTCGCCTCATCGACGTTCACCGCACCCACGGCTCCGGGGAGGCCGCCGTGCATGCCCTGCGCGGCGTGAGCCTCGAGGTCCGGCCCGGCGAGCTCGTCGCCGTCATGGGACCGAGCGGCTCGGGCAAGTCCACGCTGCTCAACGTCGCCGGCGGTCTCGACCGGCCCACGAGGGGGCAGGTCCTCATCGGAGACACGGACCTCACGACACTCGACGCCCACGCCCTGGCCAAGCTCCGGCGGCGACGGGTGGGCTTCGTCTTCCAGGACTACAACCTCATCCCGAGCCTCACCGCCGCCGAGAACGTCTCGCTCCCGCTCGAACTCGACGGGGAGCGCGCGCGGCCCGCCCGGCGTCGGGCTCGCGAGGCTCTCGGCGTCATGGGCCTGATGGATCTCGCCGACCGCTACCCGGACGCGATGTCCGGTGGACAGCAGCAGCGGGTCGCGATCGCCCGGGCCCTCGTCGGAACCCGACGCCTCGTCATGGCCGACGAGCCGACCGGCGCCTTGGACTCGCACACCGGAGAAGAGGTCCTGCACGTCCTCCGACAGCGTTGTGACGACGGTGCGTCCGGGCTGCTCGTCACCCACGAGGCCCGCTATGCGGGCTGGGCGGACCGAGTGATCTTCCTCCGAGACGGCGTCGTCGTCGACAGCACCGGCTCAGACCGCCCCGAGCAGCTCCTCGACGCCACGCACTAGCGCCATGACCACGACCCGGACCGAACCGCGGCGCAGCGAGACCCGGCTCGTCACCGCACCTGAGCCTCGTGGGTCGTCGCGTCTCGCCGACTGGCGGAGCAGCTGGCGGATCGCCCTGCGCATGGCCCGCCGTGAGCTGCGACGCCACAAGGGTCGTTCCGTCGTCGTCGCCCTCATGGTGGCCCTGCCCCTCGTCGTCATCGCCTATCTCGCGACGACCGGCCAGGGCGCGCTGACGTCCGGCCAGCCCACAGCGACACGTCTCATGGGCACGGCGGTCGCCGCCGTCGCAGAGCCGAGCACTGCCCAGCTCCTCCAGGACGGCTCGCACGAGTACTACACCCCGCTCCGTCGGCAGGGCGGCGACGACCCGAACGAGCTCGTCCCTGCGGAGCCCATCCCGGGATACGACCCGGAGCGAAGCGCAGCGGAGAACAGCGCAGCCATCTCCGCGCTGACCGGGGGCGCGGCCACCCCGGTGGCCGAGCAGACCATCCGGGTCCGACTCGGCGAGCGCAGCGTGTCGATGCAGACCCTCTCCATCGACGGGACCATCGACCTGGGCGACAAGGCTCGCCTCCTCAGCGGCCGCTGGCCGAGCGGACCGGACGAGGTCCTCGTCACCGACCCCGGCATTCGCAAGGGCCTGCCGAGAACGGGCACCGTCGACATCGTGACCCCCGACGGCACGACCGTGGTTACGGTGACCGGCACCGCGACCGGGCTGACCGGCTGGGGCATGATCCCTCACCTCATCTCGAGCGAGCCGCTGCCCACCCCGAGCGCCGACGACCGGCCGGTGGTCCGCTGGCTCATCACCGACACCGCCATGCCGTATGCGAAGGTCACCGAGCTCGGTCGCTTCGGCCTGCACGTGCAGTCGGCCGAGCTGATGGTCGACCCCGTGCCCGACGAGCTGCTGCCCGTGGAGCTCCGGCAGATGAGCTACTCGGAGAGCTCGCTGCTCTTCTTCTGGGTCACGGGAGCGATCATCCTGGCTCTCGTCATCGCCCTGCTCGTCGCACCCGCCTTCGCGGTGAGCGCGGCCCGGCAGCGGCATACCCTGGCCCTCGCGGCGAGCAACGGGGCGACGACGAGGCAGCTGCGGCATACCGTCCTCGCCCAGGCCCTCGTCCTCGGGGTTCTATCCGCCGCCGTTGGCGTCGCTGTCGGCATCGCTCTCGCGACGGGCCAGGCATGGTGGCGCGCTCGCACCTCGACAGAGATCTATCTCCCGCTCGTCGACGTGCCGTGGCTCGCCCTCGCGGCGCTCGCGCTCTGTGCCGTCGTCGCTGCCGTGGCCGCGGCGCTGGTGCCGGCGCGACGCCTCGGCCGGTTGGACATCATGGGCGTGATCAAGGGGCAGAACGTCTCGCCCCCGCCGTCCCGGATCATCCCGCTCGTCGGCGGCGTGGTCATGGTGGCGAGCGGAGCAGGTCTGCTCCTCGGAGCCCGGCAGCAGTCCGGGGGCGACTTCGTCGTCGCCATCGCGGCGATCGGACTCGTCGTCGGGGCCCTGTCCCTCGTGCCGGTCACCCTCGTGGCTGCGGGACGAGCCGGCTCCATCCTGCCAGTGGCCTTGCGGATGGCCGCGCGGGATGCGGCCAGGCAGCGGAGCCGCTCGGCACCGAGCGTCGCCGCCGTGTTGGGCGGGGTGGCCGCGCTCACCATCGCCCTCGTCGCCGCGACGAGTGACGCGACCGAGTCGGAGGCGACGTACCTGCCCCAGACCGTCATGGGCCAGGGCATCCTGCGCGTCTGGGACACGGCCGATCTCGAACCCGCTCGAGCCGTCGTGCGTGCCGCCATCCCCGACTCGTCCCTCGTTCCCATCCCGATGGTCGGTTCCCCCTTCTGGGACGGGGGCGCCGCAGAGGTCCCCTTCGTCACGCTGACGGGCCCGGGGTGCGCAGCCCCGGCGACCGTGGAGGTCGAGGCCGCCTGCCCCGCGATCGGCGGTCCCTTCGGTTGGTCGGGCGTCGTCATCGCGATGCCGGCCGACGTCATCGCCAGCCGGTTGGAGCTGTCCGCCGAGCAGGCCGCGCTCGTGAGGGAGGGCGCGGCCGTGGTGCGCTCCGGTGACGTCCTCGGCGGCGAGAGCGCCGTGGCATACAGCGGGACGCACCGGACCGAGGAGATGACCGGGATGCCCACCGACGTCGTCACGACCGGTGAGCACATCGTGCCTCTCATCGTCCTGCCCGACACCGCGCAGAGCAGGGCGCGCCTGCTCGGCGACCAGGGCGGCGTGCTCGTCGCCCTGGAGGTCGCCGAGGAGCGCGGCTGGCCTCTCGACGGGAACACCTACCTGGTCGACGGTGCTGAGGACGGGGTGAGCGAGACGGAGGCCGAACGGGTGCGTGAGCGCCTGGAGAACGCCGACTTCTACGTCGAGCGGGGCTACGTCGACACCGTGGGCCGGTTCCTCCTCATTCTTGTCGCCGGGGTCTCCTTCATCCTGCTCGTCGTCACGCTCACCTCGACGGCGCTGTCGATGTCGGAGCAGCGCCGCGACGACGCCACCCTCGCGGCGGTGGGGGCCACCCGTCGCACCCGGCGAGCGATGGCGGCGTCGCAGGCCCTCATCACGGCCGGCATCGGCGCCATCCTCGGTCTGGCCGTCGGGATCGTGCCCGGCATCGCCTTCGCCTATCCCCTCACCCGGTCAGCAGGGTCCGATGGCCAACCGGTGGGCCCGTTCATCGCCATCCCGTATGCATGGCTCGCCGTCGTGGTCCTCGGCGTGCCCCTGGTCGCCGCCCTGCTCTCAGCGGCTGCAGTCCGCCGCGCGCCGGTCATCACCCATCGTCTCGACTGACGCTCTCTGCAGCCTCGACCACGTCGAAACCGAGCTCACCGGCGCGCCGGCCCAGTGTCGGGTCGGTCGTGAGGATCCGGCCACCGCGCCGCTGCGCCACGAGCAGGACGCAGCAGTCGGGCATGCGCAGCCGGGACCGTGATCGGAGCAGTGCGAGCGCTTCGACGTCCTCCCACCGCAGCGGCACGACGGTGAGCTCGAGATCGGCGAGCGTCTCACTCAGCTCGAGCAGCGACTCCTCGTCCTCGGCAGCCCGGGTCATCACCTCCGCAAGCGTGAGAGCACTGACCGCCCATGGCTCCCGGGCGGTCTCGCGCAAAACGCCCGAGACCGCGGCATGATGAGCGTCGGCGCCGTCGAGGAGCGCGATGAGCGCGCTCGCATCGAGGACGATCACGCCGGCCACTCGTCCCGCAGACCCTCCCGGTAGCCGGCGGGGAACAGCCTCGTGAACCGGCCCGCTCGCCGGTCGAGTGCCGCGAGGCGGCGGTCCCTCCTGGTGTCGACATCGGGGTCCGGCAGGTGCGCGGCACCGAGCACCGCGAGGCGGGCGACCAGTTGTGATCGGGAGGTCTCATCCGGCCAGACACGAGCGGCCGCTGCCAGAGCGGCCTCGACCTCCTCGGTCTCCGTCACCAGGACGCGCGCGCGAGTCGTCGGCATAGTGGAGTGTGACACCAGGTGTTACACCTGATGGGTCACCCCTGGCGCAGGAGCTCGGCCAGGTGAACGCCGGGCCGCTGCGCGAGGTCGACCGCCTGGGTGCGGCAGGAGAAGCCGTCGGCGAGGAGCACGGCCTGCGGCTGAGCCCGAAGCGCGGGGAGGAGCTGCTGCTCGGCGACCGCGACGGACACCTCGTAGTGCCCTGCCTCCATGCCGAAGTTGCCGGCCATCCCGCAGCAGCCGCCCAGCCGGGTGACCTCCGCTCCGGCGCGCTCGAGGATCGACAGGTCCGCTGCGTACCCCATGACGGCGTGCTGGTGGCAGTGCGGCTGGGCGATGACCGATGCCCCGCTCAGGTCCGGCGGGGACCAGCCGTCGGTCCGGTCGAGGACCTCCGCGAGGGTATGCGTCGCGGCAGCCACCGCGCGCGCCGCCGCCTCGTCCTCGGTGCCGGCGAGCAGCTCGACGGCGTCCGACCGCAGCACCGCGGTGCACGACGGCTCGAGCCCGACGATCGGGAGCCCTGCCTGGGCGGCCGGGGCCAGTCGACGGACGAGGTCGCCGACCCGTCGCCGGGCCTCCTCGCGCTGGCCCGTCGAGATCCAGGTGAGCCCGCAGCACGCGCCCTGCCGGGTGAACGTCACGGCATACCCCGCCCCGGCGAGCACCGCGGCCGCCGCCTCGGCCACCTGGGGAGCAAAGGCCTCGGTGAACGTGTCGACGAAGAGCACCACCGGCCCGCCGTGGGCGGACGGGGGCGGCCGCTCGAGCCGACGGGAGGCGGGCGCCGGCAGGCTGCGCCGTGCGTCGACGCCAGCCAGGGGCACGAGCACACGGTTGCCCTCGGCGAGCGCCATGCCCACCTTCGCGAGAGGGGTCAGCAGACGAGGGGCGGACCCGAGGAGGCGCAGCCACTGCGGCAGCGCGCCGAGGGTGTGGTGGCTCATCGGGCGGCGCTCCCCCGAGGCGTGCCGCTCCTCAAGGGCGAGGGACTTGTAGGTCGCCATGTCGACACCGGTCGGGCAGTCCGAGTGGCAGCCCTTGCAGGAGAGGCACAGCTCGAGCGCGTCGGTGACCGCAGGGTCGTGCAGCCCGCCCGGCAGCCGACCGCTGATCGCGTCCTGGAGGACCCGGGCGCGGCCGCGGGTCGAGTCGACCTCCTCGCGCGTCGCGAGATAGCTCGGGCACATGACGACCCCCGCTCCGCTGTGCTCGGCGCGACACCGCCCGACCCCGGTGCAGCGATACGCGCCGTCGAGCCCATCGCGGCCGACCGGCTGCAGTCGCAGGTCGGCGTCGAGCGGTGCGGGGTCGACGAGCACCCCGGGGTTGAGGAGCCCGGACGGGTCGAAGGCAGCCTTGACCGCGCCCATCAGGGCGATCGACTCCGGCGAGTACATCCGGGTGAGGAGCTCGCTGCGGGCCCGACCGTCGCCGTGCTCACCGCTGAGCGAGCCTTCGTAGGAGACGACGAGATTCGCGGCCGCCTCGATGAAGGACCGGTATGCGCTGGTCCCGTCGAGCGGGACATCGATCCGGATGTGGAGACAGCCATCGCCGAAGTGACCGTAGGGCAGCCCGGTGAGGTCGTGGGCGATGAGGAGGTCGTCGAAGTCCCGCAGATAGGATCCGAGCCGCTCCGGCGGGACCGCGGCGTCCTCCCAGCCGGCGTGGGCGGGGAGGCCGCGCGGTGAGGTGCTGGACAGTCCGGCCCCGTCCTCGCGGATCCGCCACAGTGCGGTCGCCTCCAGCGGGTCGGTGACGACCAGTCCACTGGCCCCGTCGACCGCACCGACCAGACCTTCGCCCCGGGCAGCGACCTCAGCGAGCGCGTCCCCCGCAAGCTCGACGAACAGCCAGGCTGCCCCGTCCGGCAGCGGCGGCACTGCCAAGGCCCCGAACCGCTCCCGCACGACGTCGACGATCCGCCGGTCGATCCCCTCGCACGCCCGAGGCGACCATTCCAGGACGAGGGGCACCGCGTCGCCGGCCTCGCCGATCGAACCGAAGCCGAGCACGACGAGGACGGTGGCGGATGGGTCCGGGACGAGATCCACCGTGGCCGAGGTGAGCAGCCCGAGGGTGCCCTCCGACCCCGCAACGAACGCCGGAGCGGAGAACCGTTCCGGGAGAAGGTGTTCCAGCGCATACCCCGAGACCTGGCGGCCGAACCGGCCGAACTCGGTCCGCACCATGCCGAGCTCGGCGTCGACGGCGGCACAGGCGCGGTCCCACGCGGGATGCGAGGCGCGCACCGCCTCGCGGCCGTCCGCACGCGTGACAGTGGCGAGGGCGCCGTCGGCGAGCACCATCGACAGGGCCGCGAGGTTGTCGCTCGTCCGGCCGTAGCCGAGAGCCCGCGTGCCGCAGGCGTTGTTGCCGACCATCCCGCCGACCGTGCAGCGAGTATGAGAGGACGGGTCGGGCCCGAAGCGGAGCCCGAGGGGGCGCACGGCCTGCTGCAGCTCGGCGTGGACGACCCCGGGCTCGACCGTCGCGGTCCGCGCGCGCTCGTCGACCGCCAGGATCCGGTCGAGGTGGCGGCTGTAGTCGACGACCACCCCGGCGCCGACCGCGTTCCCGGCGATCGACGTGCCGCCGCCCCGGGCGGTGATCGGCACCCCCAGGTCGGCACAGACCGAGACGATGGCGGCGATCTCGTCTGCGGCACGGGGACGAACCACCGCGAGCGGCTCGATCCGGTAGAGCGAGGCGTCACTCGCATACGCGGTCCGCAGCGCGGAGTCGACGCGGACGTCAGCGACGCCGCGACGGCGCAACGCGGAGGCGAGCTGGTCGGCCGTGACCGTCACGACGGTCACCGCACGAGGTACTCGGCCGCGGTCTTCGGCTGCAGGCCGCTGCACGTCAACTGCGCCGGCTCCCGCCATCGTCGCTCGACCGTGAGGACGGTATGCGCGGGCAGGCTTCCGCGTCCCTGCAGGCCGATCTCCCAGACGCCGTCGCCGACGGGTTGGACGCTCGTCACGGAGAGGTCGGCGATGCGGCGCGACCCCTCGCGCCGCAACAGCTCGGCGACGGCCGCCTGGCCGGCCGAGGTCTGCGTCCCGGCACCGCGCAGGGCCTCGAGCGTGGTCTCACCCGCGAGATGGTCGACGACGAGCTGCTCGGCGTCGCTCGTGTCGAGTCCTCCGTAGAACACCGAGTCCGGCAGCATCGCGATGTTGCCGGCGAACCGGTCCCCGCCGAGATGGCTGCACTCCCAGACCAGCTCGGGCCAGCGGGTCGCGAGCCGGGCGGCGACAGGTCGACCTCGGACAGCACAGCACACGTCGTGCTTGGCGTGGGCGCAGACGAGGATCATCGGATCGGCGGGAGTCATCCGCGCAGTGGCGTCGGCGCGGGCGACGTCGACGAGGTCGAGGGCGTGGCGCACGTCCTCGGTCGTCGCCCACTCCCCGCGCATCCACGTCCCCTCGACCGAGTCGACGAACCACCACGAGCGCGGGGCCTCTGGGTCGGCCCGTCCGGGGCGACGGACGAGCATGGGGCGCACCCCGGCCGCGAGGGTCCGGCGATCCATCTCCGGACCGAGGGCGCCGAAGAGCCTCGTCGCCGTGACGGGCCACGGACCCGGACACTCGAAGAGCAGCCAGCCGCGCGCGGGTGGGGCGCTGCCGATGAGCGGATCCCGCCTCGCGCGCGCGCCCACGCTGCACGAGTCGACGCTCAGCCGCTCCTCGGGCGTCCGGTCGGATCTCACAACGTCGATGGTATGCAGACGCCCGATCGCAGCAGCCGCTCCCCCAGGTCCGGGGAGACGGTGACCGGCCCGTCGGAGCGCAGGAGCGCGGCGACCTCGGCCTCGTCCAGCGGGTCGAGCGGCACCGTTCCGAGACGGGTGACGAGCCGGAGCGGATCGTGCTCCATCCGCGGCGAGAGGTGGGCGCGCAGCTCGACCTTGGTGGTGCCTGATCGGACGGCGCGCAGCTGGGCGAGCGGAGCGAGCGGGCCGCTCCGTTGGGCGCCGCGAGCGTTGGCGCCCAGCGCCCGGGCGATCTCGGCGTCCGGGAGGGCGCTCACCGCGGCCACCAGGGCGTCCCGAACGTTCGCGACATCACTCACCCAGGCGCTTGGGTCGCTGACGTCCACTCCCAGCGGGAGTGATGCGCGCATACCCTCATCGTCGGCGAGGGTCCGCAGGGCGCCGGCCAGCAGCTGCTCGGCCAGGTGGTGCCGGGTCCACTCGTGGACCCCGATGGTGAGGTGGATCGACACCTCTCCCAACGCGGTGGCCGAGTGCAGGTAGCCGCGCGGCAGGTAGAGCACGTCGCCGGGAGTCATGACGAACTCGTCGAGCGGAGGGTGCGTCGCTGCCTGCGCGATGGCGTCCTTGTGGGCGTCCCAGGGCTGGTCGCGCAGCGGCAGCGGCCAGACCGGCTCACGGATGCGCCACTGCTTCTCGCCCTCGATCTGGACGACGAAGACGTCATGGACGTCGTAGTGGTCGTTGAACCCGGTGCTCTGCGGCGGGGTGACGTAGGCGTTGACCTGGCAGGGGTGGCCGAGGTCGGCGGCGAGCGCCTGGGTGAAGCGCAGGACGGGCTCGTAGGTCCGGTGCAGACCCTGGAGCACGAGCGTCGCTCCCGCCTCGAAGTGCCGCCAGACCTGGTCGTCGTTGAGCTGGTCGGCGACGGCCGCGCCGACGCCGCCACCGCTGGTGAACTCACGCTCCGCGAAGGTCCGTCCCTCCTTGGCGACCCGCAGGAACGGTGCCCGCAGGCCGCGGACGGAGATGAGCTCGTCGACGGCCGCGCTCGAGAACAGGTCGCTGACGTCGTCCGCCGAGCAGCGCAGGGGACGCCGGCCCCAGTATGTGTCGGCGAAGTCCGCGACCGAGGTCGGGCCGATGAGACGCGAGAGAGCAGCCGCGCCCGAAGGCTGCGGCTGCTCTCTCGAAGGGGTGTGCGTCATGCGGCGTCAGGCGGTCCCGTCGGCTCCACCGTCATTGCCGGCGCCACCATCGGCTCCGCCGTCCGCGCCACCATCGTTGCCGGCGCCACCATCGGCAGCGCCATCCGCGCCACCATCGTTGCCGGCGCCACCATCGGCAGCGCCATCCGCGCCACCATCGTGACCGGCACCACCGTCCGCGCCGCCATCGGCTCCGCCGTCGGCGCCGGCCTTGGTCGGGTCTTCCTCGTTGCCTGGGTTGATCGTCATTCATGCCTCCATGTGCTCGGTCGATGCGTCGGTCGGCGTCGTTGCCGATGTCCCCTATGTCTAGGCGATGAACGGCCCTGATGACCAGGTCGAAGGTTGTGCATTTTCCTGTGCAGACGTTCTCGACGCGCTACTTGGCGGTGATCATCACCCGTCCCACCACGCCGGCGTGGTCGGACGGCCACAGCCCGGCGGGTGTGCGCATCGCCGGGTCGATGCCGACCCGCTCCAGGTCTCGCACCCGCACGCCGTCCCGGACGAGGATGAGGTCGATGCGGCTGCGCAGGGCGACGTCCTCGTTGCGCAGGTCCGCGTCGTGGCAGCACGTCAGGCCCGGGTCGCCCGGGTTCGCGATGCTCCAGGCATCCTCGAAGCCACCACCCTTGATGAGGATCCCGTAGGCGAGCCCACCCGCCTCAGCGTTCGAGTTGAAGTCGCCGAGGAGCACGACCGGCAGGTCGGTGTCGAGCGGCCCGTCGAGGAGCTCCTGGGCCTGCTGCACCCGGATGAACTCACCCGGGTCGAACGCCTCGAAGTGGGTGTTGACGAACCGGAACTCCCGGTTGCGCACCCGCACGTCGACATAGCCCCAGCCGCGGTCGATCCGCAACGGCTGCCCCAGCACGGGCAGCGCCAGCGCGGCGTCGAAGATGCCGACCTGCTCGTCGAGGACGGTCAGCTGGGCTGGCGGCACGTCGGAGCGGACGAGGATCACGTCACGGTCGATGAGCGTGGCCTGCACGAACCCGAGCGTCGGGTCGAACGCCGGCAAGGTGCCCGTGAACGACGGGGAGACCGCCACCGCCCGGTAGTGCAGCCCCGCGTCTGTGAGCGCGTCGAGGAGGATCTCGAGGAAGTCGATCGAGATGGAGCCACCCGCCGCATTCTTGGCGGTGAACAGGCTCACCTCCTGCAGCCCGACGAGCATCGGCCGGTGCTCGTCGACCTCGTCGGCGAGCACCTCGGCGCGGGCCGGGAAGTCGGAGGCCAGCACGTTGGCCCACACCTCGCTCGCCGCCTCCACGAGCAGCTCCGGGGTCCCGGCGGCGAACAGCCCGCCGAGCTCCGAGCCGAGATAGATGTTCCGGGTCATGACGGTGACCGGCGGGCCGCCCTGCGCCTGGGCGGCTGCGGCCGGCTTCCCGGCCGGTTTCCCGCCTTGCCCTTTGCCCGGTGTGGCGCCGGCGACGCCCGCTGTCGCAAGCCCCAGCAGGAGCACCAACGCGACCGTCAGTGCCCGCCACCAGCGGGTGAGGTGTCGTCCTTCGATCGCGTCCGTCGTTCGTCCGATCGTCATGTGCGCCTCCCAGCGTCGCCGGCCCCGTTGCCGATGGTGCTATGTCTAGACCCTCCGGGGTCCGTCTGACTAGGGGGAGCCCCGACGTTCTGCCTGCTCAGGCGCGCGAACCGATGGACGCGTTCGATGCGCCCCAAGGAGGGCGGAGCCGCCCGGGGTGCCGGCCGGGTAGGTTGCCGGTATGACTGAACGTGACCTTGACGTCGTCCTGCTCGGCGCGACCGGCTTCGTCGGCCGGCTCATCGCCGCCCACCTCATCGAGACCGCTCCCGAGGGTGTGCGCCTCGGGTTCGCCGGCCGCAGCAGGTCCAAGCTCGACGCCCTCGTCGCGCAGATCGGACCCGCATCCAAGCGCGCCGAGCTCATCCAGATCGACGTCCGCGACTGGGCCGACCTGCAGGCACTCGTCGCCCGCACCAAGGTCATCGCCTCGACGGTCGGGCCCTACATCCGCGACGGTATGCCACTCGTGCGGGCCTGTGCCGCCGCAGGAACGCACTACTGCGACCTCACCGGCGAGGTCCTCTTCGTGCGGCAGTCGTCGGACGAGTGCCACGAGCAGGCCAAGGCCAGTGGCGCTCGGATCGTCCACGCCTGCGGCTTCGACTCGATCCCCTCGGACCTCGGCGTCTGGCAGACCGCCCAGCGGGCCGCTGAGGCCGGCGAGGGCACCCTGGAGGACACCGTCCTGTCCGTGAAGTCCATCAAGGGCAGTTTCTCGGGAGGCACGGTCGACTCCGGCCGCCAGCAGGCGATCCAGATGCGCCAGGACCCGGGAGCCCGCACCGTGGTCGGCGACCGCTACTCGCTGTCCCCGGACCGCGCGAACGAGCCCAAGGGGGACGAGGGTCGCGTGGACGGCCGCCCGGCGCATACCCCTGCCGCGCAGCGTCCTGCCGCAACCGGCCCGCTGGCCACGGTGACCCCACTCGGCCCAGCCGTCGAGAAGGTCGTGCGCTCCGGGCTGGGCGCTGTCTCGGTCCGGCAGACCGAGTCCGGCGACTGGACCGCGCCGTTCATCATGGCCGAGTTCAACACCCGCATCGTGCGCCGATCGAACGCCCTGCTCGGCTGGGCCTACGGGCGCGGCTTCCGTTACCGCGAGGTGACCGACCTCGGCCGTTCGCCGCAGGCGCCGTTCATGGGGGCCGGCATGTCCGTCGGCCTCCTCGCCGGCCTCACCGGCCTGGCCTTCGCACCCACCCGAGCGGTGCTCGACCGGGTCCTGCCCAAGCCGGGCGAGGGCCCGTCGGAGGAGTCGATGGCCAAGGGCCGGTTCGTCATGGACATCCATGCGCGGACGTCCACCGGCGCGCTGTTCAAGACCCGGGTCGCGGCCGACAAGGACCCCGGATACACCGGCACCGCGGTGATGATCGGCCAGGCGGCCCTCGCGCTCGCCCTCGACGAGGACCGGCTCCCCGATGTGGCCGGCGTCCTGACCCCGGCGACCGCTCTCGACGGCGTCCTCGTCGAGCGCCTCGTCGAGCAGGGCTTCACCTTCGAGACCCAGCGCGTGGAGTGATCCAGCCAGGTCGTCGATCCCCCTGACACGGCAGGGTGCCGACCCAATAGGCTGAAGCACAGTCGGCTGTCACCATCAACGTCACCATCAACGCAGAGGGAGTCGAGATGACCGAGTACGACCCGACCAAGGACGACGAGAGTCCGATCTCCGCCCTGACGGACGAGGAGTGCTGGGACCTCCTCCGCGACCTCGAGTTCGGGCGGATGGCCTACCACCTGGCCGGCGAGGTCCACATCGTCCCCATCAACTATGCGACCGACGGCGAGCGCCTCTACTTCAAGACCGCCGAGGGAAGCAAGCTGCTCGGCATCGTCATGAACGAGGACGTCGCCTTCGAGGTCGATCGCATCACGGAGGTCTCCGCGACCTCGATCGTCATCCGGGGCCGGGCGCACCTGCTCGAGGGCAGCGAGGAGCAAGTCATCGAGCAGCTCCCGCTTCGGCCCTGGGTGCCGACCGTGAAGTTCAACGTCGTCGCGATCGACCCCGCCGAGATGAGTGGCCGCTCGTTCAACCTCAGGCGCCCGTGGATGCACCTGAAGGAGCCGGACGCCTGAGGCTGGGCGGCAGAGCCTCAGAGCTCGCCCTCGGCCGCCTCCCGCACGACGATGCGCGTCCACGCGCCGAGGTAGACCTGCTCCCCCGCGGCGATCTCGCGCTTCTGCCCGCTGGTGATCGGACTGCTCGGCGGGCCGGACGCCGCCGCACCGACGTAGGTGCCGTTGGCCGAGCCGAGGTCCTCGATGAACCAGCGCGACCCGTCGGTCGTGAGCTGAGCGTGGCGGCGACTGACGCCCGGGTCCCCGGAGATGTCGACATCGGGCGCAATCCCCCTCGAGCGCGAGGCCCGGCCGATGAGACTCGACGTGTGTCGCAGGGCGACGACGGTCGGCAGACCCGGTGAGGGCATCGAATCCGCCGAGCCCTGGTCGTGGTACCAGTCGGGGTCGATCCATACCTCGGCCACCCAGGGCTCGTCGAGGGCCGGCGCTGGGCTGGGGTCCGGCGTTGCGGTCGACGGCACATCACCCACCCCCTCGGATCCCGGCGCATCCTCCACAGCCGGCTCGTCCGCGGTCTCCGTGTCCGGCCCCGCGCCGGCGTCCGGCGCTCCATCGGGCGCGCCCTCGGGCTGGGGCAGAGGCACGCCCGGCTCGGGCAGCACGAGAAGCGGCTCGAGCGGTCGCGGCATCGTCCCCGTGGTGTAGTCATAGCCGCACGCCTCACAGAACAGCGCATCGGCGGGGTTGGCCGCCGCGCAGTTCGGACACTCCTGGGTCGTGCCACGCACTGGGGCCAGGTCGGGGGCGGTCGCGTCGGGCTCGCCGGCGCCGGTGGAGTCCGGCGCCATCGCGATCCCGCACACGTCGCAGTAGTCCTCGCTCTGGCTGGCGTGGCCTTCTGGGCAGGTGCGGGTCATGGTCACTTCCGGATCCGGGTCGTCTTCGTCGACGCGGTGTCGAGAGCCATCTCGTCGGCCTTGTCGACCGTCCTCCGGAGCCGCACGGTCCCGGTCTCCGCGTCGTCGACGTCGACCACCTTGCGCAGCTTGGCGGTCGCCTCCTCGTTGCCGGTCTCCTGGGCGAGCTGGACCGCCCGGCCGAGCTTCTGGGTCGCGGTCGCGTCGTCCCCGCCGGCCTTGGCGGCCAGGCCCTCCTGGATCGCGGCCGCGAGCTCGGTCTGGCCGGTGTAGTGCGCGACCTGCTCGTCGATGGGTGCGGTGAGCGAGTGGTCGCTGGACCACTTCGCCTTGACCAGGCCCTGCGCGTACACCTGCTCGCCGATGGCGATCTGCACCCGGGCGGCGAGCTGCTCCTGGCCGAGGGCCTTCGCGGGGAGGCGGACCGCGACGTGATAGTCGCGTGACTCGTCGGCCCAGGCGCCGGTCGGGTATGCGCCGGTCAGGTCGTTGATCGGCCGTCGCCGACCTGTCAGCTCCTCGACCGTCGGCGAGACCTGGCGGACGAAGAGGATCTGGGCGCCCTGAGGGCTCCACACCCGCAGCTCGGCGTCGGCGACGCCGCGGGACATCGCGGTGTGCATGATGTCGCGGAACTGCCGGCTCATCTGGTGCGGCTCGGGAATGATGTCGACGGTGCCGAGCAGGTTGGTCGCGATGCGCCGGATCTCCTCGACCTTCCAGTTCGTGCCGACGCCGCGCGCATCCACCTGATACAGCCCCATCGCGCGGCCGATCGCCGCATCGAGGACCTCGGGTGCCTCGTTGTTCTCACCGTCGGTGAGGAGGATCGCGTGCCGCTGGATGACCTGCGGCACGGAGAAGAAGAGCTGGCCGGCGAGGTCGAGCCACGTGCCGATCGCGGTGCCGCCGCCGCTGGTGAGCAGAGCGATGGCGCGTGCGGCCTCGGTGCGCGTCGTGGCGCTCATCCGCACCATTCCCGGCCCGGACCGCACGTGCGGGTAGGCGAGGAAAGCCGCCCCGTTGCCGGAGATGACGGCGAAGTAGGTCCCGTCGACGATCTCGGCGAGCGCGGCCTGGGCGGCGTGCTTGGCCTGCTCCATGTCGATGTCGCCCATCGAGCCGGAGGTGTCGATGATGATGATCTCGCCCGCGTCGCCGGCGCCGGTCTGTCCGGCGATCCCCGCCCCGACGCAGGTGACCGTCACGATGGCGTTGACGTCCGTCCCGCCGTCGGGGAGGTTCTCGTTCTGGTAGACGGCTGCGCTGAACTCGGCCATGCTCACTCCTCGGTGGTGCCAGGGGCGGTGGTGTCGGAGTGGACGGGGTCGTGCCCATCCTCACTGGTCCCAGTCTCACTCACGGGCAGGGTGCCGAGGCGGGCGAGGGCGACGGTGATGTTGTCGTGGCCACCCTGCGCGTTCGCCCACTCGACGAGTGCGAGGGCGACCGCCTCCGGCTCGGCCCCGCGCTCGGCGACGGCCGCCTGCACCTGATGGGAGACCTCGGCAGGGTCGGCCGCGTAGTTCCAGAAGCCGTCGGAGCACGCGAGCACCCAGCCGTCCTCCGTGAGCGGCAGCCTGCCGATCACCGGGACGATGTCCTCGCTGTCCCGACCGAGCCACTTCGTGATGGCGTGGGCCTGGGCCGACCCGTGCGCCTCCTCGGCGCTCATCCCGGCCGCCATGAGGGCCTCGGCCGCCGAGTCGTCGCGCGTCAGCTGGACGGCCTCGCCCGCGTCGGGCACCCAGTACGAGCGCGAGTCGCCGATGTTGCCGTGCCACGCGACGGGCCCCTCCGGCTCGGCCTCGACGACGACACAGGTGAAGGTCGCCGAGGCCGGGTTCGAGCTGTCGAGGTCGGTATGCGCGACGATCGCCGTCTGTGCGGCTGCGGCGGCGTCGGTGATCGCCTGGTGCACGGCGGACTCTCGGGACTCCGGGGTCCCGAGCCCCTGGGGGATCGCGGTGCGCAGCGAGTCCCGCGCGGCCCGGGCACCGGCGAGCGAGGCGACGTCGGAGTCCGTCGAGCTCCCGACACCGTCGAGGACGATGAGGACGCACCGCTCGCCCTGGGACTCGCTCGCGACGAGCGACATCGCGTCCTCGTTGCGCGGGCGCTTGGCGCCGCGGTCGCACACCCCGGCCACCCAGGACGCCGGAGCCTCCCGGAAGTGCTCGCGCTCGCTCGGAGCCTTGGTCCCGCACAGCTCGCAGTACAGGTCGTCACCCACCGGGCCGCCGCACTCGGCGCACGGGCGGCGAGGCGCGGGGGTCGCGGTGTCCGTGACGAGATGGGTGGGGCGGCTGATCGGGACCGAGCCGAGGCGGTCGACCTTGGGCCCGGCCTGGGCCACCTTCTCGGTCACCTCGCCCAGCTGCGCCCCGCACCCTTCGCAGAAGTTCGCCCCGACCGGGACCGGCTCCCCGCAGTTGGGGCACGGCAGGGTGTCCGGCTGGAAGGCGACCGGCGCCTCGGGGGGTGGGCTCCCGGCGGTCGCGTCTGCGGTCACGTCGTCGGGCACCTCGGCGGACCTGTCGCCTGCGCTCGCGATCAAGGTCTCAGCCGTGTCCTCGCCTGTGGTGTCGTCGCTCATGTCATGCTCCAGTTCCGGACCTCGTTGGCGCGCAGGACCCAGCCGATTCGTTCCTCACGGGTGGCCGCGTCGCGGCCCAGTCCGCGATAGGTGTCCTCGAGCCCGTCGCGCAGGGTGCGCTCGTCGGACTGCCATGGCCCGATCGTCACCGGCTGGGGTCCGGTCTCCTCGACGATGGCAAGGGCGCGCTCGAGGATACGGGTCGTGAAGATCCCTCGCTCGGTTCCGTCCATGCGCGTGGCCGCGATGCTGTCGAGGGACTGCGCGAGGACCGCCAGGTCGTCGCCGGAGCCGTCAAGGAGGATCGCGGCGCGCATCCGGCGGCTCTCCGGATAGCCACGCGACGTGGTCGGGACGAGGTCGAGGGCCTCGACGGAGCCGCGGGTGTCCCCCTTGGCGGCTCGGACGCGGGCCTGTCCGAACGCGGCCACAGCGACATAGGTCGCGTCGGTCGAGGCGCACGTCGCATACAGGCCCTCGGCGACGTCGTAGAGGCCTCCGCGCTCACAGGCGAGCGCGAGGGCGAGCTTGGGCGCGAGCTCTCCGGGCACCTGCCGGTACACGGCGTTGAAGGCCTTCTGGGCGCCCGCCCAGTCCTGACGCTTGAGTGCGGCCAGGCCCTGGATCCACAGCGCCCGCCACTCCCACGGGTCCTGGCGGAGCATCTCGAGGGCGATGGCCTCGGCCTGGTCGGGTGCCCCGATGCGGAGCTGGGCGTCGGCGCGGGCGAGGTGGATCTCGGGCGTGACCGAGGTGGCGTGGCGCAGCGCGAGCAGCCGCTGGGTGGGGTCGGGATCGGTGATCGAGGTGACGAACGCGTGCTGCGCGTCGGAGGTGTCCGACCGCAGGTTCGGCAGCGTCGCCCAGTCGAGGGAGCCACCGGCGATGGCCGGGGAGGCGAAGAGGACGGACGCTGCCGAGGTCAGGGCCGTGCCGGGGGTGCGGCGGGCGACAACCTCGCGCAGGACGCCGAGGAGCTGCACGCGCAGCTCGTCGGCGGAGGTGAAGCGGTCGGCGGGATCGGGCGCGCAGCACTTGGCGATGAGCCAGTACAGGCTGTCGTACTCCTGGAAGAGCGGGGTCGAGTCGACCGGGGGAAGGCTGTGGACGTAGCTCCCCTGATAGCCCCGGAACTCCATGCAGAGCACGAGCAGCGTGCGCCCGATGGTGTAGATGTCGGAGGCGACGCTCGGGCCCACCTCACCGACCTCGGGAGCCTGGTAGCCGACGGTGCCGTAGATCGCCGAGTGCTGGTCGTCGATCCGCCGCACGCCGCCGAGGTCGATGAGCTTGACCGCATCGCCCACCTGGATGAGGTTGTCCGGCTTGAAGTCGCAGTACACGAGGCCGAGGTCGTGGAGGTACTGGAACGCCGGGAGAACCTCGTAGACGTAGGCGAGGGCCTGGTCGACCGGAAGCGGGTCGTACTCGCCCCTGTTCGCCGCCATCCGGTCCTTGAGGATGTCCTTGAGCGAGGCCCCCCCGACGTACTCCATGACGATGTAGCCAGCACCCTCATGGGTGACGAAGTTGTAGATCTCGACGATGAGCGGGTGCTCGACCTGCGCGAGGAACTGCTGCTCGGCGATCGCGGCTGCGAGCGCGTCGGCGTCGCCGGCGTTGAGCAGGCCCTTGAGCACGACCCACCGGTCGGAGACGTTGCGGTCGCGCGCGAGGTAGATCCAGCCGAGGCCGCCGTGGGCGAGCGGGCCGGCCACCGCATACTGACCGGCGACGAGGTCGCCCGCCTTGAGCTTGGGGTCGAAGGAGTAGGGCGAGCGACACTGCGGACAGAAGCCCTCGGTGCGGCCGGGGCGGCCGTCGACCGAGCGACCGACCTCCGCGCCACAGCTGCTGCAGACCCGGCGGTGCTCCGGGACCTCGGCGTTGAGGCGCACAGCGGAGGCGGCATCGACGGGTGGGGCGGCCGGGACGTTCGTCAGGCCGGCTCCGAGCCGGGCCGCGCGCATCCGCTCGCTGCCGCTGCGGACGCGCTGGGTCACCCCGGAGCCCTTGGCGCGCGCCGAGCCGATCGCGGCCGAGCCGATGCCTGCGGCGGTCGCGACCGAGCCGCTGCCCGACATCGGGCTGGCTTCGTCGTCGCCGGGAGCGGGCTCGAGCGGCGCGGCTCCCCCCGGCGCACCGCAGACAGTGCAGTAGCCGTCGGCGATCTCTCCCGAGCAGCCCGGTTGGGCGCAGTGGCCACCGTCGACGACAGGGGGATGCGCCGCCCCCGCTCCCGGGACCGCCATCGCCGTAGGGGCATCGGTCGAAACGCCGGCCTCCCCCGGCATCCCGCAGACCGTGCAGTAGCCGTCGAGGATCTCGCCGGAGCATCCGGGCTGTCCGCATCTGGTCATGCGCTCTCCTTGCCCTCGGTGTCGGTCCACGACTGGTAGGTGGTCACGAGCTGGCGCGCGAGAGGCATCGGGCAGGGCTCTCGGCTGAGGACGGCGCGGGCTTGGCGCTCGGCGGCTCGGACGTCCTGGTGCCCGGCGACCCCGAGGGCGCCGGCCTTGACGACGAGCGCGTCGAGGAGGGCGAGCAGGTCCTCGTGCTCCTCTAGCGCCTCGGTGTACTCCTGCTCGGCGAAACCGATGGCGCGGGACACGCGCTCGAGGCGGTCGAGGTACTGGGCGATCGCGGCCGGTGTCGACGGGACCGGGCCGAGTGCGGCGACGTCGGGCACGGCATACCGGGGAGCGGGCTGCACGGTGCGCACGGCGCGCTCGACGAGCACGGTGAGGCCGGCCTGCCGCTGCTCGAGGGCGCCGCGCATCGAGCGAGCCGTCTCGAGCGCACCACGGGCCTCTCGACGCTGGGCGTTGCCGACGATGAGATCGCGCTCCATCCGGGCCAGCTCGTGTTCGAGCGGACCGAGGACTCCCCCGACGTCCGCGCCGCGCTGGGCCCGGGCGCTGACGTCGGCGACGCGGGTCGCGAGCGCCTTCCACACCTGGGCGCCGCGCTCGCGAGCCGCAGGGGGCTCGAGCATGAGCTGGTCGCGAAGCCGCTCGAGCGCCGCGCGGGACGACTTGATCCGGGCGATCTGCGCGTCGGCGGCAGGGTCGAAGGCGAGCTTGACCCGGATCTGGCTCGCGAGTGCGTCCGAGAGCCGGCACGCCTCTGGCAGCGAGACGGTGAGGCCCCCGGCAGCCGCCGCGTCGAGCCGACCCCAGAGCAGCGAGGAGAGCTGCTCCTGCTGCTGACGCATGACGCGGCCACCGTCCCACACCTCGAGGAGGCGGCGGTTGCGCTCCGAGACCGCTTGCCACAGCGCCATCGAGAGGGTCATGTCGCTCGTGAACTCGGCCTTGCGCTCCGAGGACAGGGCCGCCGCGTCGAGGTCGGCGAGCTCGCTCTGGCGCGCGCGCAGCCACTCGTCGAGCAGCTGCAGGTAGCTCTGCATCGCCGCAGGGTCGACCGGCTCACCCAGGCGCCCGGGAGCGTGGGGTGCCCGGACCGAGCTCATCGACAGCGGCATCCGGTCAGCCCCGCCCGTAGACGGGGGTCGGCTGGCCGCTGCCGGCACCGAGAGTCGGCGCCAGCCAGCGGTCGTATGCGGCGGACCAGCGCCCGTCGGTGCGCATCTGCTCGAGGACGCCGTTGACGAAGACGGCGAGGTCGGTGTCCTCGGCGGGCACGCCGATGCCGTAGGGCTCCTCGGTGAAGGGCTCGCCCTCGAGGACCACGGCATAGGGGTCCTGGGCGGCCAGGCCCGCGAGCACGGTGTCGTCGCCGGTGATGGCGTCGACGTCGCCGCGCTGGAAGAGCACGAGGCAGCCGGTGTGGTTCGAGGAGCCCACCGGCACCGCTTCGGGGACGAGCCGGATGAGGTTGTCCATGCTCGAGGTGCCGTTGGGTGCGCACACCCGGTGACCCGCGAGGGTGTCGAGGCCGGTGATGTCGGAGCCCTGGCGGACGAGGATCTTCTGTCCGGAGCGGTAGTACTCGGCGGAGAAGCCGATCTGCTCCCAGCGACCGCACGTCATCGTCATGTTGCGCACGACGATGTCGACCTCGCCGCTCTCGAGGACCGGGATGCGGTCGGCGGCCGTGATGACCTTGAACTGGATCCTCTCGGGGTCGCCGAAGATCGCCTCAGCCACTGACCGGGCCATGTCGACGTCGAAGCCCTCGATGTCACCGGTCTGCGGGTTGCGCGAGGCGAGGAGGAAGCTGTCGGCGGAACCGCCGACGATGAGCCGGCCGCGCTCCTGGATCTCGGCCATCGTCGAGCCCTCGGGCATCGCTCCGGGTGCCGGCATCGGCGCGAGCGGGTCGTAGGACTGGGTCGCGTTGTCGCAGTTCGGCGCTGCCGGCGGAGCGGGAGCGCTCGTCGCCGCAGCGGTGGGGGTGGGCGTCGGGACCGGGGTCGGGGAGTACCCGCACGCGGTGGCGAGCAGGACCCCGGCCGCGCCCAGTGCCCCGACCAGCAGGCGGGAGGACCTCATGCGAACTCCTTCCGGCGGACCGTCAGGCCCCACGCGACGGCGGCGACCGCCGCGACGGCGGCCAGGACGGTGGCGATCGCGGCGATCACCGCGCGCCACCCGCCGCTCGCGAGCGACCCGGTCACGCTGTCACTGGAGCTCTCGACGACGGCGGCGGTCCGCTCGTCGAAGGCGGCGAAGACGCTCGAGGCGGAGCCGTCCCCCGTGGAGATGGCCTGCTCGACCGCGCTGTCCCAGTCGCCCCCCTCATCGGCCGCGACGATGGCGGCGTGCCCCTCGCGGTAGCGGTCCCAGAGGTCGCTGAGCTCGGCGTCGGCGCCGATGAGCTCCTCGACCCTCGCGTCGGCCGCGACCCACGCCTCCTCGAAGGCGGCCCCGGAGCCGCGGGCGATGAGGCGCAGGCTCTCGTTGGACTTCGCGTCGTTCGCGGCGGTCCGGGCGGTCGCCGTGTCGACGGCGGTCGCGAAGTCACCGTCCTGGAGCCGGGATCCGTCCGACGCGAGCGACCAGGTGACCGCGGCGACGACGACGGTGAGCGCGAGAACGACTCCGGCCGCAGCCACCAACCCGATGTTGAACCGGCGGCGGAACGACTGGGCCAGCTGCTGGTTGAACCAGCCGAACAGGATGAGCAGGACGACTCCGGGGAGCGCGACGAGAAGGACGTTGTGTCGGCTGAAGGCCTCGGTGGCACGCTCCTCGTTCGCCGCGACGAGGGCCTCGAGGACGGGGAGGGTGTCGCTGCGGAGCTGGGCGCTGGCTTCGCGCAGGTACTGGGCACCCACCGGCAACCCCTGCCGGTTGTTCGCCCGGGCCTGCTGCATCTGCTCGGCATAGCGAAGGAGGTGCGTGTTGAGGACGACCAGCGCCTCACGGTCGGCAGATTGGGCATCGGCGGCCTCGGTGATGAGACGGCTCACCTCTTCGAGGCCCGCGTCGTAGGCGGCGCGCTGCTCGGCCGGCTCGAGACCGCCGACGAGGAACGCGTTGGTCGCGATGGCGTCGGCGCGGAAGAGGCTGGACTGGATGTCGTGGATCCGGGTGAGCTGAGCGGTGTTCGCCGCTCCGGCCCGGTTGTTCTGGAAGCTGGCGGCGAGCAGGGCGGCGGTGACCAGGGCCCAGACGACGACGGCCACGGTGAGCGCGGCCTGCCACCGGGTCAGCGCCGCCGGCACATCCGCAGCGCCGAGCATCGGGATCCGCTGACCTGATGCGTCCGTCGATCCGGGGGTCTGCGCCGGGACCAGGGACGTCGTCGACGCGGGAGCCGACCCGGCTGAGCCGGCGGCGGCTCCTCCAGGAGGTGCCGGAGCGGGCGCGGACTGGACCGCGGCGCCGCCGGTGCTAGTCATCACTACCCTCCTGTTGCCGCTGTGCCGACGCGTCGGATGCGCCGTGATCCTCAATCGTGCCCGATGCCGTCCAGTCCACGGCATCGGTGGGCCCCCCGGTCTCACCCTGAGGGGCGGTGATGAGCGGGAAGTCCTCGACGACGAGGGTCCGCAGCTGCTCGACGGTGGGCTCGGCGACGTCCCGCAGCCGCCACGCGTGCCGACCGATGGCGGACTCGAGCTTGTTGCGGACGAAGCGGGCGTTGCCGAACTGCGGGCCCCTCGGCGTGGCGTGGATGATCGCGGTGAGGCGCTCCTCGACCTCCTCCCCGGCGTCGTAGTCGGCGCCGCTCACCATGAGCCGGAAGATCGCGACGAGCTCATCCTCGGAGTAGTCGGGGAACTCGATGTGAGTGCGGAACCGGCTCGCGAGGCCGGGGTTCTCACCGATGAAGGCGTCCATCGGGACGGGGTACCCCGCGACGATGACGACGAGGTCGTCGCGGTTGTCCTCCATCTCCTTGACGAGGGTGTCGATCGCCTCACGGCCGTACTGGTCGCCGCCGAGTGAGTACGCCTCGTCGATGAACAGCACGCCGCCCTTGGCGCTCGCGCACACCTCGGCGGTCTTCATCGCGGTCTGGCCGAGGTAGCCCGCCACCAGCTCGCTGCGGTCGACCTCGACGAGCTGGCCCTTGGACAGGAGCCCGACCGCGCGGTAGATCCCGCCGACGAGCCGCGCCACCGTGGTCTTGCCGGTGCCGGGGTTGCCGGTGAAGACGAGGTGACGGGTGATCGTCGGGGACTTCAGGCCGGCCTCGATCCGCTTGCGCTCGACCTGGAGCACAGCCGCCTGACGGTGGATCTCGCCCTTGACCTCCGAGAGCCCCACCAGCTCGTCGAGCTCGGCGAGCAGCTCCTCGACCGACTTGACCGGTTCTTCCTCGCCTTGCACCTGGGCCTGAGTGTCGGCCTCGGCCTCCGCGGTTGCCTTGGTTGCACCGGCGGTCTGGTTCGGAGCGTCCGCGACGGGCGCGGACCGGCCACCCGTGTTGAGGTCGAAGGCACCGGGTGCATGCGCATCACCGTGCCCGACGTCGAAGGTGGACCCGTTCGGCAGGTCCAGAACCGGGTCGTCGCGCAGCCCCCGGATCCGGCTCGAGACGTCCTTGAGCTCGTTCATCACCGAGCTGAGGAGCCGCTCGGCCGAGGGCAGGTCGGGTCCCGGTGACGGCGCCTGAGTCGTCGCCGGAGTCGCGGGACGGCCCGGACCGACTGCCTCACCGAGCTGAGCCGCGGACGCAGTCGTCGCGTTGCCGAGCACGCGGGCGTTCTCCTGCCCCAAGCCGACGGCGGCCATCGCGACACCGGCCAGAGCCCGCGCATACTCAGGCGCATGCCGGCTCTTGGTCAGGGTGAGCTGGCTCATCGACGGTGTCGGCGCACCGCGGTAGCGGCGACCGCGCTGGGCGGCCCGCATGAAGTCCTCCGCGGTCCGGCCGCCGCCGGTCTCGCGCACCCAGTCCAGGTATGCGCCGGTCGCCGGCTCCGCCACCGTGGCTGCGAGCGACTCGCCCTCCGCCCGGGCGGCGTCCTCGGCGATGCCGGCCGTCGCGGCAACCTCGAGGAGCGCGGCGAGAGCCGCACTGAGGGACTTCGGGCGGGTGGGGTCTGTCGGCATGAGGTCCTCGGAGGGTCGAGTCGGCGCGGCGGGAGGCCGCTACAGGTCCAGGGTGTTCGTCGGGGGCGGCGGCGCGGAGGTGCCCACATCCAAGGTGCTCTCCGCCCCGTGGCCGAACTTGGCCTCGAGGAACCGGCCATGCGCGATGAGCGCCTGCGCGTCCGCCCGGTTGGCGGCGTCGAAGATCTTGTCCATCGTCGCGGCGAGGAGGTCGAGCTGCTCGATGAGCACCATGAGCGCGGTCTTGTAGCCCTCGATGGGCCGGGTGTCGGCCCACTGCCTGGGCAGGCGTAGGTAGGCGTCGAGCGCCTCGGGCAGGTAGTCGGTCGCGGTCGTCATGACCGAGAACCCGTCATAGGTGCCGAGGCCGATGTCGCGAAGCCGCGGCAGGGTCTGCTCGATCGTCGAGCTGATCCGCTGCACCCGGGCGCGCACGACCGGGGGCGCGTTTCGGTCCACGACGGACCGACCGACGGTGTCGAGGGCCGCCCGGATGTCGTCCTCTGTCGGGGGCGCGGGCAGGTCGAGGCGCTCCGGCTCCTGCCGTCGCCCCGTCAGCCAGTCGAGGAACCCCACCGACGTCTCTCGCCGCTAGCGGCCGGTGCCGTCGAGGTCGAGCGTGCCGCTCGCCTGGCGGGCGTCGTGGGCGCGGACCCGCTCGAGGTACTCCTTGGACTTCTCCACCTCGGTCTCGAGGGTGCCGATCGTCATGGCCATCGTGTCGAGGGCCTTGAGCTTGAAGGTGTCGATGGAGTTCATCGTGGCGTAGATGTTGGCGAACGCCGCCTGGAGCTGCTCCATGCCGATCGTCGCGGACGCGGCCTGCTCCTGGATGGCCGCTGAGTTGTCGCGGAGCATCTCGGAGGTGCGCTGGATCATCCCTGAGGTCGTCGTGTTGAGCGCCGTGATCTGGTCGAGGACGAGCTTCTGGTTGCCGAGCGCCTGGGCGACGATGACGGCGGTCCGCAGCGCGGCGACGGTCGTCGTCGAGGCGCGGTCGACGCCCTTGATGAGCTCGATGTTGTTCTTGATGATGATGTCGATCGCGAGATAGCTCTGGATCGAGACGGCGAGCTGGGTGAGCAGGTCCTGGTGCTTCTGCCGGACATAGAACAGCACGTCCTGGCGCAGCGCCGTGGCCTCCTCCGGATGGGTCATGTCCAGCTCGGCGATCCGGGCCGCGAGCCGGGCGTCGAGCTGCTCGGCGATGTAGATGTACTGGTTGAGGCGGCCCATGACGTTCCACAGGTTCGACTTCTCGAGGTTGAGCGCGACGTTGTCCTTGGTCAGCTCGTCCTGGCCGTTGCGCAGGGCGTGCAGGATCCCGTTGAGGTGCGACTGGCTCGACTGGTACTTGCGGAAGTAGTCGGTGACCTTGTCCCGGCCCGGCAGCCAGGCAGTCCACCGGCTCGTCGCCGCGCCCCCGCTCGGGTCGAGGTCCTCGATCGTGCGGCGCAGGTCGATGAGGGTCTTGCCGACCGTCGAACCCTCGGAGAGCCCTCCCTCCTGGAGCGCTCGCACCGGGCGCTCGAGCATCCGGTTGCTCGTCTCCGCGGCCCGGCGGATGTCGGCATCGCCCATGGTGCGCACGTTCTCCGCCTGTCGGGCGAAATCGGGGCTCTTGGCCTCGGCGCTGGACAGCGCGGTCATGAACTCGTCGACCTTGGCGTCGAGCGCCGGCACGGCCTCCGCAGCGACCTGCGGTGCCATCTTCGGGGCCTGCGTCTCCCCGATCTGCGGGGGCGCCTCGGGGGCGGTGAGGACGAGTGACTCCGGCGGGGCGAGCGGCGGGACGGCGGCGGCACCGTCGGAGGCGGGGTTTCCAGTGGGCACGGTCATACCGGCCAGCCTAATCGCCCGTCCCGACACGCCGGGAGTCGTTGGCCCTAGTCTGGGAACCGTGCTTCCCGAGGCAGCCCACCCCATCCGCCGAATGGCCGATGGCACCGTGAAGCAGACCAACCCGTTCTCCGGCACGACCGTGTGGACCATCCCCGGCCGCGCCAACCGGCCACTCGCCCCGATCGGACCGCCTCCGGAGCCGATCGACGAGAGCCGGAGCGGCGCATACTGCCCCTTCTGCTCGGACCGCTATCTGGAGTCGCCCCCCGAACGGATGCGGTCGGTCGGTGGCGAGTGGAGGTATGCGCTGCCCGCCGAAGCGGTCGTCGCCGCGGCCGCGGACTTCCGGGTCATCCCCAACCTCTTCCAGATCCTGGCCTACTCGTACTGGCACGAGAACTACGGCTATGAGGTCCCCGAGTCGGGTCTCGAGCATGCCGAGACCTATCTGGCGGACCGGTTCGGGCGCGAGCACCTGTGCGCGATCGCCCGGACCCGCGCGCTCGCCGGTGGCCTGTCAGCCGAGGACTGGGACGCGCTCCCCGAGGCCGAGCAGATCGAGCGCGGCAGGCACTTCTTCGGCAGCTGCCACGACCTCGTCATCCCGCGCCGGCACTACGTCGATGAGGCGACGGTGACGACGGACCTCGCCGGCTCGGGGACACTCACGCCGGACGAGCACGATGAGTACACGCGGGTCACGCTCGACGCCGCCCGAGCGTTGTACGACGGCAACGTGTTCGCCGCGCACGTCGCGATCTTCCAGAACTGGTTGCGCCCGGCCGGCGCCTCGTTCGACCACCTCCACAAACAGCTCGTCGCCATCGACGAGATCGGGGTGAGTATGCGCGAGGAGATCGAGCTGGTGCGGCTCAACCCGTGGCTCTACAACGACTTCGGCGTCGCCTACCCGCGGGCGGAGGGCCTGGTCATCGCCGAGAACGAGCATGCGATCGCCATCGCCGGCTACGGCCACCGCTATCCGAGCCTCGAGGTCTACTCCCGCTCGGCGGCGCCGTCGCCGTGGCAGATGAGCCCGGCCGAGGTGCGCGGCTGGTCGGACCTGCTCCACGCCTGTCACGTCGCGGCCGGTCCGCAGGTGCCGTGCAACGAGGAGTGGCACTATCGACCGCCCGGCGTCGAGGTCTCCATGCCGCTGCGGGTCGCCATCAAGTGGCGCATCTCCACCCTCGCGGGGTTCGAGGGCGGCACGAAGATCAACGTCAACACCATCGACCCGTGGACGATGCGGGACCGCGCCGTCTCGGCGCTCACGGCGGCCCAGAGCGAGGGTCGCATCGCTGACATGGCCCTCGGCGACGACTGCCCGGCCGAGCCGCTCCGCTACGTCATCTGAGTGCACCTCCCGCCCCAACATTTACTCCCAGGGCAGGCACCTTCAGCTCTGGGAGGGAACCGTTGTCTCCCACAGTTGAGGGTTTCCGCCCGAAGACTGCGCCCAGGGGTTCTTCACACGGCCGCTACGGTCGGGTGCGCTGTCCACAGCCCCCTAACTGAGCCTGGCGGTCCCCCACCGCGCTTCTTCAACGTCGAGCCATGGAAACACTCGACCCCGGCATCGTCCTCCTCGCCCGCAGCCAGCACGGGATGCTCACCACAGCCCAGTTGTCGGCCGCCGGCATCGGATCGGCCGACGCGGTGGCCCTCGTGTCGAGAGACGTCCTCCGCCACCCGGGGCGCGGTCTGTATGCGGTGGCGGCCATGTCGAGTGACGATCCCGAGATCTGGCACCGACAGCTCGTGGCGGGTGCCTTCCTTCTGTATCCCGACGCCGTCCTCACCGGAACGTCCGCCGTGCTGGCGCACGGCTTGCCGGTGTGGGGCGCCCCCATCACGAGGCCGCGGCTGCTCCGCCCGCGCGATCGGTCGGCCGGCATGAAGGCGTTTCACATCCGACGGGCCGCGAGCCGCCAGGACAGCGTCGAGGGTCCCTGGGGTCCCTGCGTCCCTTTGGCGGACGCGCTTGTTGAGCACGCCATGGACGCCGGCATTGTGCCGGGAGTGGTCAGCGCGGACGCCGCGCTGCGTTCCGGCGCGGTGACCGACAAAGGTCTTGCGGCGGCGGTTGAGCAGGTGAGGTCGTGGCCACGGTCCAACCGGGCATCAGCCATGCTCGTGTTCTCTGACGGGCGTCGCGAGTCCGTGGGAGAGTCGCGATCGGCCATCACGCTTGCCTTCGTCGGCATCGAGCTCGTCCCCCAGGTGACGATCACCGATCCTGGCGGCAGGTTCGTGGCACGCGTGGACTTCGTCGTCAAGGGCACCAAGGTGATTGTCGAGTTCGACGGTCGGCTCAAGTACTCGGATGAGGGCGGCACCTCCCTCTTCGAGGAGAAGAAGCGCGAGGACCGGCTGCGGGCACTTGGCTACATCGTCGTGCGACTCATCTGGGCAGACCTCGAGACGCCGGGCCGAGCGGTGGCGAAGGTCCGGGAGGCACTCGCCCGCGTGGCGTGACGCGGTGTCGTACGGCAGCGACTCCGCGTCGGGACACAACCCTCAACTGCTCGGGACACAACCCTCAACTATGGGAAACAAGCGTTGTCTCCCTCAGTTGAGCCTTCTCGCCCTGGGAGAGAAACCCGGGGCGGGTGATGCGATCAGGCCAGGCCGAGGTAGCCGGCTTCCTCCCACAGCTCCTCGCGCACGCTGGGGTGGGCGGCGTTGTCGATGATCGCCCGGGCCTGCTCCTTCTCGGGACGTCCGACGACCTCGGCGATGCCCTGCTCGGTGATGATCGCGCTCGGCTGGAAAGAGGTCACCGGCTCGTCGATGAGGGGGACGATGGTCGAGACGTTGGCCTTGGGGTGCCAGGAGCGCAGCGCCATGATGGCCTGACCTCCAGGGGCGTGCAGCGCGCCGACGATGAAGTCGGTCTGCCCGCCGAAGCCGGAGTGGATCCGCGCGCGACGCCGGGACGCGTTGGCCTGGGCGAAGAGGTCGACCTGTAGAGCGGTGTTGATCGACGTCATGCCGGGCTGCTTGGCGACGTTGGCCGGGGCGTTGGTCTTCTCGGTCCGCAGCATGATGATCTGGCGGTTGAGGTGCGCGAACGACATCAGCGCCTCCGAGCCCATCGCGAAGGAGGCGGTGATGTAGCGGTGCGGGTCGAGAGCGCCGGCCTCATGGAGGTCGAGGATGCCGTCGCTGAACATCTCGGTCCACACCCCGAGGTCGCGCTTCTTCGCCAGTCCGGGCAGGGTGGCGTCGGGGACCTCACCGATGCCGAGCTGCAGGGTCGCGCCCGAGCCGACCCGGCTGGCACAGTAATCGCCGATCACCGCGGCGGACTCGCCGCGCTCGCCCCCGGGGCGTGGAGCCCGCGGGTGGGCGATGACGTCGTCGGACTCCGTCCACCCGTCGAAGTCCGCGAGGTCGTACTCCGCGTCGCCGAAGGTGTACGGCATCTTCTCGTTGACCTGGGCGAAGACGAGGCCCCCGCGGCGGCGGACCGCCTCGATCGCGGCCGGCAGGACGTTGGTCTCGATCCCGAGCGAGACCTTGCCGTCCACCGGCGCCGAGGTGTGCACGAGGACGATGTCCGGGTGCAGGGTGCGGGAGAAGAGCGTCGGCACGAGGGACAGACGGGCCGGCACGTAGTCGAGGGTGGCGCTGTTGCGCATCCCGGCACCGACGAAGGAGGTCTCATGGATGACGCCCTCACGGTGCGGGATGCCGGGTGCCGCGTTGAGGATGTTGAGCCGGTACTCGGGCAGGACCGAGTCCACGAGCGCGAGGAGACGGTGCGGGATCGCGGCGTTGCCGCTGCACACGACGCGGGGGCGACGGATCGTCTCGCAGTGCTGGCGGACGGCGCTGGCAATGATTTCGGCGGAAACAGGCATGCTCACCCGCGCCATTCTTCCCCCTATCCAGTCACGAGTACATCGCAGGGTGTCCTCAACGCGAACCGTCGAGCGGCATACTCGTCCCATGCATGTCACCGTCATCGGGGCCGGGTCCTGGGGATCGGCCCTCGCCAGCCTGCTGCGCTCGAAGGACCACGAGGTCGTCCTCTGGGACATCGACCGCGAGACGGTCACCGCCATCGAGGACACGGGCAACAACGAGCGCTACCTGCCCGGCCTCCCGCTGAGCCCGGGCCTGCGCGCCACGACCGACCTCGCGGAGGCCGTCGCGGGGGCGGACCTCATCGTCCTCGCCGTCCCCTCCCAGGTGATGCGAGACGTCGCCGAGCGCCTGAGTCCGCTTCTCGACACGACCGCGGATGACAGCATCCTCTGCTCCGTGACCAAGGGCATCGAGGTCGAGACGCTCATGACGATGCACCAGGTGCTGGAGGACGTGTTCCCGGCCGAGGTGCACCCGCGGCTCATCTATCTCTCGGGTCCGTCGTTCGCCGTGGAGGTCGCCGCCGGGTTGCCGACGGCCGTCACCATCGCCGGTCGGGATCTGTCGTATGCGCGCCGCGCCCAGATCGCCTTCGCCACCAAGTTCTTCCGCCCGTACGTGACGGAGGACGTCGTCGGTGTCGAGATCGGGGGCTGCGCGAAGAACGTCGTCGCCATCGCCGTCGGGCTGGCGAACGGCATGGGCTTCGAGCGCAACGCCGACGCGGGGCTCATCACCCGTGGCCTGTCGGAGATCACCCGACTCGGGGTGGCCCTCGGCGCCGACCCACTCACCTTCGGCGGCCTGAGCGGGGTCGGGGACCTGGTGCTCACCTGCACCTCGGAGAAGTCGCGCAACTACCGGGTCGGCTACGGACTCGGCCGGGGCGAGGACCTCGAGTCGATCCAGGAGCGTCTCGGCCAGGTGGCGGAGGGCGTCGTCAACGCCAAGGCCGTCCACCTCCTCGCGGTGAGCGTGGGCGTCGAGATGTCGCTCTGCAACGCGGTCTACCGTCTGCTCTACGAGGGCCTCACGCCCGAGCAGGCGGTCGACGAGCTCGCCGCGCGGGACCTCAAGCATGAGCTCCCGGGCCGCGAGGTTCCGACCTGAGGCAGGGACCGAGAAAGACCCCGGGGACCCTCCCTTCCGGAAGGGTCCCGGGGCCGAGGAATCCGCTCGTCACCAGGCGATCGGAGTGTTGCGCGGGACGACCCTGACCTGTCGACCGGTGCCGTCTTCCGTGTAGGCCCAGACCTGCCCCTCGGGAATCACCCGCTGGG
>JBHEPF010000081.1:0-23366 GCA_046260445.1 Dermatophilaceae bacterium | reverse complement strand
CGCCCGATCAGGGGACCCGGTCGTGCCTGTCTCCGGATCGCGCTCCGGTCCCGCTGTCGCGCCCCTGCTATCGGACCCGGTCGTGCCTGTCTCCGGATCCCGCTCCGGTCCCGCTGTCGCGGAACCCTGCTATCGGACCCGGTCGTGCCTGTCTCCGGATCCCGCTCCGGTCCCGCTGTCGCGGAACCCTGCTATCGGACCCGGTCGGTATCCACGATGTCGATGCGCACGTTCTTGCCGCCGGCGAGGGCGCCCATGACGGTGCGCAGGGCGCTCGCCGTGCGGCCGGAGCGACCGATGACGCGGCCGAGGTCGTCGGGGTGGACCCGCACCTCGAGCAGCTCACCGCCCCGGCGCATCTCCTTGTGTCGCACGACGACGTCGTCCTTGTTGTCGACGATGCCGGTGACGAGGTGCTCGAGGGCCTCTTCGAGCATGGGGATCAGGCCCCGGTCTTCTCGGCGACGTCGCTCTGCTCGGCAGCGGGGGTCTCCTCGGCAGCTGGGGTCTCCTCGACGGCCGCAGCCGGCGTGGTCTCCTCGGCAGGAGCCGCCTCGGCCTTCTTCTTCGGAGCGGACTTCTTCTTGGGAGTCGTGGCCCGGGTGGAGTCCGAGTCGTCGGAGGAGGCGCCCGCCGCGGCGAGTGCAGCCTCGTACAGCTCCTTCTTGCTCGTCTTGGGCTCCTTGACCTTGAGGGTGCCCTCGGCACCCGGCTCACCCTTGAACTTCTGCCAGTCGCCGGTGACCTTGAGCAGGGCCATGACGGGCTCGGTCGGCTGGGCGCCGTTGGTGAGCCAGTACTGGGCCCGGTCGGAGTCGATGTCGATGAGCGACGGCTCCTCGGTGGGGTGGTACTTGCCGATCTCCTCGATGGCCCGGCCGTCACGCTTGGTGCGGCTGTCCATGACGACGACACGGTAGAACGGGGTGCGGATCTTGCCCATCCGCTTGAGGCGAATCTTGACGGCCACGAGTGTGGTGTCTCCTTCTCATGTATGCGAGGCACGGCGAGACCGGTGGGGATTCACGCGGGGAGCCGATGCCTCGGGGTAGGCGCGCAGGTCAGCAGAACCGACGCCGGCGCGGGTACAGGAGCAAAGTCTAGCCCGGTCCGGGACGTGCTCCGAACGCACTCAACCGACGATGCGTCCGCGTAGGACGATGGCGACAGGGTCGGCGAGGGCACCGAGGTCCTCGCGGGGGTCCGCCGAGAGGACGACGAGGTCGGCCGGGTCGCCCTCCTCGAGGCCCGGCATCCCGAGCCATTCGCGTGCGGACCAGGTCGCAGCGCCGAGGGCGGCCGGCCGAGGCAGACCGGCCAGCTCCAGCTCGCGCACCTCCTCGGGCACCAGCCCGTGCTGGAGCGACCCGCCCGCGTCGGTGCCGACATAGACCGGCACGCCCGCTTCGTAGGCGTTGGCGATCGTCTCGTAGCGCCGCGCATGCAGGTCGAGCATCCGGCGGTGGTAGGCCGGATACCTCTCCTCCGCCGGGGCGGCGATCTGGGGGAAGGTCGCGATGTTGACCAGGGTCGGGACGATGGCGATCCCCTGCTCCGCGAACTGCGTGATCGTCTCGGGCTCCAGCCCCGTCGCATGCTCGACGCAGTCCGAACCGGCGGCAGCAAAGTCATAGAGAGACTCCTGCCCGAAGCAGTGCGCCGTGGTGCGAGCGCCCTCCTCATGCGCGGCCGCGATCGCCTCGCGCAGTACCTCGACCGGCCAGCACGGGGCGAGGTCGCCGCTTTCGCGGTCGATCCAGTCGCCGACGAGCTTGACCCAGCCGTCGCCGGCCCGCGCCTCGGCCCGCACCCGCGAGACGAGCTGCTCGGGCTCGACCTCATGCGCATAGTTGCGGATGTAGCGCCGCGTCCGAGCGATATGCCGCCCGGCCCGGATGATCTTCGGCAGGTCGTCGCGCTCGTCGATCCAGCGGGTGTCGGCGGGTGAGCCGGCATCCCGGATGAGGAGCGTGCCATGGTCCCGGTCCTGGGTCGCCTGGGCCTCGGCCTTCTCGCGCGAGACCGCCCCCTCCGCGTCGAGGCCGACATGACAGTGCGCATCGACAAACCCCGGGACCACCCAGCCGTCGAGGGAGCGGATGTCGTGGGAGCCGGTGGGCGGCGCATACGAGATGGCGCCGTCGACGACCCACGCCTGAGCGCGCACATCGTCGGGACCGGCGAGGATCGGACCGCGGAGGTGGAGGACGTCGGGCATACCACGAACCTAGAGCACGAACCTAGAGGATCAGCCTGCGCAGTGCACCGATGACGATCTCGGGAGCCTCGGTGTGCACCCAGTGCCCGGCGCCCTTGACGGTCACCTGTCGCACGAGCGGGAACAGCTCCCGCATCGGCTCGGAGTCCTCGTCGGTGACGTAGTCGGAGTCCCCCCCGGCGATCCACAGGACCGGGTGCGGATAGGGCTCGACGTCACCCCGCTCGAGCGGCCAGCCCCCCATCCGCCCGGACGGACCCTCTGCGATGTCGCGGGCGACGAGGTCGAGGTTGTGCTGCCAGTGCCAACGGTCGCCATCGCGGCGGAGGTTCTGCAGGAGGAAGGCCTTCACCCCGGGGTTGGACTCCTCGAAGCGCTCCTCGGCGTCGGCGCGGGTCGTGAGCTCGTCGAGCGGCAGCCGCTGCATCTCCTCGACATAGCGCGAGAAGCGCGCCAGCCCGCCGTAGTCGCGCGGCGCGACGTCGACGACGCAGAGCCGCTCGATGAGGTCGGGTCGCTCCAGCGCGGCCACCATCGCCGTCTTCCCGCCGAGTGAGTGGCCGACGAGAGTCCACGACTCCCCAGGTGCCGCCTGCTCGAGCGTCTCGAGCACCGACTCGGCAGCTTCGAGGAACGAGAACTCCTCCGTCCACGGCGAGCGGCCGTGGTTGGGCAGGTCGATGAGCAGCGCGCGGGTGTCGGTGCCCTCGGGTCCGCTCACCCCCTTGGCGATCTGCATCCAGTTGCGGCCCTGGCCGAACAGGCCGTGGAGGTATGCGACCCGCGGCCCCGCAGACCCGGTCGCGAGAGTGAAGAGGGACATCGTCTGCGGTCGACCCGTCAGCTCTTGCCGCCGCCGAGGAACTTCTCGAAGCCGGCCGGCAGTTGGCTCGGGTCGAGGTCCGCCAGGTCGGGCATGTCCTGTCCGCCGAAGGCTGCGCCGCCACCGAGGGCGCCGGCACCTGTCTCTCGCTCCCGCGCGGCCCGCTCCTCCGCGGCGCGCTTGGCCGGGTTGCCGGACCTGGCCTTCTTGCGTGGCTGCGGCTGCCGACCCTTGCCTCGCTTGCCGCCCCCTGACCCGCCCATTCCCGGCATGCCTGGGAGCCCCGGCATCCCGGGGATCCCGCCGCCACGGGCGAGCGACTTCATCATCTTCTGCGCCTCACCGAAGCGCTCGAGCAGCTGGTTGACCTCGGAGACGGTCACTCCGGAGCCCTTGGCGATGCGCGCGCGGCGGGAGCCGTTGATCTGCTTGGGGTGGTTGCGCTCGAACGGCGTCATCGAGCGGACCATCGCCTCTACCCGGTCGAACTCGCGCTCGTCGAATGAGTCGATCTGCGCGGCCATCTGACCCATGCCGGGCATCATCTTGAGCATGGACTTCAGGGAGCCCATCTTCTTGACCGCGGCCATCTGGTCGAGGAAGTCGTCGAAGGTGAAGTCCTCGGCGGCGAGGAACTTGCGCGACATCTCGTCGGCCTGCTCGCGGTCGAAGGCCCGCTCGGCCTGCTCGATGAGGGTGAGGATGTCACCCATGTCGAGGATGCGCGAGGCCATCCGGTCGGGGTGGAAGACCTCGAAGTCCTTGACGTTCTCACCGGTGCTGGCGAACATGATCGGCCGCCCGGTCACCCCCGCGACGGAGAGCGCCGCCCCACCGCGGGCGTCACCGTCGAGCTTGGAGAGCACGACACCCGTGAAGCCGACCCCCTCGAGGAAGGCCTCCGCGGTCTCCACAGCGGCCTGACCGATCATCGCGTCGATGACGAAGAGGACCTCGTCGGGGTCGACCGCGGTGCGGATGTCGGCCGCCTGCTGCATGAGATCGGCATCGATGGCCAGCCGGCCGGCGGTGTCGACGATGACGACGTCGTGCTGCCGCTGCTCGGCCTCGCGCACACCCGCGCGCGAGACCGTGACCGGGTCACCGTAGGACCGGGTGCCCTCGCCCGTCGAGCCGACGGCGTCGTGCCCGCCGATGTTGCCACGCTCTGGCGCGAACACGGGGACGCCTGCGCGCTGGCCGACGACCTCGAGCTGGGTGACGGCGTTGGGGCGCTGGAGGTCAGCGGCGACGAGGATCGGGGTGTGCCCCTGGTCCTTGAGCCAATAGGCGAGCTTTCCGGCGAGGGTCGTCTTGCCCGACCCCTGCAGACCCGCGAGCATGATGACCGTCGGCCCGCTCTTGGCGAACCGGATGGTGCGCGTCGACCCGCCGAGGATCCCGACGAGCTCCTCGTTGACGATCTTGATGACCTGCTGCGCCGGGTTGAGGGCCTGCGAGACCTCGGCGCCGAGCGCACGCTCGCGGATCTTGCCGGTGAAATCCTTGACGACGGGCAGCGCGACATCGGCGTCGAGCAGGGCCATCCGGATGTCGCGGACGGTCTTGTTGACGTCGGACTCGGAGAGCCGGCCCTTGCCGCGCAGGTTCTTGAAGGTCGCGGTCAGACGGTCGGAGAGGCTGGTGAACACCCCCATAGGCTAACCGCTGGCCCGACCGGCCCGGACTCCTCGACCGTCTGGAGGGTCGTCAGCGGCAGGCAGTGGTCACCGCGCCGAGCAGCGACTCCAGGCCGGCCGACGAGGCTGGGACAACCCCGACCGGCCGGACGAGCAGGAGGTCGCGAGCCTGGCCGGCGTAGGTGCGTACATCCGCGCTGCGGATCTCGAAGCCGGTCCGGGCGATCGCATACCCGAGATCGGCCAGCAGACCCGGCCGGTCCGCGCAGCGGACGTCGAGCACGACGCCCCCGCGACCCAGATCCGGATGGATGAGGACCACAGGTGGGGGGCGCTCCCGGGCCCGCAGTCGCCGGGGTGCCGAGCGCACCGGAGCCGATCCCATCGCGAGCCGCTCCAACGCCCGCCGCACCCGCTCCAGGTCTGGGACGCCGGCGGGAGAGTCGACGCTCCAGCTGTCGACAGCGACGTCGTCGGTGGTCCGGATGACCGCGCCGCGCACCGTGAGCCCGCTGGAGGCGAAGGCGCTCGCACAGTCGGCGAACAGGCGCGGCCGGTCTGCTTCGATGACATCGATCCGGTAGCCGGGGCCGTCCGCCTCGACGACAATGACCGGCTCCCCTCGCCTCACCTGCGCACGGGTCGTCTCGTCGAGGACCGGGTATGCGGTGCCCGCCTCGGGCACGTCCCGCACCTGGGCCGGGACCGTCGGACCGAGCCGCGAGCGCAGTCCGGAGGTGAGCGAGCGGAAGAGCGCCTCACGTTGGCTGGACCAGGAGGTCGCTCCGGCGGCGCGCGCGTCCGCCTCGGAGAGCGCGACGAGGACCTCGGCGAGCTCGTGGTCGCCCCGAACCGTCGCGTACGCCGTCTCGATGGTCTCGGGGTCGGTCGGGTCGTGCCGGGTGGCGAGGTCCATGAGGGTGAGGTGCTCGGCGACCGCCGCGACGACGAGGTCGCGGTCGCGCTCGGGGTAGCCCATCCGGTCGAGCACCTTCGTCGCGATGGGGACGCCGGCGGCACTGTGGTCGCTGGCGCCGGCGACCTTGCCGATGTCGTGGAGCAGCGCGGCGAGGAGGAAAAGGTCGGGTCGAGCGACCGAGCGCATCAGCCGGGACGACTCGACAACCGTCTCGAGGAGGTGCCGGTCGACGGTGTGCCGATGGATCGGGCTGCGCTGCGGGCGGCTGCGGACCGCCGCCCATTCCGGCAACCATGCGTGGACGAGCCCGATCTGGTCCAGTCCCTCCCAGACGGCGAGCAGCCCGTCACCGGTCGCGAGCAGGTCCGCCCACAGACCGCGCGCCTCCGGGGGCCAGGGATCGCCGAGTTCGTGCGGCATCGCGGCGAGCGAGCCAAGGGTCACCGGCGAGATGGGCAGGCCGGCCCGGGCTGCGGTCACCGCGCAGCGAAGCGGCGTCGTCGGGCTCTGCGCGAGCCCCCTCGGGCCGGCCACGAGCTCGCCGTCGTTCTCGTAGAACCCGTAGCCGAGGGGCGTGAGCTGGGGGCGGCGGGGTCCCACACGCAGCGTGCGGGCGCGCTGCGCCTGTCCTGCCTTGCGGAGGGTTGCGTCCAACCCGTAGGCGATGGCGCGCCCGGCACCGGAGATCTCGGTGAGCAGAGCGTCCCGGTCGGCCATACCGAGCAGGCCCGCCACGTCGTCGTGGATGTCGCGGATGAGTCGGGAGCGCCCTCGGCCCGTGCTGACATGGATCGCGTCGCGCACGTCGAGGAGCAGGTCGGTCGCGTCGTCGAGCCGGCCATGGGGCTGGTCGGCGAGCCAGGCCGTGACGAGCGATTGGATGACGGTGACGTCGCGGAGGCCGCCGCGCGACTCCTTGAGGTCCGGCTCGATGCTCTGGGAGAGGTCGTCGTATCGCGCGTGGCGGGCCCGGAGGGCCTCGACGAGGGACGGCAGCCGGGTGCGCGCTGCCTTGCGCCAGTCGTGGTGGATGGAGGCCCGCACCGACGCGCTCACCTCCGGGTCACCGGCGACGTGCGCGAGGTCGAGCAGCCCGATGGCCGCGATGAGGTCAGCGGATGCGACATCCCGGCACTGGGCGAGGGTACGAACACTGTGGTCGACCCGCATCCCGGTGTCCCACAAGGGATAGAGGAGGCGGTCGGCGAGAGTCTGGATGTTCCGGCTGACCCGGGCCCGGGTGTCGTGGAGGATGACGATGTCGAGATCGCTCGACGGCCCTGCGTCACCACGTCCGATGCTGCCGAGGACGACGAGCGCCGCACCGGTGGGGTCGATCCCGTCCGTGGCCTCGGCCCAGTGGCCGGCCAGCCAGCCGGTGAGGTAGGAGCTGATGGCGACCCGACGGCGAGCGCCGGCACCGGGGGCTGCGAAACCCTCGGTGCCGACGACCGCCGTCAGGCCGGCCAGGCCCTCCCGCGCGGGCACGTCGGCCCGCCCGGACCGACCCGTCTCTGCGGAGGGGCCCGGGCGGGTGACCTCAGATGGCAGCGACACCGCGCTCCCCGGTCCGGACCCGGGCGACGTCCTCGACGGGCACGATCCAGACCTTGCCGTCCCCGATCCTCCCGGTTGTCGCGGCCTTGACGATGACGTCGACGACCGAGGAGGCGTCGAGGTCCTCGACGAGCACCTCGAGGCGCACCTTGGGCACGAAGTCGACGGTGTACTCGGCCCCGCGGTAGATCTCGCTGTGGCCGCGCTGGCGGCCGTATCCGGAGGCTTCGCTGACGGTCATTCCGGAGATCCCGTAGGCCTCCAGGGCCTCCTTGACCTCTTCGAGCTGGTGCGGCTTGATGACGGCGGTGACGAGCTTCATGCCCGAGCCTCCTCGTTGGTGGACGTGGACGGGGCCGGGACCGGCTCCCGCGTGGCCATGCTGGTGGCGGTGAGCCGACCGCCGCCGCTCCCACCGGTGAAGTCGTAGGCCGACTCGGCGTGGACGCTCTGGTCGAGTCCGACCGTCTCGGCGTCCTCCTCGACGCGCCATCCCATGGTCACCTTGAGCAGCAGGGCGATGATGAGGGTGATGACGCCGGAGAAGACGACCGCGACGAGTGCGATGAGGACCTGGACGGCGAGCTGGGAGAAGTCGCTGCCGTAGAACAGGCCCGTCTCGGTCGCGAGGAAGCCGATGGCGACCGTGCCCCAGAGGCCGGCGACGAGGTGGACACCGACGACGTCGAGCGAGTCGTCATAGCCCAGGCGGTACTTGAGCCCGACCGCGAGAGCGGAGAGGGCGCCGGCGATCAGACCGAGCGGGATGGCCCCGACCGGTGAGACGGAGCCCGCTGCCGGGGTGATGGCGACGAGACCGGCGACGATGCCCGAGGCGGCGCCCAGGGAGGTCGGGTGCCCGTCACGGAACCGCTCGACGAGGAGCCAGCCCAGCATCGCCGCGGCGGTGGCGGTCGTCGTGTTGACCCAGGCCAGACCCGCGGTGCCGTCCGCCGCATACGCCGATCCTGCGTTGAAGCCGAACCAGCCGAACCACAGCAGGCCGGCGCCGGTCATGACGAGCGGGAGGTTGTGCGGGCGCATCGCGATCTTGCCGAAGCCCCTGCGGGCACCGAGGACGAAGACCAGGACGAGTGCTGCGACTCCCGCGTTGATGTGGACGACGGTGCCGCCGGCGAAGTCGATCGGTGCGGCGATCGAGCCGAACAGGCCTTCGTCGCTGAGCAGCCCGCCGCCCCAGACCATGTGGGCCATCGGGAAGTAGGCGAAGGTGACCCACAGCGCGGTGAAGGTCAGCCACGTGCCGAACTTGGCGCGGTCGGCGATGGCGCCGCTGATGAGAGCCACGGTGATCATCGCGAAGGTGACCTGGAAGCCGACGTCGACGATGGTCGGCAGGCCGTCGGAGACGATGTAGTTGCCGGAGGCGTCGGTGATGGTGTCGGCGAGGCCGAAGTGGGTGAGGGGGTTGCCGACGACGCCGAGGATGCTGTCGCCGCTGTAGGACATCGACCACCCCCACAGGACGTAGACGACCCCGACGACGCCGAGGGCGCCGTAGGACATCATCATCATGTTGAGAACGGACTTGGAGCGGGCCATGCCGCCGTAGAAGAGCGCAAGACCGGGGGTCATCAGGAGCACCAGCGAGGCGCTCATGAGGATCCAGGCGGTCGTGCCTGTGTCTATGGTTTCCATGGGCATGACTCTGCGCCTGCGATGTTGCGGGGCGTACCGCGGCGTGTGTCGTCCGTGTTACACGTGGCCGTCCGATGTGACAGGTGTATTGCATCGGGGCCGTTGTCCCACATCGTGGGCGGCTACCGCCCTGAGGAGCTCGCCGATCCCTCGAGCAGGTAGTCCAGCGCCTGGGTCGCGCTCCACCCCTGCGGGTGCCGCTCGATGAGCTCGCTCGCTCCCACGAGATCCTGCCCGAGGGTGACGATCATGTCCTCGACGTACCCGTCCTTGCGATGCTGCCCCAGGCCGATGTTGGCCATCAGTCCGTTGCAGAGGCACTTGCGGTCGACCGTGTCCGCCTCCGCCCCGCCCTTCTTGAGGTACATGTGCACCGGCTCGGACGCACAGCGGTAGCCGATCACGCCGTCCTCCCGCTCGAACGGCTGCCGCAGGTAGGACAGGTCGCACAACCGGGGGCGTTCCTCGTACACGGTCTGCTCGCTCATGGTCCCTTCGAGGTCGGCGACCTTGAAGGGGAAGCCGGTCGGGCTCGCGCGCGGGTCGTTGCGGACCGCGAGCTGACCGGAGCGCAGCCGGTCGCGGAGCTGCTCCTTGGGTCCGCCGCTCAGGCCGGACTCGTCGGAGAGCGCGAAGAGGGTGCCGACCTGGACGCCGACCGCACCCGCGGCGCGGGCCTCGGCCACCATCGCGGGCGTGGAGTACGCCCCGGCCATCCAGAACGGCAGTCCGATCGCCGCCATCGCCTCCAGGCGTGCCTCGTCGCGCGCGCCGTAGACCGGGTCACCGTGCTCGTCGAGTTGCATCTTGCCTCGCGGAGGCGCGGAGTGACCGCCCGCCGGCGGTCGCTCGACGACGAATCCGTCGGGACGGATCTCCGGGTCGCGGTACAGATAGGACGCGAGCTGGTCGACCGAGATGATCGCGAGGAAGTCCGGCCTCGTCAGAGGCGGTAGGTCGGAGCCGAGAATCGCTACCGGCTCGACCTCTGCATAGTGGCGCAGCTTGCCGCCCGCGACGTCGACGCTCACGCGGCCGGGCGCTCCCTCCGCCAGCGCGCGGAGCAGCGCGGGGATCTCGCGTGGGATTCCGGCACCCATGAGCACGTAGTCGACCCCGGCGAGCATGGCGCCGAACAGCGCGGTCGGGGTCGCCATCTGGACCTTCTCGAGGCAGTTGACGCCCACGACGCCGTCGTGGCCGTCCTTCGCCAGCCACACCTCGGCGAAGTTGCCGACGATCGCGAGCTCCTGCGCAGCGGGCGAGAGCTCCAGGCTCAGCTTGGGCATCGGTTTGTAGGGTGCGCCCTCCGCCTTGCCACCATCGACGAAGTACTTGTCGAGCACGCGCTGCGCCATCGCGGGACTCGGGAAGGCGTCCATGGCTCGGCGGTAGTGCCCTCCCGGGTCGCCGTCCTGGAGCACCCGGCTGAGCACCGCGTCCATCGCGGTGCCCGAGACGACGCCGAGCTGGCCGGCCAGCGAGACCTCTCTGGCGAGCCGCCAGCCGGAGACCGCGACGCCCATACCACCCTGGATGATCGGTGGCCTGGCGCGCCCGCCTGTGGCGGTGTCAGTGGCGGTGTCGGTGGCGGTGCCGGTATTGGTAGCGATGGCTGACTCAGCGGGTTCTACGGTCATGTGGGGCCTTTCACTCGATGCACCTACGGCGCCGTAGGTTACGCTTCCGTAGGTTACGGTAGCGGATGAATGCGACCCTTGTCGCGCTCAGATGTCCGCTCCCTTTCGCCGCGGTGACGGACAATGGCGGTATGCCATCCGCACCCACCCCTGCGCCGTCCCCGGTCACTGTGCCCCGTCCCGTGCTCATCTACGACGGCGACTGCGGGATCTGCACCCGGTTCTCGCGGCTGGTGACCGACCGGTTGAGACGCCGGGACCAGGACTTCGCCGTCGGGGCCTGGCAGGATCTCGACCTCGGCGCCTACTCACTGACGCCGGAGCAGTGCGACGCGGCGGTGCAGTGGGTGGCATCCGACGGCACGATCTCCTCGGCCCAGAACGCGATCGCCCGCACGCTCATCGCGAGCCGGGTGCCGCTGCGACCACTGGGACTGGTGATGCTCGCACCCGGCGTCAACACCCTCGCCGGTCTGGTCTATCGATGGGTCGCGGCCAACCGGCATCGACTCCCCGGGGGCACCCCGGCGTGCTCGCTCCCGGCCAGTCAACGCCCGCGGTAGCCCCGAAGTAGATCCGAGGCAGCCCGCCGAGACGAGGCTCCCCTGCGGACGGGAGGCGCCGTCGCGCGTGAGGGTCGGCCTGTCGCCTCGGTGCGCGAGAGAGGGTCCCCCGGACGCGGTCGGCTCCTCTCGCCGGAGTCGTCGGACCCTCGACCGCGTCGCCGGCCGGACCACCACCCGCGTAGCCAACGCCCGTACTCCTCGAGCGGAAGGAAGGCCAGCATCATCACCAGGTGCGGCCAGAACGCGATGGTGATCGCCGCATACGTCATGGCGTGGAAGGCGAACCAGCCATAGACCATCCGCCGTCGCCACTTCTCGCTGACGAGGAAGATGAGCGGAGACAGCAGCTCGGCCCCGACGATGAACCACTGGAACGCGTGCAGGGTCCACGGCACCTCGAGCAGCCACTCCGAGAACGGCGTCCCCCGCCGGACGACGGCACGGACCATCGTCGCCGAGTTGACCCACTCCCACCCGCCGAACCGGATCTTCGCCACGGCCGAGAGGAAGTACGTCGCGATCGCCATGATCTGGATGACGCGCAGCGCGAACCCCGCCGCCTCGGAGCGGCGACGCTCATCCAGCTGCGCCAGACCGACCGTGGGCAGGAGCAGGAGGGCGATGACGAAGTCGCCCCGGTCGTGGTCGACCTTGCCGTAGGAGAAGGCGACGTACTGGTACCAGATCCACAGCGCCGCGACAATCCACCCGAGCAGACGGGGTGCGCGCCCCGTCATCGCCGCCACGGCCGCAGCGACGCAGCCCCACTTGAGAACGCCCACGAGCAGCACCGTCGCCGCCGGCAGACCGAGCAGCTCACCCATGATGAGCGGCTGGTACCAGACCGGGTCGGCCCAGCCGTGGTAGTACCCGTCGTGGTGGAGGAGGAGCACGTCGACGACGACGAAGGCGTAGACGACCAGACGGAGGTGTGCGACCCGCGCCACCGGCAGGAGCGGGAACAGCCAGTCATGCAACCGGGTCATGGTCCGCTCGCACGATCGCTTGAGTCCCAGGTCGCGACGACCTCTCGACTCACCTCGCCTGTCGGTTTGCCCCCCTGGAGGTGGGTGCGCTCGAAGACGACCCGGATCGCCGTCCAGCGCGGCTCGTCGGGGCGCAGCCGTTCACGCGTGGCCGCGAGGGTCGAGAGCAGCGCAGGGTCGGCGCGGATCAGATCCAGGCGCCCTTCGACCTCGGCGCGGTTCAGCCCGACGGTTCGAAGATTGAGCGAGCCGGGCATCCACTCCCGGGGCGCATCCTCGGTGCGCACCTCGATGATCGTCGAGACGACGGCTCGGTCGGGGTTGGTCGAGGTGGAGAACATCCGCCAGGGGCCGAACGGCCACCAGTGGTCATCGCCAATCGCCGACCCGAGACCGAAGAGCACGGCCAGCGCGAGCACCAGAGCGACCCGCCAGGACCGCCCGATCGGGCCCAGGCGCTGGCTCTCCCCGACGGCACTCACGCGGGTCAGAGTAGACGACGCCGAGCCCCATGGGCCTGGACGCCCCCGTCAGGCGAGGATCGCGTCGACGAACGCCTCAGGGTCGAACGGCGCGAGGTCGTCCGGCCCCTCGCCGAGCCCGACGAGCTTGACCGGGACCCCGAGCTTGCGCTGCACGGCGACGACGATGCCGCCCTTCGCGGTGCCGTCGAGCTTTGTCAGGACGATGCCGGTGATCCCGGCGACCTCGGCGAACACCTCCGCCTGGCGCAGACCGTTCTGACCGGTCGTCGCGTCGAGCACGAGGAGCACCTCGTCGATCGGGGACTGCTTCTCGATGACCCGCTTGACCTTGCCGAGCTCGTCCATGAGCCCGACCTTGTTGTGCAGCCGGCCGGCGGTGTCGATGATGACGACATCGGCCTCCATCTCCTTGCCTGCCCGGACGGCATCGAAGGCGACGGACGCCGGGTCGGCGCCGTCCTTGTGCGAGCGCACGGTCGGCACCCCCACGCGGGCCCCCCACGTCTCGAGCTGGTCGGCGGCGGCGGCCCGGAAGGTGTCCGCGGCGCCGAGCACGACGTCCTTGTCCTCGGCGACGAGCACCCGGGCGAGCTTGCCCACGGTGGTCGTCTTGCCCGTGCCGTTGACCCCGACGACCATGATGACGGCCGGCCGGAGGTCGATCCGCGAGCTCGCCAGTCCACGCTCCATCGTCGGGTCGACGAGAGTGAGGAGCTCGGCACGCAGGATGGCGCGGGCCTCCTCCTCCGAGGTGGCCCCGTCGACCCGCACCTGGGTCTTGAGCCGGTCGACGAGCTCGGTCGTCGCCTCCACCCCGAGGTCGGCCTGGAGCAGGGTGTCCTCGACGTCCTCCCAGGCCTCCTCGTCCAGGCCGCCGCGTGAGAGGAGCGCGAGCAGGCCGCGTCCGATCGCGGTGTTCGAGCGGGCGAGCCGGGCCCGCAGTCGCCGGAGCCGTCCGACCGGTGACTCGGGACGCTCGATCGTCGGCGTGGGGGTCAGGTCCGGCGCGAGGACGTCCTCCGGGGCCTCGGCCTCGACACCCGGCGCGGTGGTCTCGACCCGAGGCGGCAGGGTGTCGACGCCGCCACCGTCGTCGGGCGAACGACCCAGGTCGGGCGGGGTCGTTGTCTCGGGCGTCGTGGCCTCCGGCGCCGAGCTCCGCCGGCCTCGCAGCAGGCCGATGAGCAGGCCGCCGAGAACGACGAGAATGGCCGCCGCGATGGCGACGTAGGTCAAGAGGCTGTCGGAGAGCGTCACCGCACCATCCTCCCCCAGCGCGCCGCTGACGGCCCAATCCAGCCGACCGCGAGGGCCGCTACCGGTGGTTCAGCTCCTAGAAGACGGAGACGCGCTCCTTGGGTCCGAGCCACATGCCGTCGCCCTCGCGGACGTCGAAGGCCTCGTGGAAGGCGTCGCTGTTGCGCGCGGCGTTGGCCCTTTGGTCCTGCGGGCTATGGGGGTCGATCGCGAGGAGCCTCTTGGCCTCCGCCTCACGGGTCTTGCCGCACCACACCTGTGCCCACGCGAGGAAGAAGCGCTGCTCCCCCGTCAGACCGTCGACGACCGGGGGCTCTCGTCCCTCGTCGGCGCCGCTGGCGATCCGATAGGCGGCCAGGCCGATCTCGAGTCCGCCGAGGTCGCCGATGTTCTCACCGACCGTGAGGGCGCCGTTGATCTTCTCCCCCGGCGCGTTGCGGGGCTCGAGCTCGTTGAACTGCTCGATGAGCGCTCCGGTCAGCTCCTCGAAGCGGGCCCGGTCCTCCTCGGTCCACCAGTTGACGAGGTTGCCGGAGCCGTCGAACTGCGACCCGGAGTCGTCGAAGCCGTGGCCGATCTCGTGACCGATCACCGCGCCGATTCCGCCGTAGTTCACAGCATCGTCGGCCTCGACCGAGAAGAAGGGCGGCTGCAGGATCGCGGCGGGGAAGACGATCTCGTTCATCCCCGGGTTGTAGTACGCGTTGACCGTCTGCGGGGTCATGAACCACTCGGTCCGGTCCACCGGCTGGCCGAGCTTGGCGAGGTTGCGATCGGTCTCGAACGCCTCAGCACGGCGCACGTTGTCCATGAGGTCGGCCGCGTCGATCTCCAGCGACGAGTAGTCCCGCCAGCGGTCCGGGTACCCGACCTTGGGGGTGAACGCCTCGAGCTTGCGCAGGGCCGCCGCCCGGGTGTCCTCCTTCATCCACGGGACGTCGCGGAACGAGCGACGGAAGGCCTCGACGAGATTGGCGACGAGGGTGACCATGGCCTCCTTGGCCTGGGGTGGGAAATGGCGGGAGACATACAGCTCACCGACCGCCTGACCGATGGCGCCCTCGACGACACTGACGCCGCGCTTCCATCGCTCGCGGTTCTCGGGGACGCCGGAGAGGGTGTGTCCGTAGAAGTCGAAGCTCTCCGCGACGATGCCGTCGGTGAGATACGGGGCCCGTGCGTGCAGGACGCGCCATGTGAGCCACTCCCGCCAGGTGGACAGCGGCATGTCGCAGACCGCTTCGGCCGCAGCGGTGAGGTAGGAGGGCTGACGCACGATGACGGCGTCGAGGATGTCGGCCGGGGCGCCCAGGCCGTCGGCGTAGGCCGCCCAGTCGAGGTCGGGAGCGAGCGCGTCCAGCCCGGCTGCGTCGACGAGCGTGTAGGTCTTGACCGGGTCGCGGTTGCTCACCGTGTCCCAGTGGCCGGTCGCGAGCCGGGTCTCGAGGTCGAGGACGCGCTGCGCCACGGCGCCCGGGTCGTCGAGGTCGAGGAATCCGAGCATGCGGACAAGGTGGTCCTGGTAGGCGGTCCGCACCGGCGCATACCGGTCCTCGCGGTAGTACGACTCGTCGGGCAGACCCAGGCCGGACTGCTCGAGGTGGACGACATAGCGGCTGGAGTCGCGGGCATCGGTGTTGATGTAGGGGAGGACCAGCCCGGGCACGCCCTCGCGGGCGAGAGCACCGAGCGTGCGCAGAAGGTCGGACGGTGACTCGATCCCGGCGACGCGGTCGAGGTCGGCGGCCAGCGGGGTCAGCGCCAGCGAGTCGATGCGCTCCTCGTCCATGAACGAGGCGTAGAGGTCACCGACCTTGGCCGCGACGGTGCCCGGCTGGGGCGAGCCCTCGGCCACCTCCGCGATGATGGCACGCACGTCGGCCTCAGCCTGCTCGCGCAGGATGTCGAACGAACCGTAGCGTCCCCGGTCCGCGGGGATCTCGGTCTGCGCGATCCAGACCCCGTTGGCGTGCCCGAAGAGGTCGTCCTGGGGCCGGACGGTGGAGTCGATGTGGTCAAGGTTGAGGCCGGAACGAGGAGTCATCCACCCACCCTATGCAGGTCACCGGCCCGAGCGGTCCGGCTTCGGCTCACTCGGCCGCGAGCAGCGCGTTGACCTCGGCGACATACTGGGCCTCCGCCTCCGTCGGAGCGGTGCCGGCGAGGGCGGCCCATGCATCGTGCTTGGCGCGCCCCACGATGTTGGTGAAGCCTGGCCGCTTGCCCGCGACGTCGCCCTCGGTCGCCTGCTTGTACAGGGCGTAGAGCCGCAGCTTGACGTCGTTGCCAGGGTCGCGCGACAGGCCCGGGACAGCGGCGACGGCAGACTCGAAATCGGTGACCTCATCCATGCGCCAAATGTAGCGGCCTGGCCACCGGCTGTGGTCAGGTGCGCGGATCCGTCCCCCAGACGGCCGGACAGCGGAGTGAGCAGCCCGCGGATCAGGAGCGGTGACGGCGGTCGCGGACCGTGCCGACGAGCTCCTCGCCACGGTGCGTGAGCACCTCTCGGCCGTCCCGGCGAGCAGGAACAGCGACCAGGCCGACGACGGCCAGCGCGAGGGCGAGGCAGACCATCATGCCGAAGATGAGAGCGAACACGTCTCTAGGGTGCCGACCTGGAGGGACGGTGCACAAACCGAACCGCCCAGTGAGACCGAACTGTGACCAGGGTTCTCGGCCGTACCCCGGCTCGGGCCCCCCACGATATGGGTCGCGCGTCCGCCCCGCAGCCGGACGCCTATCGTGGGTCCGTGCCTCCGACGCCCCGGCCGAGTCCCCCGCAGCAGCCGTCAGACCGGCCCGCGCCCGCTGCTCCGGCACCGCGCGGTCCGCGACCGTGGGACCGGCCGTGGGTACGCTCGTTCCTCGAGTTCACCCTCGCCATCACTGTCCTCGCCCTGGTCCAGGCCTTCGCCGTCAAGGCCTACCAGATCCCGTCCGCCTCGATGGAGCGCACGCTCATGACCGGTGACCGGATCCTCGTCAACCGGCTGGACGACACGGTCGGGCGGGGCGACATCGTCGTCTTCGAGCACGGCGACACCTGGGAGTCGACGCGACGCAGCCCGAGCGACAGCACGACTGTCAACGTCATCCGAGTCATCGGCTCGGTCGTCGGTCTCGGCCCCTCGACCCGTGCATACACGGTCAAACGGGTCATCGCCACCGGTGGCGAGAAGGTCGCCTGCTGCGACGACAACGGGCACGTGACCGTGGACGGAGTGGCCCTCACCGAGGGATACCTCGGATCGGACCTCACCTTCGAGACCGGAACGAGCGACTGCTCGAGCAGCCCACGATCGGCGCGCTGCTTCCCGGAGATCACGGTCCCGGTGGGGTCGCTGTTCCTCCTCGGGGACAACCGCGCGAACTCGTCGGACAGCGCCGTGAGCTGTCGTGGGCGCTCCGATGAGTCGGAGGAGTGCGCACGGTTCGTCCGTACCGATCAGGTGGTCGGCCCGGTCGTCGCTCGCTTCTGGCCACCCTCGGCGATCGGCGGAGTCGACCGGTAGGCGCACTGGGCAGCCTCAGGCCGACTGATCGACGTCCCGCATCCTCTGGGAGACGACCGTGGTCACGCCATCGCCGCGCATCGACACGCCGTACAACGCGTCGGCCACCTCCATCGTGCGCTTCTGGTGCGTGATGACGATGAGCTGGCTGCTGCCGCGCAGCTCCTCGAAGAGCGTGATGATGCGGCCGAGGTTGGTGTCGTCGAGCGCGGCCTCGACCTCGTCCATGATGTAGAACGGGCTCGGTCGGGCCTTGAAGATCGCGACGAGCAGCGCGACGGCGACCAGTGAGCGCTCCCCACCCGAGAGCAGCGAGAGCCGCTTGACCTTCTTGCCGGGCGGGCGGGCCTCGACCTCGATCCCGGTCATGAGCATGTCGCTCGGATCGGTGAGGACGAGCTTGCCCTCTCCACCGGGGAAGAGCCGCGCGAAGACGCGCTCGAAGTGTTCGGCCGTGTCATGGAACGCCGCGGCGAAGACCTGCTGCACCCGATCGTCGACCTCGCGGATGATGTCGAGCAGGTCACGTTTGCTCGCCTTGAGGTCCTCGATCTGCTGAGTGAGGAAGGTGTGCCGCTCCTCGAGCGCGGAGAACTCCTCGAGAGCGAGCGGGTTGACCTTGCCCAGGGCCGTGAGCGCGCGCTCGGCCTTGCGCAGCCGCTTCTCCTGCTCATCCCGGACGAAGGGCTTCGGCGGGATCGCAGCCTCCGGGTCCGCAGCCTCCGGGTCCGCAGCATCCGGCGCCTCGCCGACGAACGGGATGGGCTGGTGGGGTCCGAACTCCTCGACGAGCACGTCGGGGTCGATGCCGAGCTCCTCGATCGCCCTGACGTGGAGCTGTTCGACCTTCGCCATCTGGGCGGCCCTGGCGACCTCGTCCCGGTGTACCGAGTCGGTGAGCTCGCGCATGGTGTCCTGGAGCTCGGCCACCGCCCCTCGGGCCGAGGCGAGGACCCGGTCGCGCTCGAGGCGAGCGGACTCACCGGCGTCGCGGGCCACCCGGGCGAGGTGGAGGGCCGCTGCGACTTGGGCCACCGCATACCCGGCTGCGGCCTGGACGGCGGCGGCGGCCTCTGCCTCTCGGGCCCGACGTTCACGCCGCAGTCGCAGCCGCTCGCGGGCGGCGAGCTCGTTGCGTGCCGCACCCTCGAGGGACTCGGCACGGCCCCGAACCGCGCGGGTCCTCTCCTCCTTGGTGCGCAGTACGAGACGCAGCTCGGTCTCGGTCGTGCGCGCACTGCTCGCGGCGAGCTCGAGCCGGTCCCGCTCGTCGGTGTTCGGCTCACCCTCGGCTCCCTCGGGCACGTCCGCACTCGCTCGAGCGAGCCGCTCCTCGAGAGCCGTCAGCTCGGCGCGGTCCGTCGTCGCGGTCGCAGTGACATCGTCGATGGCGCGCTGGGTGCGCTCCGCCTCGGCCTTGGCGGTGCGAGCCGTGGAACCGAGATGCCCAAGCTGCTCGGCGAGGGCGGACATCCGGGCGTCGGACTCATGCAGCCGCTCCAGAGCGCCGGACACCCGCCCCTCCACGGCAGCGACCCGTTCGCGGGCGCCCGCGAGGGCGAACTTGGCCTGTTCGGCCCGCCGGCGGGCCGTCTCGACAGCGGCGGCCGTCTCGGTGGCAGCCGACTGGATCTCGAGCAGGCTCTGGCCGTCGCCGCTCGATCCGCCCCGCACGAACCCCGGTGCGAAGACGTCACCGTCGGCGGTGACAGCCGTGATCCCCTCACCGCGGGCTACAAGCGCAAGGGCATGAGTGGCCTCCGGCACGATGGCGACCCGGTCGAGGAGGGCGTCGAGAGCGGCCTCGAGGTGACGCGGAGCGGAGACGAGGTCACGTGCCCACCTCGCCGAGCCGTCGAGCCCGGGCCACGCCGACCGTGCCGCTGGGGCGGCGGGAGAGCGAGAGCCGGCGACGAGAAGCCCGGCCCGACCGGCATCGTCGGTCTTGAGTCGCTCGATGGCCGCCGCCGCGTGCTCATGCGAGTCGGCGGTGACCGCCTCCGCGGCCCAGCCGAGCGCCGCAGCCACCGCGGCCTCCCAGCCGGCCTCGATGGACAGGACCTCGGCCACGGTGCCGGTGACGCCGTGCGTGCTCTCGTCAAGCAGTGCGGCAGCCCCGTCCTTGCGCCGAAGCATGAGCTGCAGGGCGTCGAGGCGCGCCGACAGTGCGCTCTTCTCGCGCTCGGCGTTGCGCTCCTCCTCGACCTGCTCGCGCACGGTGGCCTCGGCGGCCTCGAGGTCGGCGGTCGCGGACTCGTAGGCGCTGTCGAGCCCGACCTCGTCCTCCTCGTCGTGGGCGACGCTGCCCTCGAGGTGGGCGAACTGCCGCTCGGCCTCCGCGGCTCGGGCCAGGCTCGCCTCGAGCACTCCAGTGAGTCGGCCGAGCTCGGCTTCGCCGGCTTCGATCTTGCTCGTGCGCGCAGCGACCTGACCGCTCAGCCGGGCCAGGCCCTCGCGGCGGTCCGCGGCGGCGCGGGCCAGCGCGGCGACCCGCCTGCTCTCGACCGCCAGCGCCTCCTCCGCCTCGGCGCGCGCGGTGACGGCAGCGCTGAGCCGCGTCTCGGCCTCGGCGACCTCGGCGAGCAGCTGATGCTCGGACTCGCGGGCCGCAACGGCCTGGCGCCGCAACTCCTCGGGGTCGCGCCCGCTCGTCGACTCGTCCTCGTCGTCCTGGCTGAGTAGGCGCACTCGCTCGGCGGCGACGCTCGCCGTGGACTCGAGACGGTCGCGGATCGACTGGAGGCGCACATACCGCTCGTTCGCCCGGCTCAGCTCGGGCACCGCCTCACGGGCCTCGTCGTCAAGAGTGCGCACCACCTCGAGCCGCTCGGCGAGCGCGGCCTCGACCGTGGTGCGCTGTGCCAGCAGTGCCGACTCGTCGGCCGCCTCCTGCTCGAGGGCCGACGTGAGCTGAGCCACGTCGTCGGCGAGGAGGCGCAGCCGTGCGTCCCGCGCGTCCGCCTGGATGAACGCGGCCCTTCGGGCGGTCTCCGCCTGCCGTCCGAGCGGCCCGAGCTGACGACGGATCTCGCCGACGAGGTCGCTCACGCGGGTGAGGTTGCCCTCCATCGTCTCCAGCTTGCGCAGCGCGCGCTCCTTGCGCTTGCGGTGCTTGAGCACGCCCGCGGCCTCCTCGATGAAGCCGCGCCGCTCCTCCGGGGTCGAGCGAAGGACCGTGTCGAGCTGACCCTGGCCGACGATGACGTGCATCTCGCGGCCGATGCCGCTGTCGGAGAGCAGCTCCTGGATGTCGAGGAGCCGGCTCGGGGTGCCGTTGATGGCGTACTCGCTGCCGCCGGAGCGGAACATCGTCCGGCTGATCGTCACCTCGGTGTAGTCGATCGGGAGGGCGCCGTCGGTGTTGTCGATCGTCAGGCTGACCTCGGCGCGACCCAGGGGTGCGCGCCCGGATGTGCCCGCGAAGATGACGTCCTCCATCTTGCCGCCGCGCAGGCTCTTGGCGCCCTGCTCCCCCATGACCCACGCGAGCGCGTCCACGACGTTGGACTTGCCGGAGCCGTTCGGGCCGACGATGCAGGTGATCCCCGGTTCGAGTCGCAGCGTCGTCGCCGAGGCGAAGGACTTGAAGCCCTTGAGCGTCAGGGTCTTGACGTACATGCGTCCTTCTGTGGGTGGCCGGGTCTCGGACGGGTCCGCGCGTGGTCGCGGCTGCACACGTGGGTCGGTGAGATCGCGGTTCACTGTACCCGGGCGCTGCCGCCGCACCTGGGAGGCGAGCGGGAGAACGAGTGGGGATACAGGGATGCGCCGGGGCCAACGAGCGGTCACAGTCGCTACCGTGACCTCGACCGCCGCAGGTCCGACCTTCCCTCATCTCCTGGCCGACACGGCCGTCGCGGGACTCACGACGAGCTTCCTGTGGTTCGCGCTGACCCTCTGGGCCTCGTGGCCGGGGTCTTGGCTACCTGATCCTCATCCCGCCGGTCGTGGCAGCCAAGCAGACCGTCACCCAGCGCTCATTCGTCGGCTCAGGTCTCCCGCAGGGCGATCGCCTCATGGTGGCGGATGACCTCGGCGATGATGAACCCGAGGAACTTCTCGGCGAACTGCGGGTCGAGTCCTGCCTCGTCGGCGAGCGCCCGAAGACGGGTGATCTGGCGTTCCTCCCGTCCCGGGTCGGCAGGGGGCAGCCCCAGCTCGGCCTTGAGCTCACCCACCTGCTGGGTGGCCTTGAACCGTTCGGCGAGCAGATGGATGAGAGCGGCATCGATGTTGTCGATGCTCGCGCGCAGCCGGCTGAGGTCGGCGGGGGGCTCTCTCACCCCGCCATCGTAGGCAGCGCCCGCGGTCGCCAGCAGGACCGATCCACTCTGCGGATGCTCCGTCGCCCGTGTGGGTCGCGTGCCGGCTCACCGCTCGGCGAACCCCGTGATGTCGTCGCGTGGCTCGCTGATCTGCGGCTCCGACACGGACCTCACACACCCCGGACGGTGCGTCGTGGTCGGCTGCTCGCCGAGGAACCGTACGAGCTCGGCACAGTCCAGCCGCCTGCCCTGCACGACGACCTCGACCCGGCCATCGTCGGTGTTGCGGGCGTGCCCGACCAGACCCAGCTCGAGCGCCCTTGCCCTGGCCCACCAGCGGAAGCCCACGCCCTGCACCATCCCCCGGACGAAGACCGTGACCCGGACGATCTCGTCGCCGGCACTCATCGCCGGCTCCGAGAGGATCGACCCCGAGGGCGCGGCTGACAGCACGGGCAGGAGAAGGACGACCGGTTCATGAACTGCTCCCGTCGGATCATCGCGCCGCACCGGGCGCACGGACGACCCTCCTGACCATAGGCGTGCAGCGACCGGTCGAAGTAGCCGGACTGACCGTTGATGTTGACGTAGAGCGCATCGAAACTCGTCCCACCCTGCTCGAGGGCACTGGCCATGACGTCACGGGCGTGGCCAAGGACCCGGCCGAGCGCCGGCTTGGTGAGCGACCGCGCGAGCCGCTCGCCGTGGATGCCGGCCCGCCAGAGGGCTTCGTCGGCGTAGATGTTGCCGATCCCGGACACCACGGTCTGGTCGAGCAGTGCCCGCTTGATCGCCGAGTCCCGGGTCTTGAGCCGGCGCACCACGGCCCGCTCGTCGTAGGCGGTGTCGAACGGGTCAGGGGCGATGTGGGCGATGGTCGCCGGCACCCCGCTCGCGGCGAGGTCGGACCAGGCCATCCCGCCGAACGTCCGCTGGTCGACGAACCTCAGCTCCGGGCCACCGTCGACGAAGGTGAACCGGGCGTGCTCATGGCGACCCGCCGGCTGGTTCCGGTCCTGGACGAGCAGTTGGCCGCTCATCCCGAGGTGGACGAGCAGGGCCCCCGTCCCGCCGGGCTCTCCCGGCTCGGACAGCTCGAGCCAGAGGTACTTGCCGCGTCGCCGCGCCGCGCTGATCTCGCGCCCCCGGATCCGGTCGGCGAGATCCTGCGGGCCGGGGAGGTGGCGGCGAGCGACCCGGTGACCGGAGAAGGTGACCTCGTCGACGACGCGGGCGACCACATGGTCGGCGAGCCCACGCCGCACGACCTCCACCTCGGGCAGCTCAGGCACCCTCGACCGGTCCGAGCGACTCGAGTGCGGCCTCGGCCGCCTGCATCTCCGCGTCCTTCTTCGTCCGGCCCGTCCCCTCCCCCCGTGCCACGCCCTCGAGGAGCACGGTGGCCGCGAAGGTCTTCGCATGCTCGGGACCGTCGGACTCCACGACATAGACCGGGACGCCCAGCCCGTGCGCGGACACCGCCTCCTGCAGGCTGGTCTTCCAGTCCAGGCCGGCACCGAGGGTCGCAGAGCGACGCATGAGCGGCGCGAAGAGGCTGTCGATGAGTGCGGTCGCGGCCGGCATGCCTCCGGCGAGGTAGACCGCGCCGAGGATCGCCTCGACGGCGTCGGCGAGGATCGAGTCCTTCTCCCGGCCACCGGTCGTCTCCTCGCCCCGGCCGAGGAGGAGGTAGTCGCCGACGCCGATCGTGCGCGCCACGCTCGCCAGGGCTCGCGAGTTGACGACGGCGGCCCTCAGTCGCGCCAGCTGCCCCTCTGGCTGGTCGGGGTGTGCGTGGTACAGCGAGTCGGTGATGACGACGCCGAGCACCGAGTC